>DHTR01000038.1:0-8368 GCA_002408725.1 Pelotomaculum sp. UBA5255
TCACGGCTGCCCAGTTATTACCATTTGAATATCTGGGGTTAGTTTTTTAGTGCTTTTTTTGGATTTTTAGGACAAATATTTTTCCAATTTTATTGGATTAGGTGCTTGACATTTTACCGCTGGGCTTTCCGCGCACTTCGGTGCCTATTCCGATGAAATCCAACACCTATTCCGATTTTATCTGGTCAGTCATTCCTGTTTATTCTGGACAGAACCGGAGCGAAACGACGCTGGCAATCTTTTCATAACATAGTGTCCGAATATAATCAATAGGCAATATGTTTTACATGCAATTTTATCACTTTGGGTTAATTAGTTTTATCCAACGCTTGTTTTTGATTAAGGGCCAAGATTTTACGCATTGATTCACCCTTTAGGTCTATTTTATGGGCATTATGCACCAGCCTATCCATGATGGCATCAGCCACTGTGGGATCTGGGAGTAATTGATGCCAATGCTCCAGGGGACCCGGTCAGATGGACTGAGAGTATTAGATATTTGATGAGCCTTGGGTAAATGGAATTTGAAGAAATTGGACCGGGCAAGGTTTTAACCGGATTAATCAGGCAAATTAAAAGATAAGTGTTAACTTTAGTGGTTAGCTTTTAATTAATAGAGAGTTATTAAAAATACTTCTTTAGTTTTTGTTACTGAGGTTGTAAAAAAACAGAGGGATTGTTATAGTTTTTCATTTTTGGAATGCCAATGTATTTCAAATGGTATCTTTTTGACTTTATTAAGTTGGTGATTTCGTTTTGATAGGAGGAACAAATGAATAAAAAGGATATTTTTGCGCTCGTCGTACGCCATAGCCGCGAGGTGATTCCGGAATTAGAAGACCATGAATTTAAACCTGGTGATCGATTGGCGGATCTGGGCGCGAACTCAGTGGATCGCGCCGATATCATAATGATGACTATGGAGGCTTTATCCCTGCGAGTTCCACGTGTTGAATTATTCGGGGCAAAAAACATAGGAGAACTAGTCAATGTGTTTTATGAAAAATTACAATCAGCCTGATATTTTCATTACAGGCCTTGGTGTCACTTGCGCCATCGGGCAGGGGAAAGAAGCCTTTACCTCAGCATTGCTGCAAGGCCGGCATGCGTTTGGTGTAATGCAGCGGTGCGGCCGACAAAAAGGGACTTCATTTTTAGGCGCGGAGATTCCTTCTTTGGAGTGCCCGGAACGTTTCTCAAAGCGATTGTTGCGGACGGTATCCTTTTCGGGGCAGGTGGCCATGATTACCCTGCAGGAAGCCTGGGACGAGGCGAAATTGGATACAGTGGACCCCCGACGCATCGGGCTGGTAATTGGCGGATCAAACCTGCAGCAGCGGGAGTTGATCCAGACCTGTGAGACCTATGCGGATCGCGTTCATTTTGTACGGCCAACCTATGGATTATCCTTTATGGACAGTTAGCAAGAATGAGCATATCCGTGCGCATTTCCTAATTTGCTTTGTTGCGCTCCTCATCATCCGAATTATTCAGCACCGTATGGGAGAAAAAGTACTGTCAGCAGAGCGGATCGCAAGAGCATTGGGCGCCGCGACATGTCAGGTTTTGAAGGGCGGCATCATCCACCTTGATGATGTCGGCGGTGCAATTGCGTTTCAAAAAATACGTGACAAAAAAGGCAAGCTTGTGGATACGCTGGCCTTTACGAACGAAGATGAAATTGCACTGGACTACAAGTTAATTCAGGATACGTATGGCGCCGATTGCTACAATATTTATTTGCGGCAGGAGGTGTTCAACAAGTTTCTGAAAAAAATCGCTTTAGCATAACACGATTCATATACGAGCCAACCGCGAAAAAGCCCGTAGTTTAAACAACCACGGGCTTATCACCTTTTTTAAACTGTAAAAGTCGGGAAGCCGTAAGAAAGTTCTTTGTTCCTTACCCTGATGTCAGCTCCTTACACTCTATGGTAGTCCACACCAGCATAGTTTTATTCGTTATATAATGCTTTCTCTTGAATGCCGCAACTCAACCGACGCACGGTCACTGGGAGATTTGTTCTTTTACTGCTGTGAATGAGATCAGGAACATTACTATAAGCAGAAGCTCTGCAACGGATTTTGGTAGCTTTGAAAGATTTCCTCTATCAATTGCCGTTATTAGCGGAACAGATGGCCGATGACTCTCATGATGAAGTTTTTTTATAGTTTACCAGTTACCTTGCTATATGGCATAATATGACCATACAGTATTTATTTAACATATCAACCAATTAAGTTGAAGAGGAGGATTTTAGATGAAAGAGGCTCAAGTCAGCATGACCGCAATAATTCTGGCCTACATGCGTAGCTACCATGCCATGCACGATGAATCCAAGATCGCTGATGACTTTCTGGCCTATCGTTTCATTCCGGAGGGGTGGGGACCACTCATCGAAAGGGGTCTGGCGGAGGCTCTTAAGCTTTACGACCCTGAACGTGCTTCGTCGTACCCTGACCATGCGACCGCCCTGGCATGGGTGATGCGCCTCATACCGTCCCTACCCATGACCCTCGGCCGTGCGAGGTATACGGAAGACACCCTTGAGAAAGCTGTCAAACAGGGGGTGAAGCAGTATGTGATCCTCGGAGCAGGGTTGGATACCTTTGCTTTTCGGAGACCTGAGATGTTAGATCAGCTTCAGGTATTTGAGGTCGACCATCCTGTCACGCAAGCATATAAACGCCGTCGCCTCGCTGAGGTGGGCATGGAACATCCAGCACAACTTCACTTTATTCCAGTGGATTTCGAGCAGGAGAGTCTGACAGCGTCACTCACGCGGTCATCGTATGATCCGCAGGCCCAAAGCTTATTTAGCTGGCTGGGCGTTACCTATTACTTGCTCCGCGATTCAGTGTTCGCCACGTTGCGTGACATCGCCGATGTCACCCCTGCGGGTAGCACGGTCATTTTCGATTACCTGGATACCGACGCATTTGTCCCCGAGAGAGCGGCTAAACGCATGCAAGTGCAGATGGAGAGTGTGCGGCAGGTGGGCGAACCGATGATAACGGGCTTTGATCCGTCCACGCTCGCTATGGAACTCACAAGTATAGGCTTGCGTCTCCATGAGGATTTGAGCCCAACCGATATCCAAGAACGCTACTTCCAGGGACGCAAGGACGGTTATTATGCGTGCGAACATCAGCATTTTGCCTGGGCAGTGGTCGAATAAGTGCGACTCGCAATTCTGTTTTCCTATGGTGTATACAGCTCTTAGATCAGCCTCTAGTTGACCACTGTACCGATACGCTTCCATAACGTGTGTATCTCGACGAGTTCTGCCGCTTATTGTAATTTATTTCGCAAGCACTTATTCCAATCCTCTGAAAACAATTGTTCATAAAAGACAACGTTAAACTAAGACCATAATAAGCAAATGGTTGAAGAAGAATACGGCTTTTTTCTGGGCTATATTTAGGCAACCATTTCCAATGTAACTTTATATCCTAAGGACTCAAGCCTTTTTACAGCACGGTTAGCTGTGGCATTTACACGGCGCTTGTCAAAGTAATTTGTACCAAGTTCAATATACTGCATGCGTTTCTTTAACATGTGATAAATGATATCAATATGCTATGGCCTACAGCAATTGTAGCACGATTACCGCCTCTGCGGGCAGCAATCCTGTGGTACTGGGAGGAGAGGTATGTGTCTTATCAAGCCGCTCCAGCAGATTTCTCGCTTTGGTTTTTTTAAGTCTGCCTCGCTGGCCGTTACAAATATTCAAATATTAAGATAGGAGGGTGAAAAATGTTTATAATTTACCTGCAGGTAATTGGATGTGTGTAACTTCAATTGACGAGCAGTCTCCCGATATTGCCCAGGGAGTGGACAGGGCACTGGAGGCCCGTGACCGTAAGGCCACAGAGGATGATCTGGACGCTGTCGGGGCCGGAGACCAGGGCCTGATGTTCGGCTATGCCACCAGAGAGACGCCGGAATTGATGCCGATGCCCATATTTCTAGCCCATCGCCTGGCACGGCGGCTGGCTGAGGTTAGAAAGAGCGGGCAGATTCCCTACCTCCGTCCGGACGGCAAGACCCAGGTCACCGTTGAATACGAAAACGGCCGTCCGATCCGGGTAGATACCATTGTTATTTCTACCCAGCACCACTCTGAAGTGCCCCTGGAGGAAATCCGCAGCGACGTGCTGGAGCAGGTGGTCAAGCCGGTTGTCCCGGCTGAATTTCTGGACTTATCTACCCGTTACTTTGTCAACCCAACCGGACGCTTTGTTATCGGCGGGCCGCAGGGCGACACAGGCCTTACCGGGCGTAAAATTATTGTAGACACTTACGGCGGAATGGCCCGGCACGGCGGAGGATGCTTCTCCGGGAATGACCCCACCAAGGTCGACCGCTCCGCCAGCTACGTCGCAAGGTATGTCGCCAAAAATATAGTGGCGGCGGGATTGGCCGAAAAGTGCGAGATTCAGGTAGCCTACGCGATAGGGGTAGCTAACCCCGTTTCCATAATGGTAGATACTTTCGGTACCGGCAGGGTTGACGAGCAAATGTTGGCGGATCTGGTTAGGGAGCATTTTGACCTGCGCCCTGCAGCTATTATCAGGGATCTGGCTTGAAACAATAATTCCTACAAGAACTTATCATACAAAGCTTTTCTGGCCAAAAAGCTGGTGGACAGCCATCTCCGGCGAAGCGATTATAGTAGGCAGGGCCAAGACTGGCTGTTAGCCGGCACGGACCGATAGGCCACCCAAAGGGGAAGCCTTTACATGGAGGGGGCAAACCTGCTAGCCTAGTCGGCGCAGCCACGACTAGACTGAGCGCGTCGGTATACGAATAGCTGATTAATCTGCCAACATTTATTGGTCATCGAAAAGGTAATGTGTTAAAAAGAAAGCAAATAATAGGCTTTCTATAACAGCTCATGGAATACAAGGGTATTTTCCATAATTAAGGGTTCAAGGCGCCGTGATTCGTTTTCATGAATGTAGTGCCTCAAGATTGTACTTTCTTACATAATATGGTATAGTGTAAAGGACAATTACTTTAAGAGTTGTTTCTGGAGGGCTATGTCTTTGAACCCCATTGTTAAAGAATGGCTTTGTCAGGCTGAATATGACCTGGAAACAGCAAAAAGCCTTTATCGTTCCCGTAGATATATTTATACTATTTTTATGTGTCATCTAGCAATTGAAAAAGCACTAAAAGCTTTTGTTGTTAAAAAAACGGAAAAGGCACCGCCAAAAACGCACAATTTGATTAGCCTTTTAAAGCTTGGAAATGTCGTTTTAACAACTGAACAAGTTAAGTATATAAGCCGCTTGAGCCTGGCCGGAATAATCACAAGATATCCTGAAGATTTAAAGCAAGCAATAGATGAATACCCCCGCCATGTTGCCCTTGATTATTTAAAACGGACGGAGGATGTGATTAAATGTCTAAAACAACAAACCGTGTAAATGAAATCGTTAATCAATACCTGATCACTCTATCACAAAAAGGGATTCCTATCCTTACGGCATATATGTTTGGATCTCAGGCAAAGGGCAACGCTGGCCCGAATAGCGATATTGATCTTATTATCGTTTCTACAGCGTTCAGGGGTATGCCCCTTTGGAAGCGCTGGGAGGTTCTCGGGGATGTCCTGGCCGAAGTTTTAGAACCTATAGAAGTACGTGGATATGCCCCCGAAGAACTCGACCAAGCGCAGGAACAGAAAGGCAGTTTTCTTCATGAGATACTGAATGAGACCGAAACCATTGAATATAGAATATAAAACTATTATCATAACGAGATAACAATCACCTAAATTATTAATTGGCCCATAAAATGGGCTTTTTTTATTTTAATAGATTACATCATGCGTTAGTGCCTCATCCAGCAATATATAGCCAGGTTCCTCAAACTCAGCATGCAGCAGCGGGAAAATAGCCAGATTCTCATGATTCTGGATTTCTCCCACCTGCAGTGTTTTTAAAGACAGAAAGCAAATCTGTGCCGATCTTAAGAAAATTTACGGCGCGGTAAATCTTGACGACGCGGAGTATTCAAAAGAGGAGTTTCGGGAAAAATGGGATAAAAAATATCCATCGATTATGCGCTCTTGGGACGCAAATTGGGCTGAACTAACCACTTTCTTTAACTATCCAGAGCAAATCCGGCACCTGATATACACAACAAACGCGGTGGAAGCATACCACAGAATGGTGCGGAAATTTACGAAAGTAAAAGCGATTTTCCCTACTGACGACTCAATAAGTGTTACCGGCCACTATAAAATGAACAAAAATGGCCACGAAAATTAGGCCACCTGCAACTGGTAACGCAGGTAAAACAAGGCCCACTCCCTAAATGTATCTCTGGTGTGTGAGCAGCACCAAAACCAGAGAATGAGGGAGTGAGCCAAAATTGACGGAGGTGGCCACCATCGTGGACATTGTGCGCTTAAAGGAGGAGGGCCTATCGCAAAGGGCCGTATCCAGGAGGCTGGGAATCAGCCGGACTACCGTAAGCAAATACTGGAATGGAACAACAGAGAAACTGATAGAACCCCGGTACAGCCGCCGACCACAGTTAATTGACCCTTACCGCGATTATATCATGGCCCGTTTGGAGGAATACCCTGAATTATCGGCATACCGTCTCAATAAAGAGATTTTAAAGCGCGGCTATCAAGGTTCGGAACGCACAGTGCGGCGTTATGTTCAGTCCGTTCGCCCGCAAAAGTACCGTGAATATAAACCTTTTAAGACCTTGCCCGGGGAGCAAGCTCAGGTCGATTGGGGCCATTTCGGCACAATCGTGGTTGAAAGTGTTCGCTACAAACTTTATGCTTTTGTCTTCACCCTATGCTGGTCACGTGTGAGTTACGTAGAATTCATCATTAGGGGTGATATGGCCACCTTCCTTTCCTGCATGCATCGGGCCTTTGAATACATCGGGGGCGTGCCTCGGGACGTTCTTTTTGATAACGCCAAGGTCGTGGTTTCCGAGCGGGTGGGCAGCGTAGTCCGCTTTAACGAAAACCTTTTGCACCTATCCCTGACCTACGGATTCATTCCCCGGGCCTGCTGGATCAATGATCCCGAAACCAAGGGCAAGGTAGAATCACAGGTTAAGTATGTACGCCGGGGTTTCTTTTACGGCCTTGAGTATGATGGCCTAGATGACCTTAATCGCCAGGCCCTTGCCTGGTGCAACGAAGAAGCCAATCCCCGGGTCCACGGAACCACCAGGGAAGTCCCGTGGGAACGGTTGGCAGTAGAACACGAATATCTAAAGCCTGTGCCGGCCCAAGTTGATATGCCGTTTACAATCGAGGAGCGGCAGGCCACTCGCACTAACCTGATTTCCGTTCAGGGTAACCAGTATTCGGTATCATCCAGCTTTGCCCGTCGGAAAGTGTGCTTCCGGCGGTATGAAAAGCATCTGGAGCTTTTGGATGGGTGGCAGGTAGTTGACACCATCCAGCTAACATACGGCCGCGGGAAGCGCATCATCCGGGATGACCATTACCCCGAACACCAGCGGCTCCGGGAACGGAAAACCCCTTCCCACCCACTGCAGGCCAGGTTTGCGGCGTTGGCGCCTGAAGCCCCAGCCTATCTACAGGGTCTGAGCCGAAGCCGGGTGGGGACACTCCGGAATCAAATGCAAAGATCGCGGATCTGGGTGAAGTCTACCCGCCCGCCGCTATTAGCCGGGCCATGCAGCGTGCCCTTGAGTACCAGTCCTTCGGGTACGGTACCTTAAGCGCATTCTTCAACGCCAGGCGGTGGCGCCGGAGAGTCTGCCGGGGAACCCAGCCCATAAACCGCAACCCCTCCCCGCAAACCTGAATGTGCAGGTCGAGCAGCGTGATCTGGCCTACTACCAGACGATGGGGGGAGCGCAATGATCCGCAATATTGGCATAGCCGACCGTGAAACCCTAGAGCAAAACCTGAAAAGGTTAAAACTCCGGCATATCCGGGACAAGCTGGATGAGATAAACGAACTCGCCCTACAGGAAGAGCCCTCATATCTGGATTTTTTGGCCCACCTGGTGCAAGAGGAAGTGGATGGGCGGGAGGCTACTAGCCGGCAACGCCGGCTTAAAGCGGCCCGGTTTCCTGCCTGCCGTACTTTGGATAGCTTTGACTTCACGTTCCAAACCTCGGTGAGTCAGCAGACAATCCGGGATCTAGCTACTTTGGAGTTCATTAAAGCCAGGGAAAATCTTATTCTTCTTGGTCCGCCCGGGGTCGGAAAGTCGCACTTAGCTACAGCCCTGGGCACGGAGGCGGTTAACGCCGGGTATAGTACCCTGTTCATTACCATGGATGACCTGGCTAACCGGATGTATGCCTGTCTGGCCGACAGCAGCCTGCCTCGATATGTACGTAGCCTTCTGCGC
>DHTR01000038.1:8532-9284 GCA_002408725.1 Pelotomaculum sp. UBA5255
ACGTAGCCTTCTGCGCAATGATTTGCTTATCTTGGATGAGGTTGGTTACCTGACCCTGGGCAAGGCGGCTTCCGACCACCTTTTCCAACTGGTCAGTAAGACTTATGAGAAGGTGTCACTGGTGGTTACAAGCAATCTCGATTTCAGTGAGTGGGGCACGCTGTTTGCCAGCCCTAGTACCGCAGCCGCTGTGCTTGACCGCCTTCTACATCACGCTCACGTTATTACTCTACGTGGAGACAGTTACCGGGTGCGTAACCGTTTGGTACCCCCGGTATTAACCAAGGCTAAGGAGGGTTGAATTAGACTATTACCATAATCTAGTTGCCTAGTTTTCGTGGCCAAAAATGTTCATTCTCAAGTGACCATTGACAATGACTATGAGCAATTGCACAAACAAATGCTCGATAATCTAGCTAAATAATTATTGTGTTAATTTGTTTAAAATAAAACTTTCCGTTATATACATGATTCCACTGCAAAAAGGGGTATTTTTTTTCTTGCATTTGCCCATTAAGAAAATTGATTGGGGTTATCATCCATTTAATCGACCGTTGTTTTGGTTTCCTTTACGTTTTTAAGTCCGGATTGTGGCTATTATCCTTTGTGTTTCCAGCTTTTTTCTATTAAATGGGCGCAATAACCCCTTGGCTATTGTTATTTGCAATTTCTGCAGCCTTTTTCCTTATATCACCATTTAAGAAGCGGACGAGTTGCTTGAAGTTGTGTCCAATGATTTTCATCCCGGTAAC
>DHTR01000038.1:9496-9692 GCA_002408725.1 Pelotomaculum sp. UBA5255
CAATGTTGCTTTGACTTTACCCCGTACCTTGAGTCTTCCTGCTCCCTGTGAACACTTTAGCGAAGAGTTGGTTCCTTCAATGGCGCTGCGTTTGCTGGTAGCTTCTTTTCTGGCGCTTTTGTCTTCTTTGCGTTCGCGGGCTTCGGTCAGATATATGGCACTCTGTTCAACTCGCAGTACGGTATTGTTTTTCCGG
>DHTR01000038.1:9891-10064 GCA_002408725.1 Pelotomaculum sp. UBA5255
ACGGTATTGTTTTTCCGGAATTTTACCGGGCAGGTGTCTTGCCTGGGACAGTTTGAGCAGACATTCCTGTCGAAATGAGCGAGAATCACTTTACTTTTTCCATTAAACTGGCAGCTATATGGCGCATGACCTTCCGGGCATAATTCCACTGTTTTATGGTCTTTAATGGTAAA
>DHTR01000020.1:0-8984 GCA_002408725.1 Pelotomaculum sp. UBA5255
GCAATGGTCTGGGTAGTCCCGGGATCCCGGGTCCAGGAAAGGGTGATCTGGTCGGGCAGTCCGGGATTAGGATGGCCGGCTGGGTCGCTAACGGTTAAACTGAGGTTGTTGCTGGTAACCTGGCCTATAGTGGCGGTTATATTGACCGTGCCTCTGCCGGTGATGATCAGGGTACTGCCGGCGACCGTGGCCGGACCGGATCTGACTGCCCAGGTGACTTTCTGGCCGGTGATGTCATAGGGAGCCCCATACTGGTCCGTACCGGCCAGGGTGAGTTTAGTAAGAGCGAAGTAGAAGTCTTCATCGTTATAGGTCAGGGACGGGTTGCCGCTCAGAGTGAGGGTGGACAGTACCGGATTTGCTGTAGTCATAGTCTGGGTCACTGAAACAGCACTGTAACCGGCAGCTTTAACTTCAAGCGCGTTCCCGGCGCCGGCCGTACCCGGATGCACAACCCAGAAGAGAATGAACAGCACTGCCGGCATCACAAGACAGGTGAAAATTCTTTTCAACCCGGGCTTAGAACCCAGTCTCAAATGCATTTTTCATCCCTCCACTATTTGATTTATTGAGCGCAAAACAGCTACTTAACCCGCCAATAAGGTACAAACATGGCATGATTGTTAAATTTCGCTGCCGCCCCAATTAACTGGTCGGAAGTTCCCGGATTGCCGGCAATAATAACTTTACCCGGCCATTTGCTGACGATTTCGGCCAGATACTTATCGGTGGCGCTGATTGCCTGCATCGTTTCTTCAGCTGATTCGCCGCAGCGCTGCCCGCTGTCATGAATGCCGTGAAAACGGACCATGAAAAGTTCATAGCCTTTGTCCAGATTAGCCGGGATGGCGTCAAAAAGTTCATCATCAGCGCTGCCGTTGCCGTTTTGATCTGTGCTGGAAACCGGCTGCAGTTCAGTTTCCAGCAACTTCGGGCCGGCTTCCAGAAGCAGCGCCTGTTTTTTTAGCCTATGGGCCTCGGCAAAAATCGAGGGCACCTTCAAGACCTGGTCGCCGGCGGCGGCAATGCCGCTTTCTTCCGCTGTTTTTCCCGTCAGCATGGCGGCCAGGCCTACATTGGTTTCCAGGGGATAAATTCCGACCGCTCTGGTGGCTGAACCGATTTTTTCAAGGAATGGAGCAGCCCCGTTGGCGACAGCACTGGTATATTGATGGTAAGTCAAGCCGTCTAATACAACCATCAGAACCTTATTACCGCTTTCGAGATAATGCTTTGCATCATAGTAGGCGTCCGTAATGCTGGCGGCAGGGGGATGAACGATGACTCCTTTCACCCTTTCCAGGATCGTCCGGGTATCCGGCTGCAAATAATTGATGTAATTATCCCTTACTTCAAAATAGCCTCCGTCATCCACCAGGCGGTAATTTCCTTTTTCATCCATGACCAGTAGGTTTTCCCCGTCATTGACCGCCGTTAATTCGCTTAATTTGAAAACCAGGCGTTTGGTAAAGACTTGTGATTCATATTCTTTGCCATCGTTTTCCACGACAGCTTTCCCCTCCGGATAGGGAAATGCCGTTAGCGGACGGGTTAAAAGCTGCCCCGGAGTAATCTGAACGAGCTGGGAATCCGGGTCGATGACATTGAAAGCGAAATCTCTGCAACTTCCATCTGAGACAACCACTATCTCGTTGAGTAGTTTGGCATTGCTGCTCATGGGATGTTTCAGGTTGACCGCTTCCCAGCCGTTTTTAGCGCTGAAAGCGATGTAGCAATCGTCGATTCCTTCCGCCCTGATGACTGAGGTAAAACCGTCAAGGCCGACTAAACATATTTGCTCGGCTTTGTTCACCGGCCCGGCGGCATTGATCATATCCGCCAGTTTAACGGCTTGATACCGGGTTCCCTGAAAGGTTATCTTCTCCAGCTTTCCCACCCCGCCCGGGTCCTGCAGCGTTAAACTGTTGGCGACATCGCCAACCACTTTCAGGGGTGGAATATAGCGGGGGAAGCGGAAATTGACCCCCTGGGCCATCCCCCCGGCCACCAGTCCCAGTAGGACCAGGCAGATGCCAATAAGCCAATATTTTTTACTCACCACCACTTTTAACCCCTTCCTGTTTTGTCATCCACCACCCGCTTGACAGGACACTCTGCGACGCCCAGCCTCAAGGAGAGTTATGGCAGAACCTCGATGGAGAGCAGTTCGTCCACCATTTTCTTGCCGGACGGGCCCGTGCAGATGAAGGCCGGCGCTCCCTGGTCATTTTGATAGATCAGGCCGCCGTTGCCCAGATCGGTGGTCGCCAGTTCGATGCTTTTACCGTCGGCGCTGGTAAACTTATACCTGTTGCCGCCAGCCAGGCCGATCTGCTTGACAATTTGTGAGAAAGCGATTCCTTCTTTGTCTTCGAAAGTCTGTTTGGGTAGGCAGGTGGTTCCTTCCGCATAGTTAAAAATAGCGGTCCGGCCGTAGATGATCAAGAGTAAACCCTTGATATGCATGCCCTGTGGTAATTGAGGCGCAAGGAATTTGGGCGCTTCCTGGCCGGTCATTTTAATAAAAGCAGACAGGAAGTTGGTTTTGGTCTCGTTTTTTTGCAACCCGTCGCCGGCCTTCATAAAGACCCTAGCCACAGTAGGATCATTGATATCAGCATATTTAGCGATAAGGTCCTGTGTTTTAATCGCTTGATCCACGCTATCGTAATACTGGTAGTCCCCCTGGGGCAGATTCCTGGCCGCCGTATCCAGGAACACCACTTTGTTGGCCGGCTTACGGCTGTCTCCTGTTTCAAAATCCATGCGATTCATGCTTCCGACCCAATACATGGCTCTTTCACCGGGAATGACGACTTGGACAGGCTGCGCGTCATCTTCCAGAGGCTGGCCTTTATTAATATAGGAAAGGATAACCGGACGGTTGACCAGAATATCGTGAGGAACGGCAATGGAATATTTGTCTTTGGCGGAGAAGCGGACGCAGCTGAAGTCTTTCTGGGTTTTCCCGTACTGTTGCAGAAAAGTGTCCAGCAACGGACCGGTAGCATCTACTTTTATCTTTTTGCCGTTGGCCCGCGTGGACTCGGCACGCCTGGTTACCGCCGGTAACTTTTTCAGGTCTCCCAGGGTTATTTCAAAGTCCTGCTCCTGCAGTCCGTGCACAACAATCTTTTCTGAGTCCCACTTGCCCGGTGCGCCGGCAGGCGTTGCCGCCTTCTGGTCACAGGCGGTCATAGTCACTACGAGCAGTAGTATAATCAGCAGCAGCTGCAGCTTCATATAACCAACTTTCATCTAGCAGTTCCCCCCCCTCTTGATCTACTGTAATTCCAGGCTCACAAGCCATTTGGTAGAACGCTGCCCATATTCGTCGTTGCAAATAATGATAAGCATGCTGCCGTCCTCACCCTTCTTTGTCTTCAGCGGTTTGCCATAATCAGCATAGGCAATATACACATTATCCGGATGGAGGACCTCTGAGATATCCAGCCCCGATGTGTAGTTGTCGATGCCCCTAGCAATGATTTTTTTGTATTGCTGGGTCAGCGAAGGATCAATGCTGTTCAAAACGGCCAGCATCGGCGTGCAGGTAAAGTCGTTATTGGTATTGCCCTGGCTGGAATGAATCACCATCTTTTTTTTCACGGCCGGCAGTTTCTGCAGGTCGGCAATGGTGAGGCTTCCTAATTTGGTGTCACCGGCCTTAATCGCTACCGTTCCTTCCTTTAGACCTTCTTTGTCGCGGTTTAAAAAGGAAAAAGCGGCAACGAGCAGGACCAGCAGCACAATCCCTGAAACAAGCATTTTTTTGGAATTAGCGCCTTTACCTGGCTCAACACCTTTTTCACCCATCCTGTTGCCTCCTGGCTCATTAATTGATTAGGGCTATCCCCGGCACAGGCATCACCCTGACCGGGGCTTTTCCAGCCGATCTATTAATCCGTCAATACTGCAATGTCGCAGCCGCCGGCGCGATGGATTAGGACTCGTTAACTTTTTTATTTCAATGCGTTCAATATTACTGTAACTGCCTCCGCCCTGGTGGCGTTGCCCTGGGGCTGAACAGTGTTATCAGGATATCCCTTCATCACCCCGTTCTCTGTCGCGGTGGCGACAGCATCCCTGGCCCAGCCGGAAATGCTGCCGCTGTCGTCAAACCGGGCCTCTCCTGTTGCCGGGGCAAGTTTTGCTGCCTTGACAATCATCACGGCCATCTGCTCACGGGTGATCAGGTCGTCAGGCCCGAAGGCGCTTTCGTCGTAACCGCTGACAATACCACATGAGGCAGCGGTAGCGATGTACTCTTTCGCCCAGTGCCCGTTTGTATCGGCAAAGACCTTACCGCTCTGGAGCGCCAGCTTGAACGCTTTTGCCAACACGGTAGCAAATTCTGCCCTGGTGATGGCTGCATCAGCCTTGAAGCTGCCGTCCGGGTAACCGCCGATGGCGCCCAGGGTTACCAATTTTTTGATGTTATTTTCCGCCCAGTGGCCGGCGATGTCGTCCAAAGCATCCGGCTCGTTCAAGGCATCCGGTGGGTTTTGGACAACCGGCGCGCCTGCCGCTTTTTGGGCGGCGAACACAGCGTATTTGGTGAAGTGACTGACGGTAACCGTGATGGTGTTGCCGGAAACACTGCCGCCCAGGTTGACCCACTTGGAGGCGGCCTCATCGTAGTAGTGAACCGATGGAGTCTCTCCCGGGGATAGGGATGCCGGATTGAAGGTAAATGTAAGCGTGACCGGTTTTGCAAATTTGTAAACAGCGTTACCGCCCACGGTGAACTCAAAGACAGAGCCTGGCAACATAAATCCCGAAGGTGGAGACGGGGGGCTGCTCACCTTCTTGATGGCTATGCTCAATCCGGTTGTTCCAGATAGTGCGCCGGCGGGAATGCTGACCATAGCGTCGCTGCCCAGACTGATTGTTCCTCCAACAACTGGATCTATGGTTGCTTCTCCAGTTGTGCTTTTGACCTGCTGTTGTTGTGGAGCAGCAGCCCCGCCACCCCCACCACCAGAATTATTGTTTACCGTCACGACGCAGGAGGCGGTGAAGCCGCCGTCTGCCGTGGTCGCGGTGATCTTGGCTTCGCCTTTGGCAACAGCCTTCACCAGGCCGGTGTTGCTGACCGTGGCCACTGCGGTATTGCTGGAACTCCAGGTCACGCTCTGGTTGGTGGCTTTATCCGGAGTGATGGTCGCCGTCAACTGCTCGCTGCCGCCCAAGCCAATGTTGGCGCTGGTCTTGTTAAGGGCAACACCGGAAACGGGGATGGTGTCCGGCGCTTTACCGCTTAGCACCACATCTATCTGATACACCCATTTGGCTATATTGGGTGCGCTAATTGTGACTGGATCGTTATAGGGCTGGCCGATAACCAACCTGTACTTGTTGGATTTGTCCAGCCTGCTGAAGTCAGGCGCCATGGCCCCTCGCACCCAGTTGTCTGATATGCACATCATCGGGTAGACCTGAATAGCACCATATACAGCCTCGGAAATAGTATCATTCCCATTTGCATCGGTGAAAGATTGGGTATCCGTGTTCCAACATTTCATTATGTTCGGGTAATAAAAGAGGGGCGAGTACAGGAAGGACTTTGTTAAAGTCTTATATGGCACATCTGGAACATCAGTTACATAAAATTTAAATGAATCTACTTTGTTGAAATCGATACCGGCTTTCGACAGGAGATTAGTCAGCGGTACTCCTTTTGCCGCTTCCATACCTGGTGACGGCATACTGTCCATGAAAGAGTAACCCTGTTGTACCGCGCCTGCAAAGTCGTTGTCCGTGAAGACTTTCGCCGTCGTGAAAGTCCCGCCGGAATAGCCAACCCTGAACGTGAGAGAAGTCGCCGGACCGCTGGCATGGAAGGGATCAGCGCCGGCTGTACCTGGTTGCGCAACCCACAGCAGTCCAAACAGCATAAACACCATCAAACAAGTGAGCATCTTTTGCACTTTGACCTTGAATTCCAATCCTCGCAACTTCATTTCTCTTTTCCCTCCAATGTTATCAACTTGATCTACAATAACGGTGTTCTACGCACCCATAATATCAATCTTCCTGTGTAATCCGTTCAATACATTGCCCAGCCGTAAACTTACGACACACAAAGTATGTAGGACGCTGGAACCTGCAGGCGCCGTACTACTGGTTTGTGAGCATCAACTAGTTAATTTAAGGAAGGTATTATTAATCACAACACCTTCCTTAAGACCCGGCGATTGCTTTGACTGCTTTTAATGCTTCGTCAATATCCTTGATGGTATTAAAAAAACCAATACTAAACCTTATCGTACCTGTGTTTTGTGTTCCTATGGTTTTATGGGCTAGATAGGCGCAGTGCAAGCCGCCTCTTGCAGCAATATCATATTTTTCATCCAATTCGCGGCACACCTCATGGCAGTCCTTTTCGTCGATGGTAACAGATATGACACCAATCCTGTGCTCGAAATTTCTGCTCCCATACACCTTGACATTTTTAATTTCACCAAGTCCCTCAAGCATATATCTTGTGAGCTGGTTTTCATGATTTTGGATATTCTTGATACCCGTATCCAGGATGTATTTAATTCCTTCATTTAACCCTGCAATCCCTGGTAAGTTTAATGTCCCACTTTCATACCGGTCAGGTAAAAAATCCGGTTGTTTGAGACTTTCAGAAAAACTTCCCGTACCGCCTTCTCTCAAGGTATCCAGCATCACCCCTTCACGGATATACAACCCTCCCGTACCTTGCGGCCCCAATAAGCCCTTATGTCCCGAAAAAGCGAGCAGGTCGATATTCATAAGCCCCACATCTACAGGATAGTTTCCCGCTGTCTGCGAAGCATCTACCATATAAACAATTTTATGCTCTTTAGCCAGCCGACCCAGGGATTTCAAATCATTGACCGTACCCGTTACATTGGATGCATGGGTAACAATCAAAAGTTTTGTATTTATCTTAATACTCTTTACAATATCTTCAGCGCTGACCTTCCCGCTTTGGTCCGCTTTTACAATGGAAAGCTCCACTCCCAGAGTCTCCAGTTTTTTCAGGGGACGTACCACAGAATTATGCTCCATGCTCGATAAAATCACATGGTCACCCGGAATTAGCAGTCCTTTGACGGCCAGGTTGATGGCTTCAGTCGCATTGGCTGTGAAAACTATCCGCAAAGGGTCCGCGATACCGAACAGCCTGGCGAGATTTTCCCTGCATTGGTGTACTTTCTCAGCAGCCTGCATGGCCATCCTGTGACCGCTTCTCCCGGGGTTGGCCCCGTAATTTTTCATGCATTCGATCATTTTGAGATAAACTGAGTCAGGCTTAGGCCATGATGTAGCTGAATTATCAAGGTATAGCAAAAAAAACACCTCATTATTCACTCGATTGGTATATATATCTTGCTTCCGTTTTCCTGATTTTCTTCTTTGTAAATACCATTGATTGCAATCCTTAATTCTTGTGATACCTGCTTTACCAGCAGCAGCTTGCTCTCCTCGAACCGGAGCGCAAAGCCGCACCCCCCGGTGGAGATGCTGTGTGGAGCGCGGATCATGCCAAAATACTCGCCACCCCGGTTTAGCCGGCTTTTCATTTGATTCACCAGATGCACGGACGAAAAAACTGCCAGAGCGTATTCCATTGCTAAACCTCACCTCAGAATATTTTCGCCTTTTGAACAGGCGAATAATAGTTTTTCACCACCCAAACCAAACCACCACAAAAAGAAAAGTGGGTTCGCTGGTCGCCAGAACAAAAATTACAGCATGGATAAAAAACTAACAGAATCTTATATTTATCACGAGATTACACAACACAACATAAACCATATTCGTTTTTAGCATAAACAAATATAACATTATAAAAAGTTACATAAACAAACATCATTATATTGATAAATACAATGCTTGTCAATATACACAGATGAATATTATTACAACCATAGAACCAAAAAGTGGAACCGCGTAAAACCCCTCAAAAACAGCAGACCATTGACACGTCTGTTTTAAGACATATGTCTTCTTTTGAGTGAAACTACGCACTCAACGTGCCTCGGTCGCTCTGTTTAGAAAACAAATGGACCGGGGGGTAAAAGGGCTGACAGGTATGTTTTTTGTAAATAGCCGTCGCAAAAGGAGGAAAATGAAGGTTTTGGTCGTATCCACCTTTAGGTGCAAATTATTCCACACGTGGACAAGGGGGATAAGAATGGCCGACCACACTACAACAAAGGCACTGAGAATTGCCAGAGTTGTTGAACTTCTCAATAAAAAAAGCCCATACGGGGGCGTAACTTTAAAGGAAATGGCAGATGCCTGTGAAGTAACCCCGAGAAGTATACTCCGCTATCTGGACCAAATCGAAAATAATATGAGAATTCCACTTGTCAGGCCGGAAAAAAACACCTCCAAGAAAGAAGGACTATACCGCCGGGACGCGGGCTATTTACCTTCTATCAGTCCGGAAAAGGCGTTGATCATCTTCTTAAGCCTGCTGCAGCAAAAGGGTTCCGCCCTAGCCGGCCACATCAATGAGCTCAAGGATGCGCTGGTTGGAACACTGTTTAAATACAAGTACACGTCTCAAAGCTTGTCCGTGGAGCAGATGCAGGAGCGGATCCATATTGTTGAGGAGCAACTGGCGGACCCGGCCGGGGTAAGCGAAATACTCGCCAGGCTGTTGCAGGCACTCCGGGACTGCTGCCGGGTAAAGCTTTGGTATTACGTTGCCCACAGCAGGCAGGACACTGAGCGGGTAGTAGAGCCCTACGGCCTGATCTGCAAGAGGCATAACTGGTACCTGGTTGCCCACTGCCTGAAAAGAAATGCCATCCGCGTCTTCCGGGTGGACCAGATTACAGATATTTTCCCCTATACAACTGAGCGGTTTGATTACCCTTCTGATTTTTCACTTAAGGAACACATGACCCGGAGCTGGGGAGTTATAAACGACGGAGAGATTTACAAGGTCAGGCTGAAGTTCAGCCCGAAAGTTGCCCATAGGGTTAAGCGATTGATTTACG
>DHTR01000020.1:9203-9671 GCA_002408725.1 Pelotomaculum sp. UBA5255
TACCACCCATCTCAGACAATTGAGGAAGAACCCGCCGATGGCTCGATAATCCTTTCATTCGAGGCTTGCGGAATCGCTGAGATGAGGACATGGATATTTCAATGGGGCGATGCTGTGGAAGTGCTTGAACCAGGGCGGCTTAGGGAAGATATATGTGAAATGGCCAGAAGAATGCTGAAGTTCTATAAAATCTAAGACATTTACCCGTACAGAAACTGGATGGATGTACTAGTTTTTTGTTAACAGGGCAAATGTCTCAAAGTTATTAAAACCAAATTTTCTTCCGGTTTTTAATTTTAAAAAGGAGAACACTATCTCTTAGGAGGTGCTATAAGTGTTTATTAAAGACGAAATGAACCACTCTAAAATGGGAATGATGCATGTGGCTTTAATGCTTTTAACCGTTCCTTTTATTTTTTACGCAAAGGACATTGCCGATTCACTTCGCGACATTTCCGGTAGAAACCA
>DHTR01000020.1:9918-10297 GCA_002408725.1 Pelotomaculum sp. UBA5255
TTTTTTTGCCGGATTGGTTTCAGCGGCTTCAGACTGTATTTGAAAAATTGCGTCAAAGGAACCGGCCCTGTAATTTATATAGAAACGTTGCACAAAAGGTGTTATGTTAAAAACAGGAACCGGACCCTATAAGCATGCTTATAAGGTCCGGTTTTCGTATGCATCGATTATATTAATAGATTTTGCCCGTAGTTTAACGGACGATCATTGCGACGTAACTCACAATTAGAAGGGCAACAATGTTGACCACCTTGATCATCGGGTTAATAGCCGGGCCGGCCGTGTCCTTGCAAGGGTCGCCCACCGTGTCGCCGGTGACCGCCGCCGCGTGGGCCGCCGTGCCTTTGCCGCCGAAATTGCCCTCTTCAATATACTTCTT
>DHTR01000020.1:10534-10860 GCA_002408725.1 Pelotomaculum sp. UBA5255
AACAGGCCGGTGATGATTACGCCCATGAGCATGCCGCCAAGCGCCTGGGCTCCCAGCAATAAGCCGACCAATATAGGCGCAACCACCGGGATTAGGCCGGGGACGATCATTTCTTTAATTGCACGCTTGGTGACGATATCAACGCAGCGACCGTACTGGGGTCGCGCCTTGCCTTCCATCAGCCCCTTGATTTCCCTGAACTGGCGCCGCACCTCTTCGACTACCTCATTAGCCGCTCGCCCGACAGCGCCCATGGCCAGTGCGGAGAAGATGAAGGGCAGCGCGCCGCCGATGAGTAGACCGGCCAGCACCCAGGGATCTTCAAT
>DHTR01000098.1:0-1984 GCA_002408725.1 Pelotomaculum sp. UBA5255
ACCTTGTCTCTCCCGCCCCCTATATTCCCCAGATCGCGGCGGCAATAAAAAAGGCCCGGTCCCTCGGGATGAAGCTACCGGTGGTGTATAATTCCAACGCTTACGAGGAAGCCGATGCGCTGGCTCAACTGGAAGGATTGGTGGACATCTACCTGCCGGACCTGAAGTACGCCGGCACGGAAAACGCCGCCCGGTTCTCCGGCGCGCCGGATTATTTTCCCACCGCCACGAAGGCGATTCTGGAGATGTACCGGCAAGTTGGCCTGCCCTCTTTTGCTGCCGGGGGCCTCATGACCGGAGGACTGATGATCCGGCACCTAATCCTGCCCGGCCAGTTGGCCGATACCTTTCAGGTGCTGCGCTGGATCGCCGGGAACTTCCCCCGGGAGGTGTATGTAAGCCTGATGGCCCAATATCTCCCCGCTCACCGCGCTTTACAGACCCCGCCTTTGAACCGCCGCCTGACCAGGCGGGAATACGACCAGGCGGTCGACACCCTGCTCCAACTGGGTCTGGAATCCGGCTATGTCCAGGAGCTGACCGCCGCCGACGAATGCTACGTGCCCCCCTTTGACGGCACAGGCGTGCCTGGTTCGTAAAACCAACAAATACGTTAAAAAATGATCGGAGCTGTTCAGACCGGTTGTTGAATTGTTGAATTTTGAATTATCAAATCCACCGGCTAAAGCAACGGATACCTCTTTTCAGCCAGCCTGGCAAGTATCCAGTAAAGAAACAAGCCCAGCACCAGGAAGGCCACACTAAAAAACAGGCAAACCAGGGTAAGCTGTACACCGTAATGAATTAGGACAACACCGGCCAAAGCCAATGCTCCGAAAATTAAAACCCCGGCCAGAAAACCCAGCAACCCGTTGAAACCCTTGATGGCCCGTTGCGGGTCGGTCCAGTCAAGGTTGGGGCGAATCAGGTCGATGATCAGGCCTATTTCAGCCGCCGGCAGTGAGCCCAATACGCCCAAAACTACAATTAGAAAAAAATATGCTGCAGTCAGTTTAAAAAAGAAATAGGGGATCAAGGCAATCAGAATCGCTCCGATGATTGGGAAAATCATTGAGTGCATCAGCTTGGCGGTAACCTGCTCCCTGGCCGATAAAGGCAGGTGTTTGGATATCCAGAACATCTTGCCTTCCCGGGAAATAGCGGTAGAAGCTATTGAGCTCAGGGAATTATTCAAGATAATCACACCCGCGGCAACTAAAGCTATAATTAGCCTGATTTGAAAATTATCCGGCAGTGTTTCTTCCATGGTATTGCTTTGTAAACTTATAAACAAAATAACCGGTATTATGATATAGCCGATTAACCCGTTTAATACAAAAACCGGGGTCCGGAAAAATACCTTTAGCTCTCGCAGCAAAAAGGCCGGGACAGGGCTGTGGCTTTTAAAGGCAGCGTCGGTTATAACCCTAGAGCGCCGCCCGCTGCTTCTCACTTCGTAGCCCCCGGTGACGCCCCGGAAAAACCACTTCCCGGCCATGGGCAAAACAGGAACCAGGGGGACCAGCGAGACCGCGGCGAAGGCCAGGAGTTTTGCCATCGCCCCCAGGGGAGCAGGCAGGGAAAGTGCCGCCACCGCCCAGTTTACGGGCAGAAACACCGTGCCGCCGATCCCGGAGAGGACTTTCTCCGATGAGAGCCACTGCTGCAACTGCTGCCCGTCTGCTCCCGGTCCTGAGCGGTTGACGGTTAACTGAAAAATCACGAAGATAGCAACGCCTGCCAGGCTTCCCAGGATTCTGAATAAATCCCGATTTTTAACCAAGGCTGTAAAACGCATTAAAGGTATAATCAAAATCAAAGAAATCGCCAGCGGTATTACCGGGAGCAGTAAAAATACGGCCAGGGCAAAAGGCCAATACCACCAGGCTGCCTCGCACCGGATACCGTAGACAATAAAAATGGGGGCAATGAACGGAAGAAGGGTAAGGTACTCACTGGCCAGCACCACCGCCATTTTGGCCCC
>DHTR01000098.1:2183-4376 GCA_002408725.1 Pelotomaculum sp. UBA5255
ATTTTGGCCCCGATAATATCGCGGGGGCGCAGGGGAAGCGGCAGCAGCAATTTTAAATCGCCGGAAAAGTAAAAGGTCGACAGCAGGTAAAACAGGCCGAACAGCAACACCATCAGTTGCCCGCCCAAAACAGCCATAGTCAATAGGACCGGTTCCTGGTTAGTCGTTTCCAACAAGGTATAAAACTGGTTGAAGAAACCAATCAAGCCGATTTCGAAAGGCATCAGGGCCAAGCCCATAAGCAACAAAAAACCCACCGGTTTCCAAACCTGGCTGATCCTTTTAAAATATTTTTGTTTTAGGACAGACAGGCCGAATGTTTGATTAAATTGTGTTTTCGTCAGTGCGAAAAATGGGTTCATTTTTCAGTCAACTCCAGGAAGATTGTTTCCAGGGATTGGTTCCCGATATCGGCCATCCGGCGCAGTTCCTGCATCGTGCCGCAGGCAATCAGTTTTCCACGATTGATAATGCCGATCCGGTCACAGAGCTTTTCAGCCACTTCCAGAACGTGAGTGGAGAAAAAGAGGGTCTTGCCCCGGTTGCAGTGCTCGCGCATGATTTCCTTTAAAAGGTGGGCTGAGCGGGGGTCAAGTCCTACCATGGGCTCGTCCAGGATCAGCACCTCCGGATCGTGCATCAGCGCCGCGGTCAGTAGGATCTTCTGGCGCATGCCGTGTGAATAGCTCTGGATCAGGTCGCCGGCGACACCGGTTAATTCAAAAGTTTCCAATAGCCGGGGGATATTACGGGAACGCACAACCGGCGGCACACGAAACACGTCTGCGATAAAATTCAGGTATTCCAGGCCGGTCAATTTTTCGTACACCTCCGGCTGGTCGGGGACATAACCGGTTATCTTTTTAACCGCCAGGGGGTCCGTTCGCGTGTCGATGCCGTTTACCTTGATGCTGCCGCTATCATGGATTAAAAGACCCACCAGCATTTTGATGGCCGTGGTCTTGCCGGCTCCGTTGGGACCTAGAAAGCCGAATATTTCCCCCGGGTTGATGGTCAGGGTCAGGTCGTCCACAGCTCTAACCTGGCCATTGTTGTAACTTTTTGAAACCTTCTCAAATTCGATCACCGCCTCACAATCTCCTTCCTGTTGGTTTTAATTTACTTTTTATGACCCCGATTGTATATTGTGTTTCCTATAGTATAGAATGTCAAATATGATGAATACAAGAAAAACGTACAGGATTCATTTACGGATTTGAAACGGACTTTAGCCTATTAGCTTCTTTGAGACGCTGTGGAGGAATTTAAGGGTTAAACCGAGAAACAATAGTTCTGTTCTGAAACAGCCTGCCTAGCTAAAGAAAGGGGAAATGAGGTATGAGTAAGGTTCTTATTATGCCCTGTCTGGACATGAAGGACGGGAGAGTAGTAAAAGGGGTCAATTTTGTTAATCTTAAAGATGCGGGTGACCCGGTGGAATGCGCCAGGATTTACTGTCAAAATGGAGCTGACGAACTGGCTTTTTTAGACATTGCCGCTACCATTGAAAAAAGAAAGACCACTTTAGAGGCTGTCCGGCGGGTTGCTCAAGAGATAACCATCCCCTTTACGGTAGGCGGAGGCATTGCTTCTATAGCAGATGCCGGGGAAGTGCTGGAAGCCGGGGCCGACCGCATTTCTATCAGCAGTGCGGCCTTTCGCAATCCCGGTTTAATTGACCAGGCCGCTGCAAAATTTGGCTCCTCCAAACTGGTGGTGGCCATTGATGTTGACCGGAATCCGGCTCTCCCTTCCGGTTACGAAGTTTACATTGACGGAGGCAACACCCCTACCGGTAAAGATGCCGTTCAGTGGGCCGGGGAGGCAGAGGCCAGGGGCGCGGGCTACATCCTACCTACCAGTAAAACCCGTGACGGGGCAAAAACCGGTTATGATATCCCACTAATCCGCGGAATTAAAGAAGCAGTAAAAGTTCCGGTGATCGCCTCCGGCGGGGCCGGCACAATGGAGCATTTTCTGGAAGCCGCCCAGGAGGGGAAGGCTGACATCCTTCTGGCAGCATCGGTTTTTCACTTTGGAGAAATCAAGATCATGGAGCTAAAAAAATACCTTAGCGAGCATGGGTTTTAAAAACATTAAGTGGAAGCCCTCGTTCAACAGAACAAGGGCTTCCTTCTGTGTGAGGAGTTACTGTTCAGCATTCTCCTTCAGCTTGAGCTTGTTCACAACTTC
>DHTR01000028.1:0-10229 GCA_002408725.1 Pelotomaculum sp. UBA5255
CTGGTGGCCGGGTCAGAAAAAATAAAAAGGGGACTGGGCTGGCGGCCCCGCTTTGAAAGTCTGCACACCATGATCGAAACGGCCTGGCGCTGGCACAGTAGCCATCCCCGAGGATTCAAAGGATAATATGATTTCCGGAAAACAGCTCGCTGTGATTACATTTCTCCTGGCTCTTTGCCTTCTTTCGGCGCCTGCAGAAAGGCGGGCAGCCGGCGAAGGCCCCGGTGCCGCAAGTCCGGAAGAACGCCTGGGGGCCCTGGCCAGGCAGGCTGAACTGGGGCAGAGGGAAAAGGAGTTGGCCGCCGAACTGCTGGACTGGAACATTAAAATCGAGAACGCCCGCCTCGAGCAGGAGCAGCTGCTCCGGGAAATACCGCTGGCGGAGCGCTCCCTGGCCGAGGCTGAAACCGGCCTGGAAGATAGCCGGGTCCGTTTGGATGAGGGCAGGGAAACTCTCGGGCGATGGGTGAACATTTTATATCGCTACGGGCCGGAGCCTTATTTTAAGGTAATCCTCGGTGCGAAGAGCTTTAACGAATTTGTGGAACGTACCGGGGAGATTAGCATGGTTATCTCCGCCCAGGTTAAATTGCTGGACGAAGTGCGCAGCCGCACCGTCCGGCTGGAGGAGCAGCTCCTGGCCCGGCGGCAGGCGCAGGCTTTGCTTGAGGAAAAGAATGCTTCCCTCGCCGGTAGAATCCAGGAAATGGATGTCTGCAGGGCCGGTCGGGAGACATTTCTCCTTGGACTCAAAGAGCAGTCCGCCGATCTAGCCGAAAGTATTGTTCAGAAGGAAACATTTTTATACCGTTCCCTGAATTCACTGCAATATCTGCTGACTCACCTCGATTCCCTTCCCTGGTACAGTCTGACACCGGAAAACCTTTCGCCGGCCGGAAAAAAAATTCGCCTTGAATTCAAAGACCAGGAGGTTAACCGGATCTTTTTCGGGCAGGGTGACGCAGCCCTGGCCGGACTCTCGGTGCGCTGCGCCCCGGGCCTGTTTTCAATCTCCGGACCGGCGGCCCCTGGAAGCGCCGACTTTCAAATTGAAGGAAATTTTGAGCCCGAGGGGGAAGGGAGGGTGCGCTTTCGGCCGGAGCGCATGTACCTGTCCGGTGTGCCCGTAAGCGGTGAAGTGCTGGGTTTTGTCTCCGGGGAAGGTTTGCTCGGAATTGATTTGGGGAGCTTTCTTCAGGGGTATCATTTGTCTGAAGTCTGGGCGGAGGAGGGCAGACTGGTGGTGATCCTGGCTGCCGGCTAAAAAAATACGCCCAACAGCCTGTAAACTGTGGACGTAAACAGTGAGTGATACTTACAAGAAAGGAGTTATGTTCCGGATAATTGTAGCAATTCCCGTGCCATTAGTAACTGTGCGGTTCGTCTAAAAGCTACGGGTACACTTATCCCAATCTGTCACAATTTGTCATGTGTCCAATAATAAACAAAACCGGCTGCATCAGTATGATCCAAGGCGCGAATGAATTCGCACCTAAAGTGGGGGCGCTGACCAATAACTTAGGTACCCGACGCTAAGTTATTGGTCAACGCCCCCATATTTAGTTATTCCTGTACTGCGGCTTCACCGGAAGCTTTTTTTTTGCCCATCCCAGGATACCGTGGTTTTTTTAGAATTTTCTGTAATGAGGCATGTATTTTGCATAGTTTTAATAGCAAGTCAATTCGCAAGTTTCAAAAAAATTTAAATGGGGTTGTTCAAGCCCTGGGGTAACATGACACCGTGTGGATGGGCCCCATATTTTATAAGTGTTTCAGATAGAACCAGGGGATCATTTTAAAACCAGGCGGCTTTAGGGAGGTGATCGCAACCGCAGCGGGGGTTTTCAGCTCAGTTAGATTAATTTTATCTGCCGGCAAACGACCAGTATTGTGTTCTTTTTAACAACCAGTATGTGCGAGTTATCAATGGGTTTAAGTTTCTGCACCAGGATCTTAGGAGGTGTCACCCTTGTCAGAAGAAAAAATTCTCGTTGTCAGGGAAAATAATATCGCCGACCCGTCAACTGTCGGTCTGGCCTCTTTTGCAATAGCTCTTTTTTGTCTTAGTTTTCTAAACGCCGGTCTAGTCAGTGGAAAGTCTATCGGCCTAATCATTGCCATTGCTCTTATTAGCGGCGGTCTGGTGCACTTTATTGTTGCCCTCTGGGGTTTTGCCAAAAATGAAATCTATACCGCTATCGTCTTCGGTTCCTACGGTGCTTTTTGGACTAGTTTTTCGCTGTTCCAACTGGGCGTAATACTGAAATGGTTTGAAGTGGACCCGGGAATGATGACCGTTTTCTTTATCGCCTGGACCATCTTTACTTTTTTCATTTGGGTTGCCACGCTTGTTACAAACAAGGCCGTTATAACAGTAATTACTACATTGCTAATCGTCTTTATTCTACTTGACCTGGGATTGGGCCAGTGGGCCGGTTATCTGGGCATCTTTACCGCCCTTGCCGCTTTTTATACTTCTGCTGCCGGGCTTCTGAACACATTATACGGTCGGGAAGTTCTGCCGGTCGGTCCTGTAAAAAAGTAAATTTTCATAGATATAAGGGAGCATTAACTTAAATAATCCTCTGGAACTTCATACTGGTTGTCAAAAAGAACATGATTTTCCTTTCAAGTGGTAACAGTCCCCAGACCCTCTCTTGCCCGTAATAGGGCACTTTTTTTTTGGCTGAACATTATAAGTTCTTGAAAATGGCCTGTTTAAAGCGCTGTTCGATTATTCAGCAAAATGATCGACTGCTGAACAGTCGATCATCAACGGAACGTATTCTATTTAGATAGAAAAGCATTGAGGCAGGGTTTTGATTAGTCCGGCTCTTCGTCAAACTCCTTGACCAGGTTGTCGAAGATTTTTTGCACCGGCAGGATATCTTTGATTCTGTGTACGTTTTTACCGCAAAAAACAACACCTTCGTCGACCCGGCCAACCTGCGAGTTCCTCAGGGCTTGAATGATGCAGTACTCACGAGAGCATTCCTTGAGGCAGGCGTCGCAAAACTCCGGCTTTGGGGCACAACCCCCTGAAATTTTATCGGCGAAGATATTGCGCAGTGCCCGCCCCGGCATACCTACCGGACTTTTGATGAGAACCACGTCGTCGGCGCAGGCTTTGACATACATCTGCTTAAAAGCGTCCGACACCGCGCATTCAACGCTTAGAACGAAGCGGGTTGCCATCTGGACCCCGCTGGCCCCCAGTCGGATCATTTTCGCGATACCGCTGCCGTCAACAACGCCTCCGGCAGCAATGACCGGGATTTTTACCCTGGAAGTAATTTCAGGGAGAATTTCTTCGATAGATCGGTTGGTGCCCAGGTGCCCGCCCGCCTCATTCCCTTCGGCCACTACTGCGGAGGCGCCAAGCTTTTCAGCGATGGCTGCCAGCTTAGGGGATGATACAATGGATACAACCGGTACACCGGATGCCTTACCCCACTTGAATATGTCCCGGGAGAACCCCGCCCCGGTAAAGACCAGATCAATTTTTTCTTCGATTGCACCCTGGACCAGGGTGGCAAACTGGCGAACGGCAAACATCACGTTGATGCCGATAATTCCCCTGGTCAGGCGCCGGGCAGCCTTGATCTCGTTTCTTAGCTCATCAACGGTCATCCCGGTTGCGCCTATGACCCCGATCCCCCCGGCGTTGGCAACGGCAGCCGCCAGTGGGGCGGTTGAAACCCGCAGGGCCATGCCGCCCTGGATAATCGGGTAGCGAGGCACAAGTTGGCCAATTTTTAAATGCGGAAATTTCATGAACATCTTTGTCTCCTTATGACGTTTAAAGATGATAGCATTTACTAGAATATTAACCCGTCAGCGCCGGATCTATAAGGTGATTTAATAAAATCAGGAAATTAAAGTTTCAAATATAGTGATATTCGAGGTAAAATACAGTAATCCTGTATTTGCGGGAGGGAAAAAATAAAATTCATCTCCTGATTTCAAAAAATAACTTTTTTGCGTGAGTTGCTCGACCTGCCTGAGATTATTTACCGGAAGGTTATCCGGGGTTGCTTGTCGAAAAAACCAGAAATTACTATTGTTGACACTGGATCTATTATAATCTGAAAAAGTTTGAATGACTAATAATTTTCCTTAATAGTGGAGGTTTTCCGTGCAAGAAATTTTTCCACCCTGTACAAACGCCTGCCCGGTCCACACTGATGTCCGGGGCTACCTGGCAGCGATTGCCCGGCGGGATTACCTGGAAGCGTACCGTTTAATTCGCGCCAACAACCCCTTCCCGTCAGTCTGCGCCTGGGTCTGCTCTCACCCCTGCGAGGACGCCTGCCGCCGCGCGGCGGTCGATGCCGCCATCTCAATCCGGGACCTGAAGCGATTTGCCGTCAAGACGGCTGGTGAGCTCCGGGTGGAGATTCCCCAGGCCCCGAAAACCGGCTATAAAATAGCCGTTGTGGGCGCTGGCCCGGCGGGGCTTACTGCAGCCCACGACCTGGTCCGGCAGGGCCACCGCGCGGTGGTTTATGACCGTTGCCCTTCACCCGGGGGGCATTTTTTGACCTCGGTGCCTCTTTACCGCCTGCCCAGGGAGATGCTGAGACGGGATGTGGAGGAGATCTTAGCCGCCGGGGTGGAACTGCGATCCGGGGTGGAGGTGGGCCGGGATCTTACCATCCGTGAGCTGAGAGATGAATACGATGCTGTGCTCATTAGCGCCGGCCTCCGTGCCGGCCGAGGCCTGGATTTGCCTGGTTTTAGCCACCCCGGCGTCCTGGCTGTCCTGCCGTTTTTAGAAAGTGTCAATATGGGAGGAAAGCCGGCGGTGGGCAGGCGGGTGATTGTTATTGGCGGCGGGGACGTGGCCATGGACGCGGCCCGCACCGCCCTGCGCCTGGGGACGCCGGAGGTCCGGGTTGTCTGCCTTGAGCCCCGGGAAAGGATGCCCGCCCACGGCTGGGAAATCGAGGAGGCCCTGTCCGAGGGTATCGGGCTGCTGCCTGGCCGCCGCCCGGTTGAGCTGCTTGTGGAAAGCGGCAGAATAACAGGTCTTGTGGTTCAAAAGATAAAATTACCGGCTCAAGGAGGCGGGATTTTAAATCCTGTTTTCGATACCGAAAACCTTGAAGTGATTCCAGGCGATACCGTCATTCTGGCGATTGGCCAACTGCCGGACGACTGTTTCCTGGAAGGAAGCGGCCTGACCGTGGACGACAGGGGGCGCCTGGTGATTGACAGGGTGTCCCTTGCCGCCGGTGACCCCGGAGTTTTTGTTTGCGGTGAGCTGGTGGCGGGGTCGGGTCCGGGTATCGCGGCGGTGGCTTCGGGCCAACGGGCAGCGACGGCTGTGGGGCGCTTCTTAAGAGGGGAAAGAATGATTAATGGTGGGGACGAAGCGCAGGCCATCGGCCCGCTCCCTGGCGATGTGGCCGGGAGAATTCCCCGCCTGAAGCGTCAGGTCATGCCGGAGCTGCCCCCGGAGGAACGGAAAAAGAACTTTTTACCTTATGAACTGGGGCTCAGCGAGACCGCCGCGCTCCGTGAGGCGGGCCGCTGTTTGGGCTGTGGCGCCGGGGCTGTGGTAATTCCCGATAAGTGCACGGCCTGCCTGACCTGTCTGCGGGTCTGCCCCTATGATGTTCCGGTTGTCGGGGCGCGCGCCTTTATTTCAGTGGAGGGCTGTCAGGCCTGCGGCCTTTGTGCGGCGGCCTGTCCTGCGGGAGCCATAAAGATCGGTTTTCCAGACGAGGGATCGGTGCGCAGCGCACTGAAATCGCTCTCCGAAAAGCAAAATATGGTTGTCTTTACCTGCCGCGAAGCCTGTATTGATGATCTCAATTTTGATTCCATAAAAAAAACGCCCGGTACCGGGCGCGCGCTAGTTGTTGAATTGCCTACCGTAGGCGCCCTGCGCCTGGAGTGGATTTTGGAAGCCTTTGCGGCCGGGGCGGCAGAGGTCGCCGTGCTGGCCTGCGAGCCCGGTCGGTGCCGCAATGCGAGCGGCGGTGCTTCCCTGGACGTTCTGGTGGCCAGGGCCAGAAAAATTCTTACGCAGGCCGGCCTTTCGCCGCAGCGGCTCTTTTACTGCCGCCGGGATCAAGGGGTGGAACCTGCCGGCCGGTAGCGCTTATTTGCCGTTTGCTTGTAAAACCTCTTCACCTCTGGTTGTTAGGGCAAATAGAATGCCGTCTTCAAGAAACAGGATTTTCTTGTGGTGGGGAATTGACATGCAGGCATTAAACAGGTGTAAAGCGCAAGCGCGGTTATCTATTTGCCACCTGAGAAGAGCCTGTCCAAACGGTTCTCAGGTTAGAGCCACCTCAACTTTTTAAAAAGGAACAGCATCAGCCCCGATACGCCGAACAGTCCTGCGGAAATAATGAGCGTCGAAAAGTTAAAATTCTGGTAAGGCAGCGGTACGTTCATCCCAAAAAAGCCGGTCAAAAAGGTCAGCGGCATGAAAATCGTTGAGATCACGGTCAGTACGCGGATGGTGTCATTGGTGCGCGCGCTGATTAACGAGTAGTAGGTCGCAAGGGCGGCGTCCACCAGGTCGCGGTGGCTGTCTATGGAGTCAGTAATGCGCTCCAGGTGGTCAACCAGGTCCAGGAAGTAGGGTTTGATATCTTCCCGGATATCAAAATAGGCGTGGCCGCCGGAGTTGATACTGGTAAAAATCCGTTTCTGGGGTAAGACGGCACGGCGGATGGTCAAAATCGTTCTTTTCAAGGAAAGAAATTCCTCCGTGATTTGCTTGCTGGGCTGCTCGTATATCTCATCTTCAAGCTCGTCAATACGAACGCCGATACGCTCCATGATGGGGAAAATTTCGTCGGTGTTACCGTCAATGATGGCATAAAGGAAAAATTCCATGCCCTTGCTCATGTACTGCGGACTCTGAAGGCTTACCCTGGCAATCCGTCCCAGTACAGGAAGAGTCTGTTTGTGAACTGTTACCACAAAGTTTGGTCCGAGAAACACGTCTAGCTGGACCAGAACGATTTCCTCTTCCGAATCCTCGTCATAGCGAAGGGCGTGCATGACGAAGAAGTAATAGTCTTCATAGTTGTCAAGCTTGGGGCGGGGGCTGTAACTTAGACAGTCTTCCACCGCCAGAGGGTGAAACTCAAGGATTTTAGCAACATACTTTATTTCTTCTTCTGTAAATTTATACAGGTCCACCCACAAGAGATCTTCTTCATTTTTTAAAAACAAGTTTTTTTTGTCGAGATCCACGTCATGGTACATCTGCCGGTCGCTGTGGCTGTAAAGATAGGTTTTAATCATCTTCTGCCCCCCAATCTGACAATATCTTGTGTAGATGAAGGATCCAATAAACACGACGGAAGGAAGCTTTCCTGCATCTTCTGCCGGCCGGATCAGGGTCCGCCATTTTTTCACCTCCCTGGATCACAAAAATAAAAAAACCCTCATCAAATTAGAAGGCTTGTTACACAAAGAAATGACAAATACACCTTCTCCGCTCGTAAAAGTTTTGACACGTACACAGCTAGGGATAAGATCCCAGCCACATTAAGTAAAACCTTAAGCCGGCAGTACCTGTTAACCCGTAGGCGTCTCTCGACATTTCCGGGTAGTGGCATGTGTCTGTGTAGAAGCCTCACCTAACGAAGAATATTCTGTTTTCAATCTAAAGCATATGCTATCCATAGAAATAAGTCAACCGGTTGATGGTATTGCCCTTCATTTAACTTATTGTTTTTTTTTTTGTAGGTTTCCCCAATATTTTAAGGTTATTTTAAGACTTCTAAGGCAATATGGACTCAGTTCAGAGGTTTATGATAAAATTTTTAAAGGAGGAAGATACCATGAAACGTATTATTCAGATTCCGAGTGCCCGGATCCTTGGGGCTTTTCTGGCGGGGGCGCTGTTGGTAGCCGCCGCGATCTTTGCTTTTAACTTGAACGGGCTGCCTCACCTGTCCTGGGCGGCGGACGATAGCGGCCAGGGAGTGCTTGCAGCTGCGCCGCTGCCCGGGCTGGGGCCGGATACCATCCCCAATATTGTTTCCAACGTCAGCCCGGCCGTGGTTCGGATCGATACAGCCGTGCAGCAAAAAGCAAGAAAACAAAATCCTTTGTTTAACGACCCGTTTTTTAGAGAATTTTTCAGCGACCAATTACGTGTTCCGTCCCAACCTGAAATTGCCCGGGGCATGGGTTCCGGATTCATAGTGTCATCCGACGGGTATATCTTGACCAATGAGCATGTGATCAGTGGGGCGGACACCATTGAAGTTACCTTATCCAGCCGGGATCAGCCCTATCCGGCCCGCCTGGTGGGGTCCGACCACGACCTTGACCTGGCGGTGCTGAAAATTGACGCTGACGGTCTGCCTGCCCTGCCGTTGGGCAATTCCGACAGTATCCGGGCAGGGGACTGGGCTATCGCCATTGGGAATCCTTACGGGCTTGACCACACGGTAACGATCGGCGTGATCAGCGCGAAAGGGCGGCCGATAACCATCGAGGACCGTCAATACAGGAACCTGCTCCAGACAGACGCCTCCATTAACCCCGGCAACAGCGGCGGACCTCTGCTCAACCTGAAGGGTGAAGTGATCGGGATCAATACCGCCATCAACGCTCAGGCCCAGGGCATCGGCTTTGCCATCCCCAGCAGCACGGTCCAGGCAGTCTTTGATGATCTAGTGCACAAGGGGGGCGTCGACCATGCCTGGTTGGGTGTTTACCTCCAACCGGTGACGCAGGAAATTGCCCAATATTTTGGGCTGCAGAACGAGACGGGGGCGCTGATTGCCTCGGTGGTTAACGGCGGTCCGGCTGCACAGGCGGGGCTGCAGCGGGGTGACATCGTCGTGCAATTTAATGGCAGTGATGTCAGTACCCCCGCCAACCTCATCGATCTGGTCAGCAAAACCGGAATCGGAAGTCAGGTCGAAATCAAGTTCATCAGGGGCGGCGAAACCAGGTCCACACTTGCGACCATCGAAGCCAAGAAATAAGTTGGCAAAAGTGTCTTTTCTGTTTTTGCACCGGTCCTATGTACTTTTGCCTAAACGTTGCGAAGCATCCTGCATCCATTGGTTAAAGCCTGCCCGCTTCAGGCTTTTTCCTTATGGTCTTACGGAGGTCTTAAATGACGCCAAAAATTCTGGTAATTGATGATGATCGGAAAATAACCGCGTTGTTGCGACGCACGCTGGTTTTTGAGGGCTACGACGTTCAGGCTGCGCAGGGAGGCGAGGAGGGCTTGCGGATTGCGGCCTCCTGGCAGCCGGACCTGGTTTTGCTGGACGTACTGATGCCCGGGATGGACGGCTGGGAGGTGTGCAGGAGGCTGCGCGCTGCCGGCGAGATCCCGATCCTGATGCTGACGGCCCGGGACGAAGTTTTAGACCGCGTCAGGGGATTGGACCTGGGGGCGGACGACTACCTGGTGAAGCCCTTTGCCCTGGAGGAGTTGCTGGCCAGGATCAGAGCCCTCTTGCGCCGGAAGAAGCCTGGCGAGGCGGTGCTGCAGTCCCTGGCTTACGACGACCTGACCCTGGACCACACCACCCGGGAGGTCCGGCGGGGAGGCAGGGTAATCCAGTTGACCGCCAGGGAGTTTGACCTTTTAGCGCTGTTAATGGAGCATCCACGGCAGGTGCTGACCCGGGATTTGATTATGGAGCGGGTCTGGGGGTACGACTTCAGCGGGGAGTCCAACGTCCTGGAGGTTTATATCGGCATGCTTCGGCAGAAGCTGGAGGAGGCCGGAGAAAAGCGTCTGGTCCACACCCTGCGCGGAGTCGGATATGTTCTGAAATAAGTGTCTTGATTATTTGCTTGATGATTATCTGTTTGATGAGGAGAAGTGAGGGAAATGTCCCTGCGCTTAAAGCTTACCTTCCTTTACAGCGGCGTCCTGGCCCTGACCTTGCTGGTTTTCGGCGCCCTTGTTTACTTTTTTATGCAGCACAACATGACTGCCGAGACCGACCGGGCCGTGGCCGAAATCGCCGAGGAGGTGGTCCGCTCCACCAAGATCGTGGGGAATTATTCGGTGCCGCTGCGGCAGGTGGTGCTTCCCAATATGGACGTTTTCGCCAGTCCCAACACCTACATCCAGGTCCTGGAACAAAACGGGAACGTGGCAGTCCAGTCCGGAAACCTGGCCGGGCAGATTATGCCTTTGAGCGAGGAAACGCTGCGGCAGGCAGCCAGGGGCAGAGAGTTTTACGAGACGGTGATGTCCGGCGATCAGGGCATCCGGATCTACAACC
>DHTR01000028.1:10467-22975 GCA_002408725.1 Pelotomaculum sp. UBA5255
ACAACCAGGTCATCGGTGTGCTTCAGGTGGGGCGGACCCTGGGGCCGACGGAGGCTGCCCTGGGGAGGCTGCGGTTTTTACTTTTCCTCGGTAGCGGGATCACCCTTTTTTTCACTGGTACCCTGGGCTGGATCATGGCCGGGCAGGCGCTAAAGCCTATCGGCCGGATGACCGAGGCGGCCTCAGCAATTCAGGAGGCCCAGGACCTGACCAGGCGAATCCAATACAGCGGTCCCGGGGACGAAGTGGGACGTCTGGCTGAGACCCTCAACCGCATGCTGGAGCGGTTGCACCGAGCTTACCAGGTGCTGGAAGAGGCAGGAGCAGGTATGCGCCGCTTTGTTTCCGACGCCTCGCACGAACTTCGAACGCCACTGACTACAATTCGGGGCAACGTTGAGCTGTTGAGGAAAATGGGGGATACCGATCCACAGACCAGGGCGGAAGCACTGGGCGACATAGCCGGGGAAGCGGAAAGGATGTCCAGGTTGGTATCCGACCTTCTGGCCCTGGCCCGGGCCGACTCCGGGTTCAGACTGGAGATGGGCCCGGTTAACTTGGGCACGCTGCTGGCTGAGATCATCCGGCAGTCCTCCATCCTGGCGGGGGAGGTGGCCTTCACGGAAGTGGGTGCCGGCGCGCTGGAAGGTGTGTCCGTGAGGGGGAATGCCGATTCCCTGAAGCAACTTTTTTTGATCCTGCTTGACAACGCCTTCCTTTATACCGGGGACGGGGGCTCGGTACAAGTGGAGGGCCGGCTGCAGGGGGATCGAGTCGAGGTGGTTGTACGCGATACCGGGACCGGTATCGCGGAGAATGATCTGCCCCGCATCTTTGACCGTTTTTACCGTGCGGACAAGGCCCGCCAGAGCGGCGGCACGGGGCTTGGCCTGGCCATTGCCCGGTGGATCGTGGAGCAGCACGGGGGAACAATTGGAGTGCAGAGCCGGGTAGGGGAGGGCAGCGCCTTCACCATCCGCCTCCCAATAGCTTAGGTACCTGGTACCTAAGTTATTATGCATGCTTAAAAGCCGGAATACTTGATGAACTCCTCCAGTTTTTCCAGATCCTCATCGGTGATGCCGGTGCCGGACGGTCGCGCTACATCCAGGAGTAGGCGGCCTTCGATTTGCCGTAGCTTAGCCAACTCCTTATTAAGAGCTGACTGGTTGTCCTTACTCTTGTAAAAATTAATCAAGTCCAGGGACTGGCGACGGTCAAAGAGCAGAAAGGCCTGGTCTGCGGAGAGGTCTGTTTCTTCCGCATCCCAAATGGCCCGGTAGTGCTTAAGGAGTCCACTTTCCTCGGCTATGCCAGCGGCGGCCCGGCACAGGGTTTCTGCTGCTTGTGAGTCCTGAGTATATTCGCGGGCCAGGACTTCTATGACCACGGCAACCGGCAGGTTGGTGGTTTCCTTGAGCGGACGCAGTCCTGCAGCCGACTTTTCCGGGGTATCTTCCAGCCTACCGGATCCCGGGAGAACCGGTTTGCCTTCCGCTTCCGGATGCGAACGGGAAGAAAAAGGGGTTTTCTTTGGTTTTCGGTGGGGGCTTCTTCTCCTGGTAGCCATAGAATCACTCCTCGACTTTAGGTTTCTATCAATTAAAATAGCACCGACCGTGTTGTTATGCAAGTACATCCCATGTATTTCTCATGCCAGAATTAATTATACTGTATTCGTAATTCTGAATACACAAAACATTATAAATACTTTGTAACTTTATGAGCTAATTGTTTTCTAAAGAAACATAATTAACTATAATAGATACAACCTGCCTGTAATCGGTCTTTGGCCGACCTGCCGCCTGATCCACGATCCCGGCGCAGGGTATTTTAAGAGGGGGAATGCTGTCAAGAATACACAAAAGATTATAAACATTTTAAACTATTCATGTTTTAGGAATAATTTAAATATGCTATAATCAAATCAAATTTGCTATATTAATATGCATATTCAACAAATTTGAAACATACTGCTTTTGTGCGCTCTTGCCAATCCTTCCGACTTTCCTCAACATATTTCAAATCATATGTTTTAATAACATCACAAATAACAAAATACAAAAAAGATTGTTCCTTAAAATAAAGTATATGATTATATTTCTGTCCATAGCTAACCTAACTGGGATATTCTCCGCAAAAGCCATCCTTGCCCGTATCCGTGTGTTTAATCTCAAACCTTAATTTTTACCCAAGATGATCGAAATGTGGCAGTCTCTCAATAATGCCGCTACTTATGATTTAAAAAGGAGGTGTGTAAAAGGCAAAAAGGGAGATTAAATAAAAAAATGCGACAGCTAGATAAGATAAAAAAGGAGGTAAAAAGGTGAAAAAAACAAGGTGGCTACTTGTCGTATTTGTTGTAGCGGTAGGTCTGATGTTAATAGCCGGTGGTTGCGGGGGCACAAAGCAGGCCTCCAAGGACGTTGTGAAAATCGGTGTGATCCTACCTCTGACCGGCAGTGAGGCCATGTTCGGCAGCATGGAAAAGAACTCCTTTGAAATGGCTTACGAGGAACTGAAGGCAGCCGGGAAAACGAATTTTGGCGGGAAGGAAATCCAGTTGATGTTTGAAGATGACCAGGGAAAACAGGATGTGGCAAAGTCAGCCACGGAGAAACTGGTCAATCAGGACAAGGTTGCCATGCTCAGCGGCGGTTACAGCAGCGCCTGTACCAACGTTGTTGCGGGTTCGGCCCAGACCTTGAACACACCGTTCCTTGTTGTTACCGGTTCTTCCGATGAAATTACGAAGAGGGGCTGGCAGTACGTTTTCAGAGGTACGGCGGCCCCCGCCAGCAAGTACACGGGCGCCCTCTGGGAGATGATTGAAGAAGTTGTAAAGCCCAAAAACGTGGCGCTGATTTATGAGAACACCGATTTCGGCTCCTCCTCGGCAAAAGGCTTTCGGGCCGACTGCGAGAAAAGAGGAATCAAAATTGTTTTTGACCAGTCCTACGAGCACGGGGCCATCGACTTTAAGCCCATGCTGGCCAATATGAGAAGTGCCAATCCAGAAATGATTTTCGCAGTATCCTACGTAATGGATGCGGCTATGATCTGCAAGCAGATGAAAGAGCTTGATTTCAACACCGACCTGCTTGTCGGCGGCGGTGCGGGCTATACCATGCCGGAATTCAAGGACAACGCCGGTGAAGCCTCCGAATTCATTGCCTCGACAACATTGTGGGTACCTAACGTAGCCTGGCCCGGCGCCGGCGAGTATTTCAAAAATTACCAACAGAAGTACGGAAAAGAACCTGACTATCACGGGGCCCAGGCTTACGCGACAATGTACGTCATTGCCGATGCTTTCAGCAGGGCGAAGGAGTTTAACAACACGGGGATTCAAAAAGCATTGAAAGAAACCGACCTGAAAACCATTATGGGCCCCATCAAATTTGAGGATTGGGATGGGTACACCAATCAGAACAAGCCCAACACCTATGTTGTCCAGTGGCAAAAAGGCAAGCTGGAAGTGGTCTGGCCGAAAGATGTTAAATCTGCCGACTACGTCTTCCCGGTTCCCAATTGGCGGGAGCGGTAGAGAAATATAAATACGGCACAAAAGAAAGTGAGAGGTTAACCTGTTCCTTACCCCGGGATCCTTAAAAATTACAGCAGGTTCTGACAAAGGAGCTTGTGCTTTTGAGTGTTGACCAATATTTTTGTTTGGTTGCGGTGGATGCCGCAGGAGGGCATCCACCGCGGCCTGCTATTTTGTTGGCGGCAGCGCGGGGTTTTCTTGTTGCTTTTTCTCTCTCAGTGTCGTTTATGAACCAATTTTGGGGATTATTGGGGGGTAAACGTATGTTGTTGTTTGGTCAGACAGTTATTTGCGGCATTCTGCTGGGTGGGATGTACGCGCTAATCGCCATGGGTATGACCTTGATTATGGGTGTCATGAAAATTATTAACCTGGCTCACGGCGCTCTTGTGATGGTGGGAATGTACGTAACGTACGTTTGTTTCAAGGAATTCGGCATTGACCCCTATCTTGGCATGTTTATCGCGATGCCGGTCCTCTTTTTCATCGGCTGCCTGGTCCAGAATTATATGATTAACCGGCTGGTTGAGGTCGATTCTATCCTTCCCGAGAACCAGGTGTTGCTGACGGTGGGAATCATGATTGTTTTGACGGAGGCCATGCGGCTGATGTTTAAGTCCGATTACCGGTCTGTAACAACAACCTATTCTTCTAAAACGGTCCTGCTTGGAGACATGTCCATCAGTGTGCCGATGGTCATCGGGTTTATTATAGCCATGGCCTTTACCTTTCTCCTGCACCTCTTCTTAACCCGGACCGATACCGGCAAAGCTATCCGGGCGACGGCACAGGACCGGGATGCGGCTGTTTATATGGGCGTTAACTCTTCCAGGATTACCATGATTACATTTGGGCTCGGCTCTGCGCTGGCTGCAGCCGGCGGGTCGCTGCTCCTGCCCCTGTTTTACCTCTGGCCGGATATCGGCCACCTGTTCACGGCAAAGTCCTTTATCATCACGATTCTGGGCGGCATGGGCAGTACCATGGGCGCAGCCATAGGGGGCTTAATCCTCGGTATTGCCGAATCACTGGGAGCCACCTATATATCCATGGGCTATAAAGACATCGTTGGCCTGGTAATCTTTTTGCTAGTGCTGTTGTTCCTGCCGGGTGGCTTCAGAAGTTTGGCGAGGAGGTGAGCATATGAAAAACCGAAATATGATCTTAACCGGCATTTTGTTAATTATAGCTGCCGTTCTTCCTATTTTTATTGATGCCCCGTACCAGCTTCATATCCTGATCCTCATCATGATGTGGGCGGTCATCGGTACCTCCTGGAACCTTCTGGGCGGATACGCCGGCCAGGTTTCCTTCGGTCACGCGGCTTTCTTCGGGGTGGGGGCGTATACGGCAGGTCTCCTGGTTTTTCACCTGGGGATCTCCCCGTGGTGGGGCATGCTCCTGGGCCCAATCGTGGCCGCTGTTGTAGCCCTGCCCATTGGGCTGATTTGTTTCCGCCTGAGAGGACCATACTTTGCCCTGGCCATGCTGGCCCTTGGTGAAATTTTTCGGCTTTTGTTCATCAACCTGGCTTCCTTTACAAACGGCGCCAAGGGAATCCTGATCATGCCTGAAATCACCTCAAAGATGGCCTATTACTACATCGGCCTGGCCATGCTTCTTCTCACCGTCTTAATCACATACCTGATCGTGCACTCCAAGATTGGTTATTACATGGTTTCCATCCGGGAGGACCAGGATGCGGCAACCTCCCTGGGGGTGCCGACGACTTTGTATAAGATCTATGCCCTGCTCCCCAGCGCTTTTTTCACCGGTATGGCAGGGGCTTTTTACACCAATTACGTTGCTTTTATCGACCCTCACATTGTCTTTAACCTGTCGAACATTTCGGTCATGGTGATCCTGGTCGTGATGCTCGGGGGTGTCGCCACGACCTGGGGACCCACCGTCGGAGCCGCGATTTATATCTTCCTGGGCGAAATTTTCCGCACCACGCTTGGCCCGGCCAACGTACTGATCTTTGGCGTGCTTGTCTGCCTGATTATTATGTTTCTGCCCAATGGTATCGTTGGCGAGCTCAATATCATCAAGAGAATCATGGCGCGAAAAAAAGAAAGCCTTCCGGGGGGTGCGTAGGGTGAATTATTTCGAAATTAAAAATGTAACGAAAAGGTTTGGCGGGCTGGCCGCTGTTTCCAACTTGAGCTTTCAGGTGGAGCAGGGAGAGATCTTTGGCATAATCGGCCCCAACGGCTCCGGGAAGACTACGGTGTTTAACCTGATCAGCCGCTTTTTTCCCTTGACCTCGGGAGAAATTTATTATAAGGGTAAACGGATCGATCTAATCCCCGCCCACAAAATCTGTGAAATGGGGATAGGCCGGACCTTCCAGGTGGTTAAGCCCCTGAGGCGCATGAGTGTTATCGACAACATTATGGCGGGAGCCTTTCTGCGAACGAGTAGCATCAGGAAGGCCAGACACAAGGCGGAAGAGATCATCGACTTTTGTGGTTTGGATAAATATACGCACCGGGAGGCCAAGGGCTTGCCGATTCCATTGCGCAAGCGCTTGGAGATTGCCAGGTCCCTGGCCACCGAGCCGTCATTAATCTTGTTGGACGAGACCTGTGCGGGTCTGAACCCCAAGGAATCTGAAGAGGCTATTGCTTTAATCCACAGGATCCGGAAAACGGGAATTACCATTATCATTGTAGAGCACATCATGAAGGTCATGATGGGGATATCCGACCGGATTCTGGCAATTAATTTTGGAAGTGAAATTGCTTTGGGAAAACCGAAGGAGATTGCCAACCATCCGGAGGTCATCAAAGCATATCTAGGTGACGCCTATGCTTAAAATAAAGGGTATTGACGTATGCTACAAGGATGTTCAAGTGTTGTGGAACGTTTCTTTTGAGGTGCATCAGGGGGAATTGGTGGTTCTGCTTGGCGCTAACGGCTCGGGCAAGACGACGACGTTGAACGCCATTTCGGGCCTGCTTCCGGTCACCAAGGGATCCATCGAATTCCAGGGAAAGGATATCTCCAAGCTACCCGGCTACAAAATCGCGGAACTTGGCATCGTCCATGTGCCGGAAGGCAGACGCCTTTTCCCGGAAATGAGCGTGCGGGAGAATCTTGAAATGGGTTCATTGTTTCCCGAGGCAAAAGCTAAAAGAAAAGAATCCATGCATAAAATCTTTGAGCTTTTCCCAGTCCTGGAGGAAAGGCAGAATCAGGAGGCCGGCACGCTAAGTGGGGGGCAGCAGCAAATGCTTGCCCTGGGCAGGGGGTTGATGGCGCTGCCGAAGCTTTTAATCCTAGATGAGCCCTCACTGGGCCTGGCCCCGGTGCTGGTCAAGCAGATTTTTGAAAAAACGAAAGATATTAACGACCAGGGTGTAACCATTTTGCTGGTGGAGCAGAACGTTGTGCAGACTTTAAACCTGTGCCACCGCGCCTATGTACTGGAAAACGGCAGCGTTATCCTGCAGGGAAGCGGCAAAGAGTTGCTCAGCGACGAGCACATCAAGGAAGCATACCTGGGGATCTAAAACGATGTAAGTCGAAAAATCTAATTCATTGTTTAAAAGCAAACCTATACCGCGCCTGGTCAACAGGCGCCTTTTTTTGTACGTCTGCGCTCCGGGAGCCCGGGTTTTCATAAAGATCGAGCAGCCGACACCTTAAAAAGCTTGAGTTTGACAGCAATCCCGGAAAGCACCTGCATTATTGAATTTATCGCGATTTCGGCCCCCCCCGTCCATAAATTGGAAGCATGCTCAGCCCTACAGTCACAAGGGATAGGTAATTCTTGCTGTTAAAGTTGGGTAAAAGCTTGACGGGCTTATGGCTTATCTTACGACCAGGACGGGGCATTTGGCGTGGCGGCAAACCCTGTTGCTCACACTGCCCATCAAGTACCCTTTAATCTGGCCGAGGCCGCGGCTGCCCATAATGAGCAGGTCGCACCTGTCGCTGTCAACCTTTTTACAGATCTCTTCGGCCGGGTGTCCCAAAGTGATGCCGGTGGAGATACCGACACCATGCACTGCCAATTTTGCTTCTGTTTGGCTCAAGATTTCCCGGCCCTGCTTGAAAAATTCATCGACCAGTTCCTGGTGGATGTTTCCTACGCGGTCGGGGGACATGTTGTCGAAGGACGGCAGGGGAGGGACCACGTGGAAGAGCATCAGTTCCGCCCCCATTTTTGATGCCAGCTCGGCGCCGTGCAGGGCTGCTTTGGTTGAGAGTTCGGAGCCGTCAATGGCCACCAGAATCTTTTTGTACATGTGTATTTTCCACTCCTTTATTGGTAATGGTCCTTTTTCAGAAGGATTTAATTAAATAGATTTCTTGATTATTACGACTTTTCCCTTTTACGATTAGGACATTTGTTCCGCTAGAATCTTTACCGGCGCATCATTCCTTGCTTTGTCGGGCATGTCCGCCTTGAAGCGCTTTTTTCTTAATACCAATGACCGTACCACGGGGGGGATTATAATATGTTTGGGCATACTTTTCGAACAGGCTCTTTTAGACAAGTAGGAACTTCTTTTGGTATGGGTTATTCTGAGGCTGTTAAAAAAGAAATATTAGCAGTTGGTAAATATGGAAAAATAACTGGAAAAGTAGTAATACCTGGTATTAACGTGATTTTAATTACTCAAGACGTTCATACATTTGGAACAGGTTTTTGGGATGGTTGGTGCTCATATGATGAATAAAAAAAGAAAGATTTCACCGTTATGCTTTATCCTAATAGGTCTGGCTTTTTCAGCATTAGCTGGAATGATTGAATGGCAATTATTTTTGGATAAGCCTATAAAATATCGTGAAATGATGCTTTGGAAATATACAATAATACTCTATGGTTTCATAATGGTTTATTCGTTTTATTATTTTTCAGAAGAATATCTTCCTATTTTTCTGAATTTGATTAAATGGGTAGGTTTAAATTTCTTTTTATCAATACCTTATTATATTATAATAGTTTTAACAGGAACCGTTTTAATGAATGATGTTTTATCAATCTTGCCCGCACAAATATTATTTTTAGCAACAATTTTTATCTATCATGTTGCAACTGAATTTGACCCGGAATTACACGATAAAACAACTAAATTTATGATAAAGGGCATTCTTTTAACATCTATAGTAAGTTTTAGCGCAGGTTTTCTAAGAATACCAAAAGTAATAGGCTTAACTCTGAGTACCCTGACGGCACTGGGTTATACTCTATTGTTGTTAAGGCGAGCCAAGAAAAAGATGGACTCAAATAAGGACATTTGTCCTCCCAAAACGGGGTTAGACAATACCCTGAAGCTCCTGTAAGCTATAATTGGCAAATGGGAGAAAACAGAAAAGAGGAGGACAAACCCATGGAAAATGCTGTACAAGAACGAATCCAGGCGAAAACAAGAGACAGTCAGTTATTCGAAATATTTGTTAACCATTTTGAGTTTTCTCCCAAGACAGCTGAAGCTGCCATCCATACAGTCAAAGAGATTTACGAACTGCATCGCTTTGACCCTGATCGAATGCATGAAATTGGCCAGGTAATTCGACCGGTTATTTCCCTAAAAGCAAAGCACGGACCCCGGCTCCGTAAACTGCCTAAAGCAGTAGTAAGGCTCACCGTTGATACTGGTGTGTCTCAAAGAGTAAAAAAGAAATCTTCGGGAAAAAATCGGGACATCTTCCATTTGAGCATATTCCGGGCGAAGCCCAGGCTGATTTTGGGGACGCCGAATATTACGAAAACGGCCGGCTCTATGGCGGCAAGTATTTAAATCTATCCTTTCCACATAGTAATAAAGGCTACTTTCAGTTGTTCAGGGGAGAAAATATGGAATGTAAAATGACGGAGTTTACGTGCTCCTCCATTGGAATCTGCAGGGGTAATCGGGACGGCTATAAGTCGTCCCAATATTTTTTTGCTACCTTTGCGGAGAACAAAATAATCAATTAACTTTCATAAGATTATGCCGGCACATATTCCTTGCATGATCCTTTTATTGACTTAATACTTAAAGAGCAATAAAATAGTTTGTAATAAAGTGAATTGCGATTCATTTTATAAAAAACTTAGGAGGTGCCTGCAACCTTTGGCTTACCGGCAGACAAACAGAGTCAAAGAAAAACTCGATCTCAGAAAAAAGGAAATTATTAAGGCCGCCCGTGAAGTGTTCGCCGAAAACAGCTATCAGGGAACCTCAATTAAAGCGCTGGCAAAAAAAGCAAAAATAGCTACGGGAACTTTCTACCTTTATTTTTCCAACAAAGATGCCTTGATTAATATGATTGTCGATGAAATGTTCCAGGAACTTCTTAAATCTATAAAAAATGAACGAGCTAAATTCACCGACGGATTTGATAAGCTCAAGGCGTCTATGGAAGCATGCATCAAGCTTTTTATAAAAGAGAAAAACATGGCTAAAATCCTGCTGGTTCAAGTACCCAGTGTAAACAATGCCTTTAATGCCAAGCTTGTTGAGATTGAAAACGAGCTGATCAAACTAACCAAAGAGGACCTGGATGAATTGAAAAGTCAGGGGCGACTGCCTGGAGAAGACACGCTGGTCAGCGCCATGGCTTTTGTGGGGAGCTTCCACCAGGTGATTATCAACTGGCTGCGGGAGGGAAAACCGGAAAACCTGGAAGAGGCTTTTGAAACTTTGATGAAATATAATATCAGGGGATTGGGGAAGTAAGAAAAATTTCGGCAAGGATCTGATGATAATGCAAGATTATTTTCTGTCAATAAAATCCTTAAAAGTTGATTATGAGCAAAAAGGAGAGCCGGTCACAGCGCTGGACGCTGTTAATTTCTCCCTGAACCAGGGCCAAAGAGGGGTTATTATAGGCCCTTCAGGCTGCGGCAAAAGTACTCTGATTTCCGTACTGGCAGGGCTGAATTCCCATTATTCCGGACAAGTATTGATCGGCGGCAAGCCCCCCGCAAGCGGTGGAGAAACAGCCCTGATTCTCCAGGATTTCGGACTCCTCCCCTGGAAGACAGTGTGGGATAATGTGATTTTGGGGTTGCGGCTCCGGAAAAAGAACACCGGGGAAATTAAAACGGCGGCAGAAACGGTTCTAGAAAAACTGGGCCTTGGCTCCCTGGGGAAAAGATTTCCCGCCCAATTAAGCGGGGGGCAGAGGCAACGGGTAGCCATTGCCCGGGCTCTGGTGTTGGAGCCCAAGCTCTTATTAATGGACGAGCCTTTTTCTTCACTGGACGCCCTAACCCGGGAAGAGCTCCAGGATTTCCTCCTGGAAATCTGGGAAGAAACAAAGCTCACCATTTTATTGATCACCCACAATATTGAAGAAGCTGTTTTACTGGGACAAAAGATCTTGATCATGTCTCCCTGTCCCGGGCAGATCCAACAGGAAGTAGAAAACAGTTTAGCAGGGGCTTCCCACCTGAGGGGAGAGGTGCAGTTCCTGGAAATGTGCAGTTTCCTCCGATCATTTTTGCGCGGGAGGGCTCATGATGCGGCAAGCGCTTAAAAAAAGCGGGGGAACGATTTCTCTCCTTTTTTCTGTCATTATTCTCCTGGCCGGCTGGTGGCTGCTCGCCCTGGTCTTAAATAGCCCGGCGGTCCCGCCCCCTTTGGGCGCGCTAAAATGCTTCCTGGCCAGCCTCCGGGGAGATCTTTCAATCCACCTGGGCGTCAGCCTTTACCGGGTTCTGGTAAGCCTCATGCTGGCTGCCGTGCTGGGCGTGCCTCTGGGCATTTTATTGGGTAAAAACCCGGACCTTGACGCCAGGATTTCGCCCATGATTTACCTGACCTATCCTGTGCCGAAAGTTGTCTTTATGCCTATCTTCCTGATCCTTCTGGGGATCGGGGATATTTCAAAAATCGTCTTAATTACATTAATCATATTTTATCAAATCCTGGTTACGACCCGGGATGCTGCAAAAAACCTGGAAAAAGGGTACATTTCTTCCGTCCGGTCACTGGGGGGCGGCTCCCGGGATCTTTACCTGCACGTTTTTCTTCCCGGGTGCCTGCCGTCCATCCTGACATCACTGAGACTGGGGTTGGGTACAGCCATGGCAGTACTCTTTTTGGCGGAAACCTATGCCACCCAGGAAGGAATCGGTTTTTTTATCATGGATTCCCTGAGCCGGATGAATTATGAAGAGATGTTTGCCGGTATTATTGCCATGGGGCTGATGGGATTTTTCCTCTATATCATTCTGGATAAAACGGAAAAGTTGCTTTGCGGCTGGGTGCACTTATAGGCTGCCTGTTAAAAATATTTCATCTTATCCAGTAAATAACCAATAGAAAATAGAACTCCGAAAACCAATGAAAGGCGGGCGGTTCCGGCCAGGGTATTGTTCAAGGGAACACCCTTTTTCGTCTGCAGATCACGAACTAGCGGAGGGATCAGGAATAAGGAAATCCAGGGCAGTAGAATCCAGGCCGAATGTCCGCCGCTGAGCCACATAATCAATGGAACAGTTAGAGCAGCGGTGAGAAAAAAGGAATATTCCCACCGGGTACCTGCAGGCCCCAGGCGGACGGCCAGAGTCCTTTTGCCTCCTTTTTTATCTGTTTCCAAGTCCCGTAAATTATTTACAACAAGGATTGCTGAAACCAGGAACCCCATAGGAATCGATGCCCACCAGGCGGAAGCACCGATAAATCCTGCCTGAACATAGTAGGTGCCGCAGACTGCTACCGGTCCAAAGAAGATGAAGACGAAAACCTCACCCAGCCCGTGATAACCAAGGGGAAAAGGACCCCCTGTATAAGCAATTGCCGTGATGATGGACAAAACGCCAACCACCAGGATGGGCCATCCTCCCATCCAGATCAGGTAGATCCCGATGAAGAAAGCAAGGGTGAAGACCGTCCACATCCCTGCCAGCACCTGGCGGGGGGTTAAAAGGCCGGCCTGGGTGACTCTTAGAGGGCCGGTTCTTTCTTTGGTATCCATTCCTTTTTTAAAATCAAAAACATCATTAGCCAGATTGGAGCC
>DHTR01000028.1:23144-27025 GCA_002408725.1 Pelotomaculum sp. UBA5255
ATTAGCCAGATTGGAGCCGATCTGCAGGAGCAAGGCCGCCAGCAGGGCTGCAAGGGCCGGGCCAAGACGGTAAACGTGATCACCGGCAGCCAGCGCCGTGCCTACCAATACGGGACCCGTAGCCGCAGGCAAGGTCTTGGGGCGTATGGCCAACATCCATATTTCCAGAGTGCTTAGTTTTTCTTCCGGGTTTGTCATCTATTAAATCCCCCAAATAAATCCCCTTTAATATTCGTAACATTTTTATTGTTCGTATTCCTGTGACATAATCCCTCTTTTTTTTCACGAAAGGTTCTATTGACTTTTGCTCAAAGTAATTTTAACATAACATTAATATAAAATATGAACCATGATTCATTTGTTAATCATGAGTACTCTCGGGAGGATGGTAAAGTGAAAATTATGCGCAGGTTTAGAGTATGGATGTTGCTGGTTTTGTCCCTGGCCCTTCTTTTGCCGGCCGGGTGCGGTCAAACGGAAAAAACAGCGCCGGAAAAATTGAAGATCGGTATCTTGCCCGTTGAGGATATTATGCCTTCGGTAGTGGCAGTGGAAAACGGTTATTTTGCCCAGGAAAACATTGATGTTGAATTGGTTCGTTTTCAAAGCGCGGTGGAGCAGGGAAATGCCATGCAGTCCGGACAACTGGACGGTATGATTACCGATTTGGTAGTGTCAACTCTTTTAAAGGATTCCGGACAGGATCTTAAAGTGACCTCTATCACACTGGGTTCAACCCCCGAAGAAGGAAGATTCGGCATTGTCGCCGCACCCAAATCGGTTATTGCAACACTGGAAGATTTAAAAGGAAAAGAAGTGGGGATATCCAATAATTCCATTATTGAATATGTTACCGACGGCCTCCTGGAGGACGGCGGGATTGATCCTTCCCAGGTGAGCAAAGTGTCTGTACCAAAAATCCCCTTACGCCTGGAAATGCTTTTCAGCAACCAAATTGACGCCATTGCGGTACCCGATCCCTTGCTGACATTTGCCGAGTTTAAAGGAGCCAAAATCATTGCCCAGGATACCGAGCGAAACCTATCCCAGGCGGTAGTAGCTTTTAACCAAAAAACATTGGACGAAAAAAAGGGTGCTGTAGAAGCATTCTTCCGGGCCTATACAAAAGCGGTGGATGACCTGAACAATCATCCGGCTGATTACAAAAAGCTGATGATCGAAAATGTAAATATTCCCGAACCAATCGCCGAAGATTACCAGGTTCAGCACTATCCCAAACCCCAGGTCCCCACAGAGGAGAATGTCAACAATATTCTGGAATGGATGACCAAAAAGGGTCTTCTGAAAACAAATTTAAATTACCAGGACCTGGTTGAAAAAATTTAATTTTATTAATAATATTTTTTAAGTATTGCTTTTAAGAACAGGGGCAGGAGGGAATACGATAAAAAAATCGAAATATTTATTATAGACACACATGCTGCTGACAGCTGCACCGGCAGAAGATGAAAATTTAGTTTTCAGGATGGAAAAGCAGGGGGGTATCCTGTGAAGTTTACAATAAACTCCTTAAAGCTAAAGAACAGCCTGATCATGATCGCGGTGATGGTGCCGCTGCTGGTGGGTTTCCTGGCCTACGATTTAAACAGGCAAACGGACTCGATGCGCAGGGCAATTACCGAAAGGGGTATTATCCTCGCCTTGACCGGAGCGGAAACCACCGGTAAGATTTTGTCCGACGCGATCAAAAAGGGGCAGCTGTCGGAGGATCAGTTGTTCGATTCAAACTACCGGCCGGTTCCGAACACAAACCCACAGAAATACCACACTGCTTACGACGACTATACCGACGAACACTTAAGGTACATCCAGGATGCTTACCTGAAGGATAAGATTATTGTTTATGCCGTGGCGCTGGATCTTAACGGCTATATTCCCACTCACAATACCATTTCTAAAATCGGCTACGGCGACAACTCCGTCCGCGCCAAGCGAATTTTCAATGACCCCGTGGGGCTGGCCGCAGTCCAAAACCAGGAGGCTTACAAGTTTCAGGAATACAGGAGGGACACCGGAGAACTAATCTGGGACATCTCCTCTCCAATTTATGTGAACGGCAGGCACTGGGGAGGGTTCCGGGTCGGCTTTTCCATTGACGACACCTATGCGCAGATAGCTTCCATCCGGAACCAGATTATCGGTGGGGGAGCCGTTCTTATTGTTGCTATGATCCTGCTCATTTTGTATATCTCCGGCATGATCGCCGACCCTGTGAAGCGGTTGGAGCAGGTAGCCAGGCGAATTGCCCGGGGAGACCTGTCCAGCATGGACCTTTGCGAGCTGAAAATGTCGAAGGATGAGGTGGGCAACCTGACCCGCGCTTTCTGCAATATGGTAGGTAAGCTCCGGGAGTTGGCCGAGAGGACGCTGTGCTCGACCAACGTGGTGGCCAACTACACCTCCGAACTGCAGAACAGCATCCGGAAGGTCGCCGGCACGTCCGGCGAGGCTGCCGCCAAGCTGAGCGGCCTTTCGGAAACTATGAAAAAAATGGAGGAAGGCGCCGGTGCGGTTGTGAGAGCCTCGGAAAAGACCATGACGAGCCTTTCCAGGGCCGAGGCAGCCTCCGGGAAGTTTTTAGAACAGATGAAAACCAGCGACGTAGTGATGACCCGCGCCGGCGAATCGGTAAAAGAGCTGGAGTCTTACGTGGAAAAGGTCGGAGAAATCCTCCTGTTTATTTCCCTGATCGCCGAGCAGGCCAGCTTACTGGCCCAAAAGGCCGTTACCGAGGTGGCGAACAACGACGCCGGGGGAGATAATTTTTCCTCCCTGGCCGGTGAGATCCAGAACCGGGCCCGGGATGCGGCGGCAGCTACCCGAGGCATTGTCGGCCTGTTTGAAAAAGCACGAAAGCATGCTACCCAGGCCAACATCACGCTGGAAAAAGACCGGCAGGTTGTTTTAGAAGGCTATAACGCTGCCAGTGAAGCTTCTCAATCGCTTTCGGACATTGTTACAGACTTAAAAGAACTCATTAATACGGTAGCCGAAGTTACGGCCTGCACCCGGATGGTAACTGAAGGAATTACCAGTGTGAACACCGCTGCCGAAGAACAGACAGCGCTGGTAAAGGGTTTCACTGAAGCGGCCCAATTGCTGGACCAGGGCATCTACGAGATGCAGGAGGCCCTGACCTCACTAAAAATTTAAAAAGGTAATAAGTTGGGATAAAGCTCCCCACTGTAGATAAAAAGGTTGGTTTTTGAGAAAAATAAGGATGATGTTAACTTGGATTTGCTTGCGATCTTTACGACGGCCTTCGTTGTTGGTTTTTCGGGGGCCATGATGCCCGGGCCGTTGCTGACCGTTACCATCGGGGAAAGCGCCCGGCGGGGGTTTAGCGCCGGTCCGCTTTTGGTTTTGGGACACGCAATTCTTGAGTTGGCCTTAGTCTTTGCTCTCGTCAGCGGGCTTTCCTTTTTTTTGACCCGCACCGGTGTCACCCATACCATCGCTGTTTTCGGCGGCGCTTTTTTAGTTTATATGGGTTACGGCATGACCCGGGACGCCCTTGCCGGCAGAGTGTCTTTGAGCCTCGGGCAACCGGGCGGAGAGACCGACGGATCGGGCGAAATGCCTGCCGGTGGGGAGTCTGCAGTGGGAAGAGCGGGCCAAGGCGTCCGGATTCACCCTGTTGCAGCAGGCATTCTGACCAGCATCTCGAATCCGTACTGGACCCTGTGGTGGGCTACCATCGGGCTGGGTTATATTACTCTATCCTTGAACAGCGGCTTTGCCGGCCTGACCGCTTTTTTTACAGGCCACATCCTGGCGGACCTTACCTGGTACAGCCTGATTGCCGCGGCTGTGGCAGGGGGCCGGAAGTTTCTGAGCGAAAGCGTTTACAGGGGGATCCT
>DHTR01000028.1:27192-35380 GCA_002408725.1 Pelotomaculum sp. UBA5255
ACAGGGGGATCCTGATCTTATGTGGGGTTTTTCTGGTAGGGCTGGGCGGTTATTTTCTTTATTTTGGGTTGACACCAAAAGGATAATGTTTTTTGGAAGGGGGAAAGAGTTTGTCTGTTGTGATTTGTGGAATTTGCCCGCACCCCCCGATTGTGGTGCCGGAGGTGGGCCATCGTGAATCGGAAGAGGTGGTGGCCACCCGGGAGGCCCTCCTTGAATTGGGCCGGAGGATTAAGGAGAGTGGCGCCGAGACAGTCGTGATCATATCTCCCCATGCCCCTATTTTTCAGGGAGTGGTTGGATTAAACCGGGAACCTGTGTTGGAAGGGGACCTCGCAAACTTCGGAGCCTGCCAGGTTAAGTTTGAACTGGAAAACGATCTGGAGCTGATCCGGGAAATTACGAGGCAGGCGCCTGCTTTGGGTCTGACGGCCATTGAGCTGACAAGGGAGCTTGCAAGGCAGTACGACTTTACCTTGCGCCTGGATCACGGTGTAATAGTGCCGCTTTACTATCTGCAACAGGCCGGTGTGAACCTGCCCCTGGTCTATGTATCCATGGCAGTAGACACTGCCGAAAGACTCTACCGTTTCGGCCTGGCTGTCCGAAAAGCGGCGGAATTACTGGGGCGCAGGGTAGCCCTGCTGGCCAGCGGCGACCTCTCCCACTGCCTGACCCGGCAAGCCCCGGGCGGCTACCACCCGCAGGGTGCGGAATTTGACAGGCAGTTGGCCGGCCTACTGGCGGTCCCGGACGTGCAAGGCATTATGCAAATGGATGAATCCCTGATTCACAGGGCGGCGGAGTGCGGTTACCGCTCCATCCTGATGATGCTGGGAGCGCTGGACGGGTTGGACGTCAAGGCGGAAGTATTATCCTATGAGGGGCCATTCGGGGTTGGTTACCTGGTTGCCTCCTTTGTGCCCGGCGCCGTGAATCCGGAGAGGTCTCTTTTAGCAGGTCTCGAGGCCGGACAGCAGGCCAGGTTGGAGCGCCGGAGGGCCGCCGAGAGCTTCTTGGTGAGGATTGCGCGGGAAACCCTGGAGAAGCAGCTAAACGGCCGACCACAGTCTGAAACGGCGGTTCCGGATGAATTTAAAAAACAGGCCGGTGTCTTTGTGTCGCTAAAAAAGCATGGAAACCTGCGGGGCTGCATCGGGACCATTGAACCGGTCCAACCGAATATCTTAGAGGAAGTGGTTGCCAACGCCCTCAGCGCCGCTTTTCATGACCCGCGTTTTCAGCCTGTACGCAAGGAAGAACTAAACGACCTGGAGTACTCCGTGGATGTTCTGCAGCCGCCGGAACCGATCAGCGGCTTAAGCGAGCTGGACCCGAAAAAGTATGGTGTGATTGTCCGGGCCGGCAGACGGAGTGGATTGCTCCTGCCCAACCTGGAGGGCATCGACAGCGCCGGGGAGCAGGTCAAGATCGCGCGCCGGAAAGCAGGGATTGGGCCGGAGGAGCCTGTCAAGCTGGAACGGTTTGAGGTTGTCAGGTACCGTTAAGCTAGCATTCCGAGAGGAGGTTTTGCTGTGCGCGAAGTGAGTCACTATGAGAAAAAGGAGCAAAACCTGGCTGCCTGCCGTCTCTGCCCGAAGCTCTGCACGATCCGGGACGGCAAGTACGGCTTCTGCCGAGTCAGACAGAACCGCGGGGGGACCCTTTACGCAACCAATTACGGCAAGGTGTCCTCCTGCGCCCTGGACCCCATTGAGAAGAAGCCGCTGTACCAGTTTTATCCCGGCTCCCAGATCCTTTCTTTGGGGTCGGTGGGCTGCAACCTGCGCTGTGGCTTCTGTCAGAACTGGGGTATAGCCCACGATAATCCCCCCACAAGAGACATCTCCTCTGAAATGGCGGTGGAGTTGGCCCGGCAGCAGTTGGAGCGGGGCTACCCCAACATAGGCATTGCCTACACCTACAACGAGCCCTTCATGTGGTATGAATATGTCCGGGATACCGCCCGGCTGGCCCGGGAGGCCGGGCTGAAAAACGTACTGGTCACAAACGGCTACGTCAACGAGACCCCGTTGCGAGAGATCCTGCCGTACATTGACGCTATGAACATCGATGTCAAGGGCTTTACCGATGAATACTACCGGGAAAGCTGCAAGGGCAGGCTGGAGCCGGTGCTCCGGACGGTGGAAATCGTCCATCCCCGGTGTCACGTTGAATTGACCACGCTCCTGGTGACCGGATTGAATGACTCGGTGGAAGAAATCAGCCGATTAGTGGATTGGGTTGCTTCCCTGGACCGGGAAATTCCCCTGCATTTCTCCCGCTATTTCCCCAATTTCGAGGTGGACCTACCGGCTACACCGCTGGATACGCTGAGAAAAGCTCGAGATATCGCCCGGGAAAAGTTGGACTATGTCTATATCGGGAATGCCCCACAGTTGGACGCGAACGACACCGTGTGCCCGGAGTGCGGACACAATATTATCACCAGGCTGGGTTTTAAGGCCCGCGCGGTGGGGCTGGAGGGGGGAAAATGCCCTGTCTGTGGAAGGGCGATCCGGATTGTCGGGGAGGTCACGGGTTCTTAAGAATTGAAAAAACATTTCACAAAGGCAGGATTTTGATCTTTTCGGGTCGAACCATAGGATCTTAAACCTTTAAAACGGATCAATTACAAAATATTCTCCGAGCCGAACAGCCTACAGCCTCCGGGCCAGGGTTGCCGGCCGCCAGGGCTTGCCGGGAAACCGGTGTGCCTTCCATCATGAAAAGGAGAACGGGACGTCGGTTAGAGCCGGGCCGCTTTGCTTTTCAACAAAAAGCCCGGCCTTTGTTTTTTTTTGGGGGTGGTAGTAAATCATATAAATTAGAACAAACCGCCAGGTCATTGATCAGGAAAAGGCTTCCTGCAAAGGGGCAACCGGTAGCAAAAGCAGTATCATGAAATAAACCGGAGGTGACTTGCTTGGAAAGCAGAATGGTTAGACAATTCTTTATAATAGGATTGATGCTCGTGATGGTTTTGGCGCTTGGCGCCGGGTGCGCAGACCAGAAAGCGTCGGCGCCGCCTGCCGCGAACAGTGATAATCAAATTTTACTTGCGTCCACAATTGGCCCGGTTGACGCCGGGATTGTTTCCGTGCTGGAAGACTCCTTTGAAAAGAAAACAGGTGTCAGGGTCAGACACGTGGGCGCCGGCACCGGGGCTGCCCTTAAAATGGCTGAAAGCGGTAAGTTTGACCTGGTGATGGTTCACGCCAGGGTGCTGGAGGAAAAGTTCGTTGCTGACGGCTTTGGTACGCAGCGGATTGACCTGATGTACAATGACTTTGTCATTGTCGGGTCGGAATCAGACCCGGCAAAAATTAAGGGTCTGAAAACATCCGCCGAGGCTTTAAAGAAGATTATGGACAGCAAGTCCCCGTTTATTTCCCGCGGAGATAACTCTGGGACGCACGTTTCGGAAAAGGAATTATGGCAGAAAGCCGGGCTAAAGCCGGAAGGTGACTGGTACAGAGTTTACGAAAAAGGCGCTGAGGGTAACGTCAAAACATTAAAATACACTGATGAGCAGAAAGCTTACACCATTATCGACAGGGCAACCTACCTGACCTTGAAGGACCAGATTAGCTTAAAAGTACTGGTAGAAAAGGACGAGGCCCTGTTGAACTTTATAACCCTGATCCCAGTGAATCCCCAGAAGTTTCCCGAAGTCAAGGACAAGCCGGCAATGCAGTTTATCGAGTACTGCACTTCTGAGGAAGGACAGACGATCATTCGGGATTTCGGAAAAGATAAGTACGGTGAGGCTTTGTTTTTCCCCAATTCAGCCGAGGGGAAAAAGTTAGATAAATAGTAGATAAAATAAAAGGGGAGAGGATCTTTATGAATAAAAAAAATATTTTCGTACCGCTTTTAATTGCGATCTTGCTTTTAGCCCTGGCTGCCGTTCAGGGCTGCGGCAAGCCGGCCGCTCAGACCCCTCAGGCTCCGGCAGTGAAGGATATAATCCTTGCCACGACGACAAGCACTCAGGACAGCGGGTTGCTCGACGTGCTGATTCCAAAGTTTGAGGAGAAAACAGGCTATAAGGTAAAACCCATAGCCGTCGGTACCGGAGCGGCCCTGGCCATGGGTGAAAAAGGCGAGGCCGACACGCTTCTTTGCCACGCTTACAAAGATGAAGCGAAACTGATTGAAAGCGGCGCCGGTATCAACCATCAGCTTGTTATGCATAACGACTTTATCGTCGTTGGCCCTGCTACTGACCCGGCGGGAATCAAGGGGAGCAAAACGGTCGAAGCCTTCAAGAAAATTGCAGAGAAGCAGGCTGTCTTTGTATCCCGGGGCGACAATTCAGGAACACATAAAATGGAATTATCCCTCTGGACTTCGGCCGGCATCAAACCCGAAGGCACCTGGTACCAGCAGAGCGGTACCGGTATGGGGGCGACCCTGAACATCGCCAATGACAAACTTGGCTATACCCTTACGGACAGGGCTACATATCTAGCCCAAAAGAAAAATCTTAAGCTTGAAATCATGGTACAAGGTGAAAAAAGCCTTCTGAATATTTACCACGTGATGCAGGTCAATCCTGAGAAGTTCAGCAAGGTTAACAAGGACGGCGGGAAGGCTTTTGTTGATTTTATGGTGGATCCCGAAACGCAAAAAATAATTGCGGAATTTGGTAAAGATAAATACGGGGAACCGCTATTCTTCCCGGATGCCGGCAAGAAGCTTGAGGAACTGGGCAAGTAATTTATGAACTGCCTGAGGCAAGGGGCTGGATGTTAAAGTGCAGCTCTCTTGCCCCGGGCTTGTAATTATTTGCTTTGTGATTTTAAACTTTCCAATCGTTGAGCCAAAGGTGTTGATTTCATGAAAGAATCCTGTTCCGAAGTGGACTTTGAGGATATCCTGGAACGATTTGTCCGGTGCTACCATCAACTGAACCTATTCATTTATGATAAGAGACAGAAGTTTTACATCAGGGAGGTTGATTTTTTTGCACGGCTGGGCGAGTCTTTAGGTTACCTAACCTTTTTTCATGACAGAGGTTTGGACCTGCGTTATCAAAGGGAAGTGCCGATGGACCTGGCCTGGTATGCAAGAAAACAGGAAGCGGAACATTTTAGAATTGTGCTTCGGATCGAAACGGGAAAGCTTTTTCTGAAATCGTACAATAAGCTGGCCAATAAAATTTTAGCTTCAAGCAAATCCGGTCATGTACCTCCAAATCTTATTGCAATTGTTCACTCGGAGCAAGAGAATACCGCGTGGGAGTTTATTAAATTATTAAACCGCAACTATGCGATGCCAACAAAGTCATTAATCTTATGTAAGATTTTCAATTTTGATAAAAATTTTTTTCATAAAATACTCTGCTGGCAGCTTCCATTTGAAGAATCCACGGTTCCAAGAACGGTTCTCACCGATACGGGAATAACCGGGTTAATTAGCCTTTATTTCAAAGATCAATTAGGCTATTATAAGTTAAACCTGAACTCGTCCTTAAAGGAACTGTAATGGATGTACTTAACGTTTCCTGGATGAGGCACAAAGTCTGATGGAAAGACAGGTCCGGGAAGGATAGTGTTCAATGGCCCCCTTCGCCGTTTTTACGGGACGAGGGGCCTTATTTTTTAAGCGGAAATATTAGCAACAAAAGGTCAAAAATTAATATAAATTAAATAATAAAGGAATTTCTTAAGGTAAGTAGAAACGTTTGCCTATATCTATTGGAGGTGTCGGATGTTTCCTTATCGCTTTGTGTCGGTGACCCCGAAGTTGCCGGAACCAATCTGCAGGCTCAAAGAGATGGCCTATGACTTCTGGTTTACCTGGAAGCCGGGCGGTATAGAATTTTTCAGGACAATTAAGCCGGAACTCTGGCGGAAAGTTGGGCATAACCCTGTCCGCTTTCTCATGCAGATTCGGGAGGAAGACCTGGTGGCCGCCTCCCGGGATGACGACTACCGGGCGCTCTATAATCGGATTTTTGAACAATACGACCGCTATATGTCTGAAGAGACATGGTTTGAGAAGCGCTATCCGGAGCACATGAACCATGTGATTGCTTATTTTTCAGCCGAGTTCGGCCTGCACGAGTCTCATCCCATTTATTCCGGCGGCCTGGGCCTGCTGGCGGGAGACCACTGCAAATCGGCCAGCGATCTAGGCCTCCCCTTTGTTGGTGTGGGACTATTGTATAAGCATGGTTATTTTACCCAAAAGATTAACGCTGAGGGGCGGCAGGAGGCCGAATACCCATATTTGAATTTTTTTGAACTGCCGATTACACCGGTCTACGAATCCGCCGGCAGCCAGTTGGCCGTTTCGGTGGAATTGCCCGGTCGTACTGTCTTTGTCCAGATCTGGAAGGCAAAGGTGGGAAGGGTGAGCATCTACCTGCTGGATGCCGATACCCCCAGGAATGCTTTAAAGGACCGGGGCCTGACCGGCTCGCTCTACGGCGGTGACAGGGAGTGCAGAATTTCCCAGGAGATCCTCCTGGGCATCGGTGGGGTCAAGGCCCTGCGTGCCCTGGGGATTAATCCCCGGGCCTGGCATATCAACGAGGGGCACCCTGCTTTTCTCATTATTCAACGAATCAGGGAACTGGTGAAAAAGGGGGTTTCCCTGGAAACGGCCAGGGAAGCCGTGCGCTCATCAACCATTTTTACCACGCATACCCCCGTTCCGGCCGGTCATGACCTTTTTAATGAGAAGATGATAGAGATGTTTTTTGCAAAAATAGCGGAAGAAATGGGTCTGGATTTGAAAGCGTTCCTAGCGCTGGCCTGGGATGCACAGCGGGATAGCTTTAACCTGACGCTTCTGGCCTTGAATCAATCCTACCTGTCCAACGGGGTCAGTTGGCTGCACGGCAGGGTTGCCCGGGATATGTTCCGCACCCACTACAGCCGGCTTCATCCCGAAGAGATCCCGATTACCTCCATCACCAATGGGGTGCACATTGGGAGCTGGCTGGCCTGTGAGTTGAGAGATTTATACTCCCGGTATATCGGCAAGGGGTTTGTGGATCAAGTTAATCAATGCCAGGTCTGGGAAAAGGTAGATAATATTCCCGACGAGGAGCTCTGGCGGGTTCACCGCTATTTAAAAGAGAAAATGATTGACTTTGTGAGGGTCAGCTTGAAAAAGCAGCGCAGGCGAAACTACGAACTTTCCAGGCGGATCCTCGAGGTGGATGAATACTTGAGCCCCGAAGTCCTCACTATCGGCTTTGCGAGGCGCTTTGCCACGTACAAAAGGGCCACTCTCCTGTTTCGGGACCGGGAAAGGTTAAGCCGGCTGGTTAATGATCCCTACCGCCCGGTTCGCTTTATTTTTGCCGGGAAGGCTCACCCTGCGGATACGGCAGGCCAGGAACTGATTAAGCAAATTTACGATTTGTCTAATGAGTCTGATTTTAGAGGGAAGATTGTGATCCTGGAAGATTATGATATCCACATGGCCCGCCACCTGCTCCAGGGGGTTGATGTCTGGCTCAATACCCCGCGCCGCCTGATGGAGGCCAGCGGAACCAGCGGCCAGAAGGCCGCCCTGAATGGAGTGGTTAACGTCAGCACCTTAGACGGGTGGTGGCCGGAAGCATATGATGGGAAAAATGGTTTTGCCGTAGGCACGGAGTATGAATACCGGGACGAGGAGGTTCAAGATCAAGACGATTGCTATTCTTTGTACAGCATCCTGGAAGAAAAATTAATTCCCATGTATTACCGGAAACAATCCGGGCTTTCCGTGGAATGGGTTCAAATGATGAAAGAATCGATCAAGACCATTGCTCCGGAGTTTAATACCAACCGAATGGTTGCAGAATACACCGAGCGTTTCTATGTACCGGCCATTGCCCGGGGACTTCATTTTACCCATAATAATTACGAAACCGCCAACCGCGTCAGTGCTTTTAAACGGTTTGTCAGAGAGCGCTGGGATCGGGTTGCTTTTGTTTCTGTGGATTCCAATGCCAGGCCGAAAATGGCCGTTGGAGAAAAGTTGAAAATCAGTGCGACTGTCAGCCTGGGGGAAATCAACCCGCGAAGTGTTATCTTGGAGGTTCTGTATGGGGAGGCCGGGGATAGCGGGCTTAGCAATATCACGGTTATTTCCATTCCCTATGATAGCGAAGTCGAATCCGGTACTTACCGCTTTGCCGGCGACCTGGCGCTGCCGCAGGGCGCCCTGGGGTACACTCTGCGGG
>DHTR01000028.1:35563-36514 GCA_002408725.1 Pelotomaculum sp. UBA5255
CGGGTACACTCTGCGGGTGAGGCCGGAGAGCAGGGATTTTCCCTACACGGAACTGCCTCTGGTAACATGGGCGCCGGGATTATAACAGGTTGGCCGGGCAATCCTTGTAGGGCGCCCGGCCGTTTTAAGCACAAGCTCCATTTATCCTGTCGGAGCGCTTTCTTCATAATTGCCGGCCGGCTTTTTTAGATAACTCCAGACAAACAGACAGCCGCCAATGGTAATCAAGACGTCTCCGATGCTGAAAACCCTGGTAATAAAAATCCAGTGGGGCATCAGGAAAATATCTGACAGGTAATAAAACATAGTGTCCGGTCCGGTAGCGATGTAATTATAAGCAGGCAGACCCTGGTTAATTAATTCGAGTTCCTCCGGAGAGGCAATGATTTCAAAATACTCGCGCTTCAGCGGCATGTAGCCGGAGTTGGCGTAAATCACCAGCAGATTACTGATCAGGCCCAGCCCAATGAGGGCCAGCCCGCGCAGTTGAAGGTTTAAAACAACAAATAGGGCGACCAGCGCCAGGGATGCCATGTACAGTTTTGGCGCCAGCGGGTCCGGTATGCCCAGGGTATGCCGGAAACTTGAATTTGTCACCAGTTTAATTGCTACGGCAGCCAGGACGAGCCAGGAGTACCTGAACCGAATATTTTTCAGGTTGTCGATGCGGCCGCCGGTGATCAGGGCAATGGCGGCAAAGATTAAAATGATGATGGAGAAGGCCATGGGTAACTCCTTCCAGGGGTGATAATTATTTTACACCCATTTCTTTTCGAAGAATTTTTATAAAAACCTTAACAATCTTCGGGTCAAACTGGGTCCCGGCGTTTTCTGTTAATTCATTGATGGCATGTTCCTGTGAAAGGGCTTTCCGGTAGGTGCGGTCGGAGGTCATGGCGTCATAACTGTCGACCACGGCCATAATCCTGGCCCCCAGGGGGATGTCTTCGC
>DHTR01000028.1:36704-38380 GCA_002408725.1 Pelotomaculum sp. UBA5255
GGGGTTTTCTCCCCCCGCCAGTCCGCTCGGGTAGCCTTTCCCGTCGTACCGTTCGTGGTGGTAATATACATATAAAGCCCCGGACTTGTAAAATTTCAGGTTGTTCAAAATGATGAAGCCCACCAGGGCATGGTTTGCCATTATAGTTTCTTCTTCAGGAATTAAGCGTCCGGCTTTCAGCAAAATGTTATCCGGTACAGAAACCTTGCCCAGATCGTGGACTCTTGCAGCGGTTATCAGGGTTTCATACTCGTTTGCGGGAAGTCCGATCTCGTCCGCAATTTTGCCGCAGTAGTAGGCTACGCGCAGGGAGTGCTCGGATGTATAGGTATCCCGCTTGTCGATGATGTTTGCCAGCACCTCAATGGTATTTTTAGTTTCCGTCCTGAGCGTCATGTAGTTTTCAAAACTAAAGTGGGCCATGGCCAGCGGCAAGACAAGGATGATGATGGACAGGGGCTCGTAATCATACAGGATCACAATTAACAGACTGACGGGTACAAGGGTGGCAAAGTGAAGCAGCTCCAGCTTTAGGTCAGAGGTCAACTGCCTGAGCAGTCTGCTGCCCTGACTCAGGGAAATGACCGTGGATACCAGGAAAAAGTTGATTACTACGTAGGTAAGGCAGCTTAAAATCATGGCGGAGGCGTCTGTCTTTAAGTGCAGCGGCCCGGTATTCACTTTAAATAAGTGATAAATAAGCCAAGAAAAATAAATGGTAATTGCATACTGGCTAATGTTGAAGAGCATCTTCTTCGGGCCGCGTTTTCCGACGATGTCGGTAATAATATTGGCCACAGTGGAAATTAAAATTGCTGTTGGAGCCCCGAAAAGTATGAGTGCGGAAATGTGAACAGCGAAAGAAATGGTCAACTGGTCGTTATTAGGCATGGTAATAGGTTTTAGTTCGGTAATAGTGCTAAATGCAACCCAGAATATGTATACCCAGATCATGTCCAAGCCCAAGTTGGCAGACACTGCAGCTTGAATAATTAAATACAAGCCGATAAGATTAACAACTAACTGGTAGGCGATAGCAGGATTGAAAATCTCACTACATTTGTTCTTTTTGCTTTTGATGAATTGCTGAAACATTGTTTTGTCACCTTTTTTAATCATCAAGGATTGATTCTCAAAAAGGGCCAAAAACCCTTTTAATTAGAACAATATTTTACAAATTAATTTTTAGGTCAGGAAGGGAAATTCGTTAAATAAGGAGAAGTATCCAAAAATATGTTAGATCCGGGGGTATTTGTGGTGAAAAATAGCAAAAAAATACTTTTTTTGATCTTGAGCGTTTTTGCTGCGGTGTTTATTGCCGGTTGCTCTCCCTCTTCTTCCAAACCTGCTGCTACCGGGCAAGTGATCAAGTACAATATCGGCGCGGAGCCTGCAACCCTTGATCCCGCACTGTCCTCCGGGCTAACGGAGCAGACTGTGGCCAATGCCCTCCTGGAAGGCCTGGTGAGGCTGGACAAAGATGGCCTGCCGGCGCCGGGCGTGGCAAAAAGCTGGGATATATCGCCGGATCAGAGGACCTATACCTTTCATTTAAGGGAATGCTCCTGGTCAAACGGGGAGGCCCTGACAGCGCATGATTTCGTTTATTCCTGGCTCCGAGTGCTGGCCCCAGAAACTGCCTCTCCCTACGCTTACCAGCTTTTTTATGTTGTTAA
>DHTR01000042.1:0-238 GCA_002408725.1 Pelotomaculum sp. UBA5255
TCTACATCGGCCACGGGCTCCCTCAAAGTCCGCTTCGGTTCTGGAAGATTGGGCTTGCCCGTGTAAAATTTAAAGGCTGCCTGCCATCTTCCCCCGAAGGACTTGCCCAGGAGTCCCTCCAGGTACGTTTTATTTTCCGGCTGCTCTGCCATTTCCCTGGCTAGCTCATCTCCTGCGGGAAACCCCACGACCAGTCCCTGACCCCTTACGGCCAGAGGAATAGCCCTGACATAATTAT
>DHTR01000042.1:409-710 GCA_002408725.1 Pelotomaculum sp. UBA5255
CTTACGGCCAGGGGAACCGCCCTGACATAATTATGATAGAGGGGGAGCCGCTCCTTCCTCAGGGCACCCATCAAGCTGCCCCAGAATTCTTTCACCTGCTCCAGGGTTACGCCGGACGCGCCTTCCTCCGGAACGGCGCTTTTACTGTCAGGCTCCTTTAGGCCCGGTGCCTGAGGTGTTGGATCCGGCCCGGACCCGCGCGGCGCCTGCCCTTGTTCTTCCGGCGGCGTCTTTTTTAGCCCGGAATCGGAAAGATTTTTACCCCGGTGCGGCGTTTCGCTCCGAGCTTCTCTCCCCGCAG
>DHTR01000042.1:890-1187 GCA_002408725.1 Pelotomaculum sp. UBA5255
CCTCCCCGCAGGCCCGGGCCCGCCGGAAGGGAGCGGCTCCGGAACGGCCCGCGCGCCCCCGTAAAGTTTACCGCCGGGTGTCGGCACATTCACTTTTTCTTCCAGGACGCTCAGCCTGGCGTTCAGCGCAGCCAGGTCACCCGGGTCTACGTTCCGGGAGGCTTTAACCAGGGCCAACTCAAGAACAATGCCTGGAAGCGTGCTCCACTTCATGTCCTGTTCCGCAGCTGCCATTACCCGTACCGCGTGGAGCAATCTCTCCTCTGTAAAATCTGCCGCCCGGGCTGACATTTGAGC
>DHTR01000042.1:1499-1813 GCA_002408725.1 Pelotomaculum sp. UBA5255
CCCAGCTCGTTTACTAGTCGCAGGGCTGCGCCTGCATCTCCCGCGGCCAGGTAGCCGGCCATTCTGCCCAGGGCGTCCGTGCGCACCGTCCCCAGGAGGTTGTGCACGTCCCCAGCCGTTATTTTCATTCCCCCGAAAGCAGCTCCCTGGTCGAGGATGCTCAGGGCGTCCCGCAGGCCGCCCTCGGCTGCCCGGGCAATGAGCCTCAAAGCATCTTCCTCCACCTCCAGATTCGCTCCCGAAGCCACTTCTTTCAGCCGGCGAATAATGTCGGCCGGAACAATACGTTTAAAATCAAAGCGCTGGCAGCGGGA
>DHTR01000042.1:1987-12844 GCA_002408725.1 Pelotomaculum sp. UBA5255
TGGAAATCGAAGCGCTGGCAGCGGGACAGGATGGTCAGGGGCACCTTGTGCGGCTCGGTTGTGGCCAGGATGAACACGGCGTGGCGGGGAGGTTCCTCCAGCGTCTTTAAAAGAGCGTTGAAGGCCTCGTTGGTAAGCATGTGGACCTCATCGATGATATAGACCCTGAAACGCCCCCCACTGGGGGCAAACTTGACTTTCTCTCTCAAATCCCTGATCTCGTCGATGCCCCGGTTGGAAGCAGCATCGATTTCAATGACGTCCACGGAAAGCCCTTCCGTGATGGCAACGCAGCTGTCACAGCAGTTGCAGGGCTCCGGGCCCTCCTCCCGGGAACAATTTAAAGCCTTGGCCAACACCTTGGCAGTGGTGGTCTTACCGGTTCCCCGGGTGCCGCAGAAGAGATAGGCATGGCCAACCCGCCCGGCCCTTACCGCATTTTTCAAGGTCCGGGTGATGTGTTCCTGCCCGATAATTTCTCCGAATGTCTGGGGCCGCCATTCCCTGTATAAAGCCAGATATGCCATGGGCAGTTCCTTTCTTGTTTCGTCCCCTATATTTTGTCTATATACTTCGTCACTCAAACCACAATTCCTGTTCAGCGGCCGCTTTATCCACACCCGCTGAAAACGGAATAAGATTCTTTAATCTGCCCGCCTCCCTTTAAAGTCGATGAGCCGACTCTTCAAAACTTAGCGCCGCCCTATTACGGGCATGGAGATACTTATGTAAGTAATGAGGACAAAAACCCAGAACATCAAAAGAAACCTCGACATTAAGAACCTTGCGGACACTGGTTGGCCGTTCCCGCAGAATCAGAAAAACCGCCTTCCGTTTTGCCGGGAGGCGGTTAAAAGTTAATGGCCGTGCACCTGCCTTCGAATATGAACTTCCGGGCGGCACACCTGCAGGTAGCTCAGACCAGGTGCCCTCGCGGCACCCGGGGTTTTTCCCTTAGTGCTGCTTCCGTCAGGACCTGACACGGTTCGAGAATTCCCGTTGCACGAGACCCAGTCCTCAACACCCCTTACAGGTTCCGGACCCCACAAGCTAAACCCTCGGGCGGGAATTCAACCCCGCTACAGCGGTTTGCGGGTACAGGGCACCGCTACCTCCCCGTCTAGCACGGCCAAAAGTATTTATCCTTAAGCAAATCTCCTTCAAGCCGCAATTCCTGTCAATAAAATGGCGGAGAGAGTGAGATTCGAACTCACGAGACAGTTACCCGTCCACACGCTCTCCAGGCGTGCGCCTTCATCCACTCGGCCATCTCTCCGTGCACTACGTTACCGTTGTCAGACGCGAATACAGAACATTGCCACCGGTCTCGCGCCTGCTCCCTATTTTCCAAAAAGGATTGTTGAAGAAATATAGTTAAAAACCGTGCGTAGATCATTATACCTGGTATTCCGGCGAAATGCAAGCACTTTGCGCCGGGAGAACCTGCCGTGTAGTCCGGTCATATCGGCGGAATACTACCTATAAATTAGGCGAAGGCAAAAGCTATGCCGAAGCGTTTCGGTAGTACCGGCAGGATTACTGCCCGCCGGCCCGCCGGATCAGCTCAATGCGGCTCATTGCAGGTGGGTGGCTGTAGCTGAACCACTGGATAAAGGGGGCGGGCGCCACGTCGGACAGGTTTTTGGCAGCCAGGTCCTCCTGCAGGCGGACAGCCCCCTCCACATCCCCGGTCAGCATCACCGCAACCCGGTCAGCCTCTTTCTCCATCCCCCGGGAAAAATAGTTTTGCAGCGGGGTTCCGGCAAAGGAAGCCAGAAGGAAAAACAGCAGGATCACCGCCCAGGCGCCGGGCGGATAGCGGCCGTACAACAGCGGGACGGTTATCCGCAGGGTTAAAAACAGGAGGCCCCAAAGAGCAAAGCTGCCCAGGGCGCCCAGGGCTAGTCCCCGCATAATGTGCCCCTGCCGCCAGTGCGCCATTTCGTGGGCCACCACCGCCCGCACCTGGTCCGGCGGATAATCCCGCAGCAGTGTATCGTATAGCACGATTTGCCGGGTCCGCCCCAGGCCGGCAAAGTAGGCGTTGGCCCGGTTGGTGCGGCGACTGGCGTCCATGACCAGTACCTGGTCCACCGGCAGCCCGGCTTTCTGAGAAAGCTCCTGGACCAGCGTTCTGACCGCAGGGTCCGTAGCCGGTACAAAACGGTTAAAAAGAGGTGAAATCAAAACCGGCCAGAGGTAGGTTTGAATGACCAACCAGGCCGAAAAGAGCGTTGCCCCGGCCAGCCACCAGGCGCCGGGCCAACGGCCCATAACCCGGAAAAGAATAGCCATTCCTGCGGCGGAAAGGGCCAGCCCAAGCCCTGCGCCCTTTGCATAATCAGCCCACCAGGAGGCCAAACTCTGAGTTGAGAACCCCCACTGGTGCTGCCAAACGTAGCCGCTGAAAAAGGTAAAGGGCAGTTCCAGGACAAGTAGCAACAACCACAGGATCAAGAAAAACAACAGTAGGCTTCCCGCGTAGCTGCCGCCCGAGGCCTGTTCCGACCAGCGGGATAGGGCTGCGGCCCGGCCGGTGAACACCAACCACAGCAAGAAGGCCGCCTGGATTAAAAAGCCGCCGATAAACGTAAGCCGCAAGACCTTGTTGTACTGCCGCCCCAGGTTTACCTGGTCGGCGCTAAAATATTGCCAGGTCTCCGGACTCACCCGCCCCGGGAAAAGGGTGAACCATAAATAAAGTAGGCTGAAGGCGCCGGCCAGTAGAATCAGGATCAGCCAGATACTGTTCAAACGCAACAGCTTGCCCCCTCCATTTTTAAATGATGTTGGCCTGTCTCAAATCTAAACTATTCCATCCCCAGTAAAATATGCGCATAGAAGTCAAAAAACTTCTACTCGTTAAGTCCTGACCTGTTCTTCTCCAAAAATTTTAATAGTATAAGCTGATATTAGGCCATAACTAATAAATGCAAGCAAACTTGCTATTACTGTAGATGCGCCCTGGATCCAAGGGGCATTAATGGTGCCTTGCATTGAATTAATTGGGATTAGAACTGCCCAAACAATGGCTCCGTAAACGGTACCAATCAACGCAAAATTTGTTTTGGTTAGAACCGGTAAGGCTTGCATTACAACCATAAGCAAAAATCCAGCAGCTTGTCCGGCTAAGATATGGATAATTAGCTGACCGAAGGATAGTTTTGCGCCGAGGGTGGAAACACCAAGAAACTCTGATGCCATAATTATTCCAGCCTGGACAAGAGAGGCGATTAAAAAACCAACAGAATATTTCCAATACATACAAACAACCCCTTTCTGTAGGGTTATCTTGTCCTCGTGGAAGGCTTTTATTCTTTTCATCAGTAATGATAGCGATGATAACGGAGCAAAATCCTGCGCCGCCTTGCGGCATGATTTTTGAATATAATGAAGCAGGGGCATACAAAGAGAGAAGGCCTTGCGCCTTCTCTCCAAATAAAGCAACCATCACCTACAGCTTACCTGTTCCTTAAGTCTGACTTGGTCGTGACTCCTGATCAACCTACTCAAAACCAGCTTCCTACTGGAACTACTGTAAAAGGCTACTTCTAATCCCCCTTGGACTCGAAATGCGGACCTCGTTCCTAACTGCGAACTTCAAACCCGAATGCGAAAACGGAATCAAACTAGACTGGAGAACAAAAAACACTACCCTGAAGACTGGTCAACTACTTGCAACAAACTCGAAGTACTCTTTCGATGCCCTTGCAATACGTTAAAACCTGAGTCGCTGTAAGGATGGTGCTTAGGCATAGTGTAACACGGCTCCTAGCCATTTACAAGACCCTTATGAAAAAAATTATTTGCTAAATTTACCTTTCATCTGCCGCATAGCCACCCTGTATTTAAATATATTCACAGTGCTATGTGATAGCTTATTAGCCTTAAGCTTATTCTTTAGAGATACTCAACGGTAACCTTTTTACCCATGCCCATCAGCGTTTCGGCAATGTCCCGGACCGTTTGGTTCTTCAGGACACAAGAAACCGGAAATCCCGGGTAATTCAAGGCCTGGTTTATGGCCAGCCCAACGATAAAGTGGATTTCGTCCGCCTTGAGAAGCTCCGCAGTAAGCAGGCCGGCACCATCCCGGATCGCCTCAAGATGTCTTAGCTTGCTCCCCTTCTTCAGATACTGCAGGGCATGGTAAATGGTGATGGCGCCCTCGGTCACAAGATCTATCCCTTCAATCTGCCCGGTGGGCGGAATCGTCTCGGACCCACTGCCAAGGTTAACAGACACCTCCCTGTTGAGGATCCGGCTCACCAGGCAGCTGGTAGTACCTCCGCAGACCACTTTCATGCCCTCCGGGGCCATGAGCTTTCCAACAGCCAGGCGGTCGTTGACGGGGTCGCGCGGCGGCCCGATGAGGGCAGTCAGCTTCCGTTCCTTTCTGATTTTCACGACAACAACACTGACATCATCGCCGGGATTATGATAATATAGCTGCCTGCACTTCTCCGTGATTTCATCTGCCCAGTCCGTGGCGTCGAGACTCGGTCCTTTCGAGGCCAGCCTTTTGATGTATTTGCCGACCTCTTCCCTCCCCCAGCCGAGATTCCACGCGCCCCCGATCCCGGCATGCAGAACGCCGTCCGTAACAAGGACAAGCCAGTGGCCATCCTGGAGACTTAAGTGCGCTTCCCGGATTTTTTTATCCCCTGCGCTTCGCTCCAACCTTTTTAAAAACAGCAAGGATTCTTTAAAACCAAGGTATGACGAGGGGTTGTCATATTCAGCCAGGTAGCCTCGCCCGTCATTAAACACTTGAAGGATTGTAAAAGTGCTGTAGGCAAGGTTTCTCACCTTATCAACCGGTAGGGTTTCGGCCATGGTTTCTATTACCTCATCAACATGGCAGCCCATCTTGAGCATTGTAGCGGCGGTTTTGGCAGTGATTCTGGAAAGGATATTCGCTTTGACTCCGCTGGCCAGTCCATCCGCTAAAACAACAATTGAAGAGTCGCCGGTTTCAAGGACTTCAATAGAATCACCGCAAAGCTCTTCCCCCTTTTTATTCAGCTGTGAGTACCCAATATCCAGATGCAAGGACATGCTCCTCGTCCTTTCGTTATTCCTGCATTACTTTGATCAGTTTGCTCAAAAGAACCTTGGTCTCTGCTGTGGTTTCACCTAAAAGACCGGCAATCACCTGGGCCACTGTCATTTGCTTCTTGATCACTTCCTGAGCCCGATTGATGGTCTGGGTTTTTACCAACTCCAGTTCCTCCCGCTGTTTGAGCTCATTGGTGATATCAATAAAGATACCCACAACCCGATTATCCAGGGGAAAAATTAAGCGACGCGTAATGAGCTGGTTTTTTAAGTAGCAGGCATCTGTTTTGACCATTCTTTTTTCCCTAACCACACGCCGGAACTCAGCCGGGTCCACCAGCTTATCGAGGTTCTCACCGGTGACTTTGCCTGTGCAGGCAAACATTTTTCGGGCTGCGGGATTAATCTCAATAATGTTTAAATCTTCGTCGGTTATAATCACCCCGTCCGGCATTGCCCGCAAAACCATGTTTGAGATGGATTCAGCACGGTTACGCATATACGGTATACACATTTGCGGCTCGGCGGTGCCCTGAAAGACAGCCACTGCCTTTTCCTGGCAGGAACCAAACCCGCAGGCCCCACAGTTCAATTCATCCTCCGGTAAAAATTTATCAGTAAGGGCAAGGATCTTCTTGATTTGTTCAGGAGTCGGCACAGGCAGGTCCTGTTTGCGGTTCTTGAAGGAGCGGTACAGCGCAGTGACAGGAAGCGAGGGCCTTCGGGACGGTTCGTCCGCCGGGCCGGCGCTGATATAAAAGTCCAGAAGTCTCTGCTTTTTAAGAAAAACATCCTCGTCCGTAGCACGATATGGACCGCCCAGGCACCCGCCGTCGCAGGCCAGCAATTCCATAAACCTCGGCCTTTTTTGAGCTGAGCCGCAGGAAAAATTTTTCAGCAACTCAATGCAGTTCGTCAGACCCGTGATAGTTGTGACACTTTCGTCCATAATGTCCGTACTAAGGGAGGAAGCCAGCAATTGACCTCCCTCCGCCGGAAACAAGCGGGCCGGCCCTGGCTTATAACCATCAAATCCCGTGTCGGGAATTTGCTCCAAATCAATTCCTTCCTGGGCAACCCAGTCCCATAGTTCTTTAAAACCCAGTACAAAGTCGACTGCTCCCTGGACCCCGTCGGACTGCGCCTCCCCTTTTTTCCCGATGCAGGGTCCTATGAAGACAACGACACTCCGGGGAAACTGTTTTTTCAGGAGCCTACCGTGGGCAATCATGGGCGAAACAAGCCTGGACAAGTACGGAATTAAATGCGGGTAGTGGCGCTCCACCAGGTTTACAACCACCGGGCAGGCGCTGGAAATAACCGGGCCGGCTGGATTGTCCCGAAGGTATTCCAGACAAATCAACTCCGCCCCCACCGCCGTTTGCCCCACATAGGAAAAACCCAGGCGTTTGAGCAACCCCGGGATCTTACCGGTAAGACCCGGCGGAATGTGCGCCGCGAAAGAAGGCGCGATACTGGCAATTACCGGAATAGACGGAGCGGACAGAACCTTTTTCACGTCCTCCAGGCAGCTCTTGACAACTTTGGCTTTTTGCGGGCAGATGATGGTGCACATGCCGTCCTGGATGCAGCTTTCCTCAATTACCCTGGCGTGCATCTGGTTCTGGCCTCCGGATTTAATGCAGATAGCCTTGACCTGGCACGCTCTAACACACTTATAGCAGTCGCGGCACTTGGCTTCGTTCGTAGTAATTAAACTCATCCTATTTCACCCCGAATACTGCCGGAATTACTTCATTATCAAAAAGACCGTTGACGTCTTCGCAACGGATGCCCGTAAAAACTTTTTCACCTATTTTGACAGTTGTACCTTCATTACAGCGTTCCAGGCAAAAGTTACCTTTAAGGATCAGCAGGTCATCCATTTTATAATGCGCAATGATGTTTTCAAATTCTGCTATCACATTCATAGCCCCACGCAAAAAACAGGAACTCCCAACGCAAACCTGGATTGTGAGCATAAAATCCCTCCAAAAAATAGCCCGCATGGCAACCTTATGGTTTTTTGGATTTAAGCCTATTAACTTATAAATATTAGTGAGTTGTCTCGAACAAGATACTGACTTCTTCAGCCCTGGCATCCGACTCGTGAAACAAAGTACAAGCGAAATCCTTAACTTATTTATTTTACACCTGTTTCGTCAAAAAATAAAGAACCCCTTCACTATCAAGATTAAAAGCATAATTTCTCATACATGAATAAAGACGCCGCGAAAGGCGACGCCCTTAATCAGAAGACAAAACTTTTTGGCAGGAGGATGCTGCCCTTTCAGCGGTTTTTGAGCCTTTTTTGCAGTTTGCAGAGCTGCTTCTCAAGGTTTTTTCTGGCCAGCTTCACTTCAAAATTGTCCTTCCCCGCCAGCAGTTCCAGTTCTTTTTGCAGTTTTGAATCACTTCACACAACTTCCTCTCTACTTGAGCAACCGGATTAAATCTTTCTGAGTTTCTTCCACTCTTTCAGCAATAAAGCCCCTGAAAGCCCAAGGGACAAGCCGGTGGGTTTTCAGGGGCGGAGTTCTATGACATAAAATTTTTGATATTTTGATACCTAGTAAGAGCGGCTGCCAAACCGGCTTTTTCCCTTAAACCCGCTGCCCCGTTCGCCGCCTTTTTTACCGCTTCCGCCTCTATTGTAGCCTCTTCCTCTTTGCCCGGCGCTTTCAATTTTACCCTGTTTCCTCCTGAGCGGCCGCTCCTCGGTCAGGATAACAGGGGTCCGGTCGGATTCTTTGGTCAGTACCTTTAATGCTGCCGCAAGAAGGGTAATGGCGTCATTCTCCTCCAACAATCCCTCGGCCAGTCCTTTGTAGTTACCAGTACCCCCATTTTCTACTGCCAGCAGAAGTTTATCCACAGCCAGGCGCTGCTGCCCTTCAATGGCTTCTTTAATCGTCGGGATGGGCTTGCGCGCTATTTTCCCTTTGGTCATATTTTCAATAATCCTTAAATGATGAATCTCCCTGGGTGTGACAAAAGTAATGGCTACACCTGTTTTACCGGCACGGCCAGTGCGGCCGATGCGGTGGACATAACCTTCCGCGTCCTGGGGAATGTCAAAGTTAAAGATATGGGTCACGTCGGAAATATCCAGGCCCCTGGCGGCAACATCAGTGGCTACCAGCACCTCAATAGTCCCTTCCTTGAACCGCCTCATCACCAGGTCCCGCTTGGACTGGGGCAGATCCCCGTGAAGCGCTTCGGCTGAATAGCCGCGTTTGGTCAAAGCCTCAAAAAGCTCATCAACCCGGCGCTTGGTGCGTCCGAAGACAATGGAGCGGTCCGGCGCCTGGATATCCAGCAGGCGGCAGAAGACATCGAACTTTTGTCTCTCTTCGACTTCAATATAGCTTTGCTCCGTGTTGGCAACGGTAACCTGCCTGCCCTCAATCCTGATCACCTCCGGGTTCCTCATGAACCGCCGGGCCAGGGTCTGGATCGGACCGGGCATGGTTGCAGAAAATAGCAAGGTCTGGCGCTCCCCGGGTACTTCTGTGAGGATAGTCTCAATATCCTCGACAAAACCCATATTAAGCATCTCGTCTGCCTCGTCTAAAACCACCATTTTGACCTGGTTCAGGCGGACTGTCTTGCGCCTCATGTGGTCCATCAGCCGGCCCGGTGTCCCCACGATAATGTGGGGCCTATTTTTGAGCGCCCTGATCTGACGGAGGATATCCTGACCACCGTAGATCGGCAGTGTGCGAATACCCTTAAACTGCCCGATTTTGTTTAATTCCTCGGCCACCTGGATCGCCAGTTCACGGGTAGGTGTGATGACAATCCCCTGGATCTGTTCTTGATCAAGATCAAGTAACTCAACCATAGGGATACCAAAGGCCGCCGTCTTGCCGGTGCCGGTGTGAGCCTGACCAATCAGGTCACGCCCATTGATCCCGATCGGAATAGCCCTCTCTTGAATGGGTGTAGCTTCTTCAAAACCCATATTATTAATGGACCGAATTACCGGCTCGGTCAAACCAAACTCATTAAATGTTGCCAATCTTTTTGCTTCCTCTTTTCGTCTTTAGTTTAGCTCTTTTTTTCAGGCTCTAACAACCTACCAGACCATTTTGGGCCGGGGCTAACAGTAACATCCGCCATAAAGTTTTATCTCCCATAAAATCTTGTCTTCCGTGAATCAATTCAACCGGCGCTTCAAGGTTTTCCTATATTATGCCCAGATTATTTCTTTCTTTTCCTTTCCTGCGAAAATTTGCCCTATCAATCCCTAGAAAACAAAGAGGTTATCGCTATTCAAAGCAATAACCCCTTAAATGTCATGGCTTTTGACTGAGAAAAAGGTTAGAACCCATCGAGACCACATCTATTATACACTACTTCCAATTTTTGTGCAATCATTACTTGCTTCGTGGTCTCTTAAGATTCAGCGCCACCCGCGCTAAACCTCCGGGCAGTAGCCAACCGTGGCCTTGGATCCGTTCCTCACAATGGGGGTTTTAAACAACAGCGGATGAGCCGGCAGGTTCTTCGGGATCGTGAACGATATACTTTAAATTCCGTTTGGCAAATTCCTTCCCCGCTGTGTCGATCAGGTTTTCCAGACCCACCACCGACTTGACCTTGTCCAGTTCGCCTTTGCTGAGGCCGCGTATAGTCAAGTCAATAAAGTGGTAAGGAATGGCTCGCTCCTTGAAATAGCGTTCAGCTTTCCGGGTATCCCGGCACTTTTTTATACCGAAGATCTGGATGTTCACTGCTTTTAAAATCACTCCATAACTTCTTGAACTCTGCCAACTATTCCGTTATCCAGACGAACTTTGATTCCATGGTGATGGACAGCGCTTTTGGTAAGAATATCTTTTACTACTCCTTCAGTCAATTGCCCGGTTCGCTGGTGCTGCTTTTGGATAATTTTAACCTGGCAGCCGGGTCTAATATTTTTCCGTTCTGTGCCATTCATAGCAAGTACCTCAACGTTAATGATTTCGGAATGCAAATAACCGTTTTCTGTTCCAGAAGGATTTTCAATTGCTATTTTCCTTCCCCAACCCTTTCTCCCTATGATCAACCGGCTTGCTGCGGTTATTGAAATTCTTGTAAAAGAACCAGACTGTACCCGTTATCAGAACCAGAAGAACGGCATAGCTTACGGGACGGAAATAGGGCTCTATTAAATGCCAGTTCTTCCCCAGTTTATACCCTGAAAAGGTTAGGGCCAGGTTCCATGGAATGCAACCTACAAAGGTATAAATAAAAAATTTTGCAAAATTCATCCTGGCAATGCCGGCAGGCAGCGAAATAAAAGTACGGATTACCGGCAGGTTGCGGGCAAAGAAAACTGTCCAATCTCCATAGCGGGAAAACCAGTACTCCGCCTTATCCAGGTGTCCCGGATTAATTAGGACGTACTTACCATATTTCAGTAAAAGGGAACGCCCGCCGTTGGCTCCAATCCAGTAGGTGATCACAGAACCGACAACGTTTCCGAGTACACCAGCCACAACAACATACCAGAAGTTAAAGATCCCCACTGCTACCATGAAGCCGCCAAACAGCATGATAACCTCGCTTGGCAAAGGTATACAGGCGCTTTCAATAGTCATCCCTATAAATATGCCCCAGTAGCCAAGGGTTTCGATTAAGGAAACGGCTACATTTGTAAGCTGTTCAACCAGAGCATGCAACATTATGAGTCCTCACTTTTCGTTATTGTTCTGCCGGCCTGGTTGTCAGCGGGAAATTTTTCCGGCAAGCCCGGGCTGTTTTTGACTTCAGGAAGACAGAAAGTGGATCCAGACTTCCAACCACTTTGGCCCC
>DHTR01000042.1:13040-25764 GCA_002408725.1 Pelotomaculum sp. UBA5255
ACCACTTTGGCCCCTGCCGGTAGAGCTTCCAGCGTGACCTGCTCCCAGGGCATCCCCCGCACCGGCTCTAGAATAGCTATGGCGCCCCGGTCATCCCACTTCCGAATCAACCTACCGCACCCCTGTTTCAACCTAAGGGCCATTTCGGGATAGTCCACCGCAGTCACCGGATTAAGCCCTTGTTCCTCCACCTCACGACGCCGTGCTTCAATTAACGGATCCCGTGGCGGAAAAGGCAGCCGCCAGATTACTAGAAGGGACAGCGCTTCACCGGGCACGTCAATTCCCTCCCAAAACCCGGCGCCAACGAGCACTGACGAGATTTCCTCCCGAAATCTCTGAACCAGGTACCCCCGCTCGGCCTTATCTTCCCATAGCAACTCGAAGGGGAGCCGGTACTCTTTGAGCCCGGTTCGAATTTTTCGAACATCAGAAGGGAAGTTTGTGAGAACCAATGCCCTCCCTCCAGAAAGCCGCAATAATGAAACCAGCCGTCTCAGGGCCAGGGAAAACCAGTTTTCCTGGTCACTAACCGGAAAACGCCGGGGAAGATAAACCAGGACCTGCTTCTCAAACTCAAAAGAGCTAGCCACAGACGAGCTCGACGCCTCCTTCAATCCGAGGGTGCGCGCAAAATAACTGAAGTCGCCTCCGGTGCTCAATGTTGCTGAGGAAAAAACTACGGGAAGTCGCCTGGCAAAAAGGTGCTTCCCCAACAGCCCCCCGAGGTCTCGAGGCACGACCCAGAAACTCCCGTCCTTTCGATCAACCCAGACAATGGTATCAGTGGCCCTATTCCGGCAAAAACGGCCCAGGGCAACCGTCGCCCGCTCGATCCGGGCCTCAAACGCCTGCAGTTGAGCTGTGGCGAGGGACTGGATGTGCAGCTCTTGTTCATACTGCAACTCTTGGTGTAAGGCTTCCAAGGCACGCCGCAAGGTGTCCGCCGCTTCAAGCAGCTCAGCACCGATCTGGACAGTAAGCCTGTCCGTTCGCTCATCCTGGCTCGCCGAATATTGAAGAGTCCTGAAGAACCTGGCGGTGGCCGCTCTCATCGCAAAGGTAATCGAAACCAGGGACATTCTGGCTCCCTGGATCTGCTCGAGCAAGGAAAGCATGCTATCGATATCCTCCTTGACGATCCGCCGGCCCGCTCTCATCGCTGCAGGAAGCATCACCTTATGTCCTTCGTCAATTACTACCGCCGAGTAAGCGGGCAGGAGAGGTAGTTTACCATCAGCAATTCGTTCATCCCTGGTCCATAAATCGTCAAAGAAGATTCCGTGGTCACCTACGATCAGATCCCGGGCCGGCCGGTAATACTCCCTCGCCTTGACAAGCTTACAAAACCCCCTAGAGGAACATATCTCGCAAGACATGGTTTCATCCCAGGCCAACTGTGTCCAAAGGCGGTCGGGTACATTGGGCATCTCAGAGCGTTCGCCCCGTTCAGTTTCCTCTGCCCAGCGGACAACTTCTTCAAGTGCTCTATTTGGCCGTCCGATTGGTAGTTGTATAAGTCGGTTGACCCTCACATCACAGATGTACTGACGTGGATCCTTGGCCATGCGGACGTCAAGATTCAGGTCGAGAAGACGCGACAGCGTGTGGATATCTCCCTTTGGCCCGGTTAGTTGTTCCTGGAGTGCCGTTGAAGCGCAGGCGATCACGACAGGCTTTCCTGTAAACCGGGCGTAGGAGATGGCCGTGAGTAAATAGGCAAAGGTCTTTCCGGTACCAAGTCCTGCCTCCGCGAAATGCACTTTTCGTCTGCACACAGCATCAGCCAGCTGAAAAGCCGTGAAGATTTGATCTTCACGAACTTCATACCCGTGCTCCGGCAGGAGCTCATAAAACACATGCCCAATCCAATCGGCGAGCTTTGCCGGAAATTCGCCTTTGCTTAGAAACTCAAAGGGCACTTTGGGCCTGGCAAGAGCGCACAAACAAATTCCTCCCTTTCACAACTCGTCGGCATTCCACTGCTCTAAGAACACCGAGTTGGCACATTAATTTTTGCTCAATAAAATTATGGTAAATTTTTTGCCAATCAGTGTCAATTAATAGGTATTATTTCGCTGCGCCGGTCGTTTATCCCTACCACAGGAACGTCGTGGAGAAATTTGTGTTTTGCGCCGTTTCGTCATCTTCAGGAATCCATGTATTAAACCAGTCCCACAGGACTATTCCACCCTGTCTTTATTTTTCGAAGCGGAGCGCTTCGATGGGATCTAAGCCTGCTGCTTTTTTAGCTGGATAATAGCCAAAGAAAATTCCGATAGCCGCTGAAAAACCTGCGGACAATAGTATGGAATACATTGTAACATAAGTAGGCCATCCCGCAAATTTTGAAATTATTCCGGCTCCTGCGGTTCCGGTTAGAATACCCGCCAGACCGCCGGTCAGACAGAGCACAACGGACTCCACCAGGAACTGGTTGCGAATATTGCTCTCCGTGGCCCCCACCGCCATGCGCAGGCCGATTTCCTTTGTTCTTTCCGTAACGGAAACCAACATGATATTCATAATCCCGATGCCGCCCACCAGAAGGGAGATGGCGGCCACGCTGGCCAGCAGCATCGTCATGGTGCCGGTGGCTGTTTCCGCGGCTTCAAGCACGGAGGTTAAATTGCGCACGCTGAAGTCATCCGATTTGGAACCGGTAATGCGGTGCCTCTCCCGGAGCAGTTCTTCTATACTGCTTTGCACGTAAGTCATACTGTTTTGCGTTTCTGCCTGAACATTGATGGTCCGGACATAGTTTACACCCAGCATCCTCTTTTGAACTGTAGTGATTGGAACATACACAACATCGTCCTGGTCCTGCCCCATCATGGCCGCGCCTTTTGAGGACAGCACACCCACCACTGTAAAGGCTGATTTATTGATCCTGATGGTGGAACCCACCGGGTCGACGCCGGCAGGAAAAAGGTTGTCCGCCACCGTTTGACCTAAAACCGCCACCAGGCTGGCGCTTTGTACATCATCTTCCGTGAAAAACGACCCCGCGCCGGCAGGCCAGTTCTTGATTACCTGCATTCCCGGTGTGGTGCCGTTGGCCTGGGCCGTCCAGGTTTGGTTTTCGTAGACGATGGTAGCATTGGTACTTAACTCCGGCACCGCGTTGGCTACCATGCTCAACCCGGCTATGGCGCTGGCGTCTTCCAGGGTAAGGGTGTTGACGTTTCCCGAGGCCCCCCGTACGGGTCCCTGTCCGGCCCCTGAGAATACCATAAGCAAATTTGAGCCCATGCCTGAGATCTGGTCGGAAATATTCTTGCCGGCTCCCTGCCCCACGGAGATCATGATGATGACTGCGGCGACACCGATGATGATGCCGAGCATGGTCAGGGAGGATCTCAGTTTGTTTGCTTTGATTCCGTTTATGGCTACTTCAAAGTTGTTTGTAAAGTTCAAATCAACGCCTCCCTTTCTTCCGGCAAGGCCGCCAGGTCCCCGGCGGCGTTTCTGTGGTTTAATACCGGCTTGTCGTCTATGATCCGTCCGTCTCTTAAATTGATTAACCGCCGGCAATAGAGGGAGATCTCTTTTTCGTGGGTTACGATTATCACGGTAATGCCTTTTTCGAGATATAGCCTCTGGATTACTGAAATAATCTCTATGCTTGTTCTTGAGTCAAGGGCGCCCGTTGGTTCGTCGGCCAGGATCAGGGAAGGGTTGTTTACCAGGGCCCGAGCGATGGCGACCCTTTGCTGCTGGCCCCCGGACATTTGAGCAGGATAGTGGTGCAGGTAAGCAGACAGTCCGACCCAGTTCAAAGCTTCCTTTGCTCTTTCTGCCATTTCTTTTTTTTCGACTCCGGCATAGACCAGCGGGAGTTGAACATTAGCCAGCACCGATACTCTTCCCAGCAGGTTAAAGCCCTGGAATACAAAGCCGATTCTTTTGTTACGAATTAGGGCCAGCTGATTTTTATCTAATCGAGAAACATTCTCACCTCCGAGGTAATAGGTTCCTGCAGTGGACTTGTCTAAACAGCCTAATATGTTCAGCAGGGTGCTTTTGCCCGAACCGGAGGAGCCCATGACGGCAACCATTTCACCTTCCTGGATGGCGAGGTTAATACCCCTTAAAGCAAAGATTTGCGTTTCTCCAAGATTATATACTTTTTTTACGTTTTCCAGTACGATTGCTGTTTTACCGGACATAGCACACCGCCATCCCAAGTATTTTTGCGTTGAATCTAGCCTGAAAACAAATTTCGGCGCCTACATTTTTAAAGGTAGCCCGTGATAACTTAGGTACCGGGTGCCTAAGTTATTTGAATCAGGTGGTTTTTACTCTCTGCAGGCGCCGCTTGCGGCAGGGGGAACTATCCTTGAAAACCACTAGCGTCGCGGCGCGCCTCCTCCTCCAGGCATAAGTGGTGAACTGGAGCTATTACCGCTCTTACTACTTGTACCCGTACCCGCGCCCGCAGAGCCGCCGGCACCCACGATCACAGTATCCCCTTCACTAAGGCCTTGTAAAACAGCATAATTGCTCTGGTCCGCCAGCCCCACTACCACCTGACGGGGTTCCGGATTCCCGGATTTATTCAAGACGACAACAGCCACCTGCTGTTTCTGAGCATTCCCCTTCACCGACCCAGAAGTTTCAACTTCGCTGCCACTGCCAAAATTGGCTCTGGCGCCGCCTTTTAGGCTACCGGTGTTACCGCTACTACCTCCGACTTCAGATGATTGTGGCTGATCAGAGGCACTTTGTCCCGTTTTTACTGAGTAACTACTTGCATAGGTAACAGCGCCTTTGGGTATGGTGAGAACATTTTCCTGTTTATCAACAACTATGTTTGCATTCACGGGCATCCCGGCCATTAATCCATGCTGGTTTTCGTCTAACCGGATCACCGCTTGATAGATCTGTACGTTTGATATCGTTTCCGCCTGGGGGGAGATGCTGCTAACGCTGCCGGTAAAGGTTTTATTCGAGAAGGCGTTTACCGTAAACTCTACCTTCTGGCCCAGTGCCAGCTTGCCGATGTCGGCCTCATTCACCTGGGCCTCAACCTGCAGTGTTTCTGAGATAAGTGTAATAAACCCTCCGCCGCTGATATTATTGTTGTTGGCTGTGGCCCGCTGGCCCTCGGCTCCGTTTATAGCGCTGACTATCCCGTCAATGGGACTGCTCATTTTGGTCCCGGCCAGGTTTTTTTGAGCCATTTGCAGCTGAGCCTCGCTGCTTTCCACCTGGGCCTCCGCCGCCGCGATGTCTTCCGCACGGTTACCGGCCAGGAGTGCTTTCAAAGACTCCCTCGCCTGGGTTAATTTGGCTTCCGCGTTAATATAGTTGTCGTTGGCCTGGTCAAATTCAAGCTGAGCTATGGCTCCGGCCTGAAATAGGGCTTGATTGCGCTCCAGACTTGACTTTGCCAATTTATAATTTGATTCGGCTATCCTTACGCCGGCCTCGGACTGGGCTATTTCTTCCTGGGTTGCGCCGTTTTTTAGAAGCTCCAGCCTGGCAACCGCACTTTTCAAGCTTGCAGAGTTCTGGATCAGCTGGGCGCTTAAATTAGTGCTGTCCTGTTCGGCCAGTAACTGCCCGGCGGTTACGTGATCGCCCACTTTTACGTAAATCTTCTTGAGCAACTCTGAATTTTCAAAACCCAGGGAAATAGTAGTTACCGGCTCTATTGTGCCGGTGGCAGGGATTGTATTGGTGACGGAGCCTTTTTTAACTGTATTGGTTATGTAACTACCCTCTGTTTTTTGGGCTCCCGCTAAACCATAAAAACCCAAAATCGCTACTATCACAATTGCAGTCAAACCAAAAAGTAATTTTTTTCTATTTAAGGCACAAAAAATTTTATTAATTTTTTTTAAAAGCATATTTAAAAAATTTTGCATGATGATTTCCCCTCGGAATATTAATAATACTCTTTTTTTAGAAGTTTAAAACTTTTAACATTATTCCGGTCTATCCTCACGCTCCCCCCTTTCATTAATCCTGTTTCGTGCCACTTCATAAACAACCCTCTACAACCCTTCGTGCTTTCCGTGTTTTTACTCTCTTAAATCATACCAACTCCACCTGAATTTGTTCCTTAAGGGTAACTGAAAATTGATTGAGTAATGGCTGAATGGATGCTGAAAAAAGCTGCGGTTTATGGAATCCAGAGTAGTTCTTCCTGCCGCAGGCGGCGCCTTCACAGAGTAAAAACCACCTGATTCAAATAAATTAAGAGCCCGGCACCCAAGTTCCGGGTAAAGGCGCCACAAATCTGAAAAAATCAAGGATATAGGTTGGATTTCAATCCAACACGGCTGTTTGCGCCGAATTGCGCAAATTCAAGACGCATTGTGAATGGATTCGCACCTAGATTTAGCGAAGTGCCAGGCAATAGCTTTTATTTACAGGCTCAGTCCTGGTGGTACTCACCCACACAGCAAAAACGGCACTAGTGCACAGGTAACCCGTGCAAAAATGCCGTCTAAGATCGGTCCGGAGAGATACTTTAGAAGCATCGTGTCAAGAACCATCTCCTTGACAGGATAGCCGGATCTGAAATGTACAGCCTTTACCCTCCTGGCTTTCAACGTTAATTATTCCTCCATGAGCAGCTACAATGGCTTTGGTGATTGATAAGCCTAAACCGGCTCCGCCATATTTGCGCGTCCGGGAGATATCGCTGCGGTAAAATCGATCAAAGACGTGGGGGAGGTGATCATCGCTGATCCCCGGTCCGTTATCTTGAACGGACAAATGCACACCGCTGTTCTTTCTGGATAATGAAATCCGGATCCGGCCCTCTTCAGGGTCCGTATGCTGTACTGCGTTATGAAACAGGTTCAAAATCACCTGTTTCATTTTATCCCGATCATAATTGCACTTCATGTTTGACTCGATATATAAATCAAGCCTTCTGCTGCCGGCCAGGATCCGAAGCTGTGGCTCCATCTCCCGGATAACGCGATCCAGTAAGCCTTCCGCGAGCTCAATGTGTGGAGTACGGTCGAGTTTTGTCAAAAGAAGAAGATCGTGTACTAATTTAGTAAGGCGTTCCGATTCGCTATGCATGCTTTTTAACGCTTTATGTAATTGCTCCGGTTGATTTACCGCACCGCGCAGCAATACTTCCAAAAATCCGCGAATGGAAGTCAATGGTGTGCGCAGCTCATGAGAGGCGTCCGCTATAAAACGGCGCATCTGTTCCTTGGTTTCCCTTTCCGCTTCAAAGGAAGCTTCCAGCCGCTCCAGCATTCCGTTAAAGGATTCCGCCAAACGGTCGATTTCCTTCTGTCCTTGTTGGGTTGGGAATCGCCTTGCTAAATTCCCGGCATCGATTTGTTCCGCAGTATCCACCATGTTAAACAAGGGAACCAGTGTTCTTCTAAGAATCGGCAAAAAGCCAAGCAAGCCAACCAGCATAGCAATGAGGGAAAGGAATAAAAACGTGAACAGTTGACGAATAAGCAGTTCCTTGAGCGGACCTGTCAAGGTGCTTACCTGAACAACGCCGAGAGCCTGTCCGCGGCTAAAAACCGGTTGTAATACCAATAACTGTTCCGCTCCCCCGGCGTCAATGACTTTGAAGTTTGGCTTTGATTTTGGCTTCAGCTTCGGATCCGGTCCCGATCCCGGTCCCGGCCTTCTCATCAATATGTCCAAATACTCCTGTGAAGCCAATTTTGGAGGATTTATGCCACGGGGCTCATCCAATAATACGGAATAGTTACCCTCCAGATCAATAAATGCAACACTTGCCCCCGGTATAAAAAAAAGCGGTGGCCACACACTACCATTTTCCGGGCTTGCACCGGGTTGCTCCCAGGCAGCGTGGGGAATCGAGATGATCTGGCTTTGCATGCCGGCAGCTTTATTTCTGTAAACAACTTCCCGCATAAAAACAAATTGCAACAGACCAATGAGCGCAAGCAAAATAGCAAGGATCAGCAGTGACCGGGATAAGAGTTGAATCCGGAGTGAGTCAGGCGAAAAAAAAGATTTTAATAGAGTGCCTGCCTTCCGTTTCATGAAAGATCAACCCTGTACCCTGAGCCGCGCAAGGTTCGTATTAATTGATGGTCTTTGTCGTTTAATTTATCTCGCAGTGAACGAATATACACCTCAACAATATTTTCCTCTCCTCCGAAATCATAGCCCCAGACCTTATCCAAAATCATCGTTTTACTTAAAACCAACCCGTGATTGAGAACTAAAAACTTGAGGAGCTGATACTCTGTTGGAGAAAGCTCCAACACCCGGTTTTTGAGCCTGATTTCTTTTCGGCGGTCATCAATCTGGAACGGTCCGATTACGACTTCCCCAAAAAGGTATGGAAATTGATTTCGGATTCTGGCATAGATCCTGGCGAGCAGTTCCTCAAAACTAAATGGTTTTACCATGTAATCGTCGGCTCCAAGAGTGAGGCCCTTCACCCGATCATCCACTTCATCCTTGGCCGTCAGCATGATCACCGCCACATTCTCTGTTTTTTTGATCATTCGACATACTTCGAAACCATCCATACCGGGCATCATCACATCCAGGATAATGACATGTGGCTGGAACTGGTTCAACAAGGTAATAGCCGTCATCCCGTCCCGAGCGGTTTGCACTTCAAACCCTTCATTTTGCAGACCGAGCTCCAAAAATTGTAGTATATTCGGCTCATCGTCTACTACTAGTATTTTGATTCCCTTTAATTGTCGCATGCTTCATCTACCACCTTTATACCGGGGATATTCTATCAAGGGACATCCCATTGAGGACATTCCTCCCAGGTGTGCTCCCCATTCCTTTGACGGTGTATCCCCTTAATTTCAAGGTTTCACGTTCCTTTATAGTTGCCGTATGTTTATATTATCTGAATCATAACTGAAACCCTACTGAATGAAAACTGAAAATTTGTTGAGTATTAGTAGCTTCAAATCCATTCGCACCTTGGATCGTATTGAGGGCAGGACCCCGTCAAAGTCAAGCATGTATCAACATATACTTACTGCATATTAACGATTTAAGGGATTTTGACGTGACCCAGGTATTGAGGCAAGCGTATTTGAGTAAATTCAAACCTATAAATTTAGATCTTCAGGCTCTACCGACGCCGCGTTTGCAACATGGACGCCTATAGGTAGTTGACTCAATTTGATTGTTTTGAGTAACCAGGGCAAAAAACCGCCGGACTGTAGACCCGGCGGTTTTTTGTAAATTCTTCTAACGGTTGGCCTTTTGAATTTTAGCCCAGGTATCCTTCAATGGAACAATCCGGTTGAAAACCAGGTTTATTTTTGTCGAATCAACGGCATCCACACAGAAGTATCCATTCCGCAAAAACTGGAAGCGGCTGCCGGGTATCGCTCCTGAGAGGCTCTGTTCCAGCATGCAGGAGGTCAGCCTTGATAACGAGTCCGGGTTGATGCAGGACTTGAAGTCCCTTTCTTCGTCCGGGTTTTCTTTTAAAAAGAGATGGTCGTATAAACGCACTTCGGCTTGGACGGCATGACTTGCTGAAACCCAATGCAGCGTTCCCTTGACCTTGCGGGAACTGGCCGCGCTGCCGCTGCGTGTTTCCGGATCGTAGGTGCAGTGCACCTCAAGGACCTCGCCGGATTTTTCGTCCTTGACCACCCGCTCGCACCGGATAATGTAGGCGCTCTTCAAGCGGACCTCCTGTCCGGGTGAAAGGCGGAAATATTTCTTAGGTGGATTTTCGCGAAAATCTTCCTGTTCAATATACAGCTCCCTGGAAAAGGGGATTTTACGCGAACCCAAACCCGGATTTTCCGGGTTATACTCGGCCTCCAGTTCCTCCACCTGCCCCTCGGGGTAGTTGTCAATAACCAGCTTCAGCGGCCTTAAGACGCCCATCACACGCGGGACACGCAGGTTTAAATCATCCCGGATGCAGTGCTCAAGCATGGCGATGTCAACCATGCTATTGCTTTTAGCCACCCCGATCCGCTCGCAGAAGTCGCGGATGGATTCCGGCGTATAGCCTCTCCTGCGCAGACCCGAGATGGTGGGCATGCGCGGGTCATCCCAGTCGCTGACGATGCCCTCTTCCACCAGCAGGCGCAACTTCCGCTTGCTCATCACCGTATAGGTGAGGTTCAAGCGGGCAAACTCAATTTGCTGAGAGTGGTAAATGCCCAGGGTATCCAGCGTCCAGTCGTACAGTGGGCGGTGATCTTCAAACTCCAGCGTGCAAATGGAGTGAGTAATTCCTTCCAGTGAATCAGAAATGGGGTGGGCATAATCGTACATCGGATAAATGAGCCACTTGTCACCAGTCCGGTGGTGGGCGGCCCGTAGAATCCGGTAGAGCACCGGATCCCGCATGTTCAGGTTGGGGGAGGCCATGTCAATTTTAGCCCGGAGGACGCGCTTTCCATCCGGGAACTCACCGTTCCTCATCCGCTCAAACAGGTCCAGGTTTTCCTCCACTGACCGGTTGCGGTAGGGGCTTTCCTTACCCGGTTCCGTCAGGGTGCCGCGGTACTCTTTCATTTCCTCCACACTCAAGTCGCACACATAGGCTTTGCCGTTCTTAATCAGCTGTACGGCGTAATCATACAGCCGGTCAAAGTAATCGGAGGCGTAGAACATCCGGTCGCCCCAGTCAAAGCCGAGCCACCGCACATCCTCCTTGATGGAATCGACGTATTCGACCTCCTCCCTGGTGGGGTTGGTGTCATCGAACCGCAGATTGCAAAGGCCCCCGTTTCTGGCGGCAATACCAAAATTGAGGCAGATGGACTTGGCGTGACCGATATGAAGATAGCCGTTCGGCTCGGGTGGAAACCGGGTGTGGACCCGTCTATTATATTTATTGGTATTGAAATCATCATTTATAATGGTCTGGATAAAGTTTGCCTCCAGCGCGGATGATTCCGCAGCTGCTTCCCTAGTCCGCTCGCCGTCTTTCTTCTTCATGCCACTTATCTCTGTTTTAGGCGTTCCCATAAATCTATCTTCCCTTTCCCAGTGGATTAACCGGTAACCCGTTTGGTTCATATTTCCACAGATTAACCAAAAATCCTCTTCTTTATGCTTATTGCAGATCTTTTGCCAATTTCCCAGCTATGAAACCCACAGGAGAAAGCGTTTCCGTCGTTTACAGCGGCTGAAACCTATATCCCCACCTGCTCATACGCTCCAACCCCCTCCCGGACCGGCTCAAAAATCATGTAAATCACGTATTAAACTGTAACAGCGACTATTCGTCGGCTCACGCCGACCTGGCTGACGGTTGCAACCTTAACATCTGGCTAATTACAAACAAGGGATTCAACGTAAATGAACCCCTTCCCTTGCATTTCAACTAATTGTAGGTTGTTGCGGATGTTTTTCACTATTTTGGTAGCTGCGGGGCTAATAACAACTGCGTCACCACATTGAAGGCTACGACCATATCCACGAAGAAGCTTAGGTAACTGTTCAAGTAGAATTCGCTTCGCGGGGTCTGCTTTTCCCCTTAAATCTTTCGGCAACCGCCCTATACCTTTGTAAGGATGTATTCTATAAGTGTGCCGGTGACCATTAGAACCTAGAATTTTTTCCAGAAAAAACTCTAACATGATGGCTCCGGAGGCATCTTCCACTAGCACTTCAAAATGCATCGGACTCACCTCGCATCCAAGTAGTCACTATACCAAAGACTGCCCAATGGCAAGCCTTCCTCAACCATACCTTTTACAATAGAATCGTCACTGGCCCGTCTAACGGTAGAAAATCCCTGAGGATTCTTTTCCAGTATCCACGTTTCGGCTGGAGACAGAGCATCCACGAAATATGGCTGATGTGTGGTTACGAAAATTTGGGCTGAATTCTTTTTTCCTGTTGCATGTGTCCTAAATTCGGTTGCCAACGAATCTAATAACTTATGATAAAGACCATTTTCAGGCTCTTCAATACAAATAAACGGAGGTGGTTCAGAATCTTCGAGAAGTAACATATATGCAAAAAGCTTCAAGGTCCCATCTGACATTTGCTGGGCAAGAAAAGGATCATTAAATCCCTGTCATTGAAACGGAGAAGTAAACGGCCATCCTCTGTTTTTTTAGTGTCAATCTTAAAAATGCCAGGAATTTTTCGTGCTATCCGATCTAAAATAGACTGGAATTTTTCCTTATGATCCCTTTCCATAAACTGGACTACATTACCGAGGTTATCCCCATGTATGTTAAGATGTTTTTGAGGTCCAGCCATCGGAAGGCTTCTAGCAGCGTCCGGTGTAAAGTAGCTAAGGTACCAATTTTCCAAAAAACTTCTAAACTTGGCAATCCTGGGATGCTCTTTCAATGCCCCCAAAGTAGCAATCCCCAGTTTGCGGGAATCGGTGAGTTCAACAGGCACACGGGACGCATTTTCACCCTCGAAGCTTTCCTCTCCAGCCCAAGCTTCTCCTTTCCCTCCGCGAAGGTTTAGAAATGAGTACGGTTGCCCCGTCTGTTTTTGCCCCTTTCTCCGTTGTCTCAACCGTTCTTCTTCTACAAAGGGGCGGCCTTTGGAGTCCGGAGCAATAGACAATTCATAAGTAATGGGACGCTCATTTGGACTTTCCCTGTAGTAAACTTCAAACCTTATGGATTCGTTATTCCCAAACGAACGTAGGCGGTAAAACCCTCCTCGCTGCTTTAAGTCACAAGCTTCTTCCACGCCTACACGAAGAGCATCTGCCAAAAAACCAAACGCATCAAATAGTGTACTTTTACCCACACCATTTTTACCTATCACCGCAACTAGAGGGGTTAGTGGC
>DHTR01000042.1:26013-28626 GCA_002408725.1 Pelotomaculum sp. UBA5255
GTAGGCCTCCTCTGAGCGGCATACACCCGGGTTAATTAATTCCCTTATAGGAAATCCAAATTTGAACTATTATACAATTCTTTATAATTCGATAGGCGACAACCATGTTCCTGTTTAATTATAGATATTATCACAGATTATTCCAGCAATATTTGATATTCTTTACGCTTGACAGAAAGGTTTTTATCTGTAAACAGGTAACCAGTTCTTTAAGATTACAGTGAAGCATTTTCCAGAATGTCTACATAATGACATATACCGAATAATAACATCTCCCTGACAAGGATACCTTGCCAAATCATTAGATAGATGTTCATGTTTGAAAATTGTCTAAAAAGTCCGCTTACAAAAAAGCAAGAAGTTCACGGATAAATCGTGAACCTCTTGCTTTAATTGATCTGGCGGAGAGACAGGGATTCGAACCCTGGAGACCGCTCATCACGGCCTACTCGATTTCGAGTCGAGCGCCTTCGACCAGCTCGGCCATCTCTCCATTAACTTTTTTACCTCTTAACGTCTGAAAGAAGCGCTGGATGATCAACCGGCACTCCTCTTCCAGCACCCCGGCCACAACTTTTACCTGGTGGTTGAAACGTGGTTGCCTGACTACATCGATTACAGAATCTACCGCGCCCGCCTTCGGGTCGGCGGCTCCGTAAACCAGCGTCTTCACCCTGAACTGCACCAGCGCCCCGGCGCACATGGGACAGGGCTCAATGGTAGAGTACAGCGTGGCTCCGTTCAGCCGCCAGTCGCCGATCTTCCCGGCGGCCTCCCTGAGGGCCAGGATTTCAGCGTGGGCGGTGCTGTCCTTCAAGACCTCGCGCAGGTTGTGTCCCTTCCCGATAATCTCCCCGTCTAGCACCACAACGGCGCCGATGGGAACCTCGCCCAGAGCGCAGGCCTTTTCGGCTTCCGCCAGGGCCTGGCGCATATATCCGGTATGGTCCACGTACCGACTCCTTTTAAAGCAATTTGGTGCAACCATAAGACTTCGAATAAGTCCGCCCGGGAGTGTTAGCTCTACCGCGCAAAGCATTATCTCCAAAACTTACACTAAGCATTATACGTGACAACGCCATTAGTGTCAAGCAGCACAGGCCGGACCTGCACGTCACAAAACACCTGAAAACGCCTGAGTACGACATACCCTGCACGCCGGACGCTCCCTTTAGTCAACCAGCATCCAAGGTACCTTCGGCACCCCCTTTTGGTTAAACTTACCTCTTTATGATGTTTAAATGTATCTCCGCCTGCAGATACTATACACGAGGTGAGATGTCTGTGGAAGAACCGAAACTGTTTGAGTCGTTTGAGTCATCCCCAATTGAATACACCATTCTTCCCGGGTTTGAAATTCCCTATTACCCTCCGGAATGGATCTTTCCCAAACACACCGGGGAAACTGACAGTCAGCCGAAAAATATTTAACATTCAACTGAACTATGGTGGATCCAACGATTGATTTGATCTAAAAAGGCTTTTGGTGAGCAAATTGCACACCGGAAGCCTTTTTCATTGTAACGAAAAAATTTGTTAAACCTGCAAGCAACAGCCGGTAGAACCCTCCCTGTATCGCGTGGTTATTCAGGGAAAACAATTACTTTATCGTAATAAGGCGGGAGGGTATTTACCCATGACCTGGCACTAGATCGGCCCACTTTTTAATTCAAGTCTTACTCCGGGTCGGGGAACAGTTTCCGGAGTTCCATGGGTAGAGGGAAAAGCACTGTTGTGTTGGGCGAACTTGAAACTTCCGAAAGGGAGCGGAGCATCCTCAAGGTCAGCCCGCCGTTCGCTCCTGTGAGGATCTCAGATGCCTGGGCCAGTTGCTCGGCGGCCTGGCGCTCTCCTTCGGCCTGGATGATGGCCGCCCGCCTGCCTCTTTCCGCCTCCGCCTGCCGGGCAATTGCCCGGGTCATTTCGGTAGGCAGCACCACATCCTTGATCTCCACGGCAACAATCTTGATTCCCCAGGGGTCTGTAGCTTCATCAACAATTCTCTGGATCTTCAGGTTCAGCTTTTCACGCTGGGACAGGATTTCGTCCAGTTCGGCCATGCCGGCAACGCTACGGAGTGTGGTCTGGGCCAGCTGGTTTGTCGCCTCGTGAAAATTCTCAACATTGACAATGGCTTTCTCCGTCTCGACCACCCTGTAGAAAAGAACCGCGTTTACCTTGCAGGTAACGTTGTCCTTCGTGATAACCTCTTGTGGGGGCACATCAAAGACGATTACCCGGAGGGAAATTCGGATGATCCGGTCGATCACCGGGATAATGAAGATCAGCCCGGGCCCCCTCGCATTCACAAGCCTACCCAACCTGAAGAGTACCGCCCTTTCATACTCTGGAATTATTTTAATCGATGATGTCAGAATCATCAGCACCAGAATGACCACAACGACCGTGGAAAACAGGTTATAAAGCAGCAATCCTATTCCTCCTCACCTATGTTTAGTTTCTCAACGCTTTCAAAGTGTCCGACAAGAAGGGTTATCCCCTGCCGTTCAAACACCCGGACCTTTTCACCCTCCTGAATAGTATGTCCATCTTTTGAAACGGCCTGCCAGATTTCCCCCTTGATTTTTACCAGGCCACCTGGATTTAGCTTCT
>DHTR01000042.1:28809-29165 GCA_002408725.1 Pelotomaculum sp. UBA5255
CAGGCCACCTGGATTTAGCTTCTCCATGACTACGGCCGTGGCATCGAGAAACTCGGCTTCCCCGTGTACCGGCTTTTGTCTGCGGATCCGGGCCAGACCCAGAACGACGACGAACACGAAAAGCGCACCGGCAATCCCCACCCCGAGAGCTGCAGCCTTGAAGGCGGAAAACCAGACGGGTGGCATCAACGGTTCTGTTGGAAAGAAAAGAATTCCCAGGATAATGCTGGCAACACCCCCCACCCCCAGGATGCCGTAAGTTGGGGTAAATAATTCGGCAGCCAAAAGCCCGATTCCCAGCAGGATTAACAGGGCTGCCGCCAGGTTGCCCTGAAACAGGCCCATGCCGAAAAGGC
>DHTR01000042.1:29361-30745 GCA_002408725.1 Pelotomaculum sp. UBA5255
GGCCCATGCCGAAAAGGCCCAGGATCAGGCTAATGGCGCCCAGTACCTCAGGGAGGAAGAAACCCGGAGAGTAAAACCCGATGATCAGCCCGTAAATACCAAGCATGAGTAAGATCATGGCCAGGGTAGGATTACTGACCAGGTGGATGAGCCGCTCGTTAGTATTGAGGGGCAGGGTTTCCACCCTGGCGCCTGATGTGTCCAGCCGCCTGCTGCCTGCATTGGTCTGGACGGTCATGCCGTGAACTTTTTGCAATAACTCATTTAGATCGGTCGCGTTTAAGTCTACAACTTTTTTTCCAAGGGCCTCGTTATTGTTCAAGACCAGGTTTTCGGTGACAAACCTTTCCGCCAAATCACCGGGACGCCCCCGCTCCTCGGCAATGCTTTTCATGTGGCCGGCTAAAAAATTAGTGGTTTTCTGGTCTGCAGCCTTTGGAGCATCCCCGGGTGCGGACATTGTTACCGGCATGGCCGCTCCGCAGGTAGTTCCGGGAGACATGGCTGCAATGTGCCCGTTCAGCAGGATAAAAGTGCCTGCTGAAGCAGCGATTGCGCCTTGCGGGCCGACATAGGTGAGCACGGGAAGGTTTGACGCGGACATGTCCCGGATAATGTCAAGAGTCGCCGAGACCAGCCCGCCCGGTGTATTCAGCAGGATTATAACTGCGTCCGCCTGGTTTTTTTCCGCCAGACTCAGCCCCCTCTGGATGTTCCGGGCTGTACCGGCTGTTACCGTATCATCCACATTGATGATGTAAGCGAGGGGCTGCTTATCTTCACTAAACGAAGGTGTCAAAAAGAACAGCGCGAGGCACTGCAAGAAAACCAGCAAAAATCTAAGTGAATATAGTTTCATTCTGGGCACTCCCGGAATTCGTTAAAGTATCAATCCAATCTGCGTGTTTAAATATAACATTGGGCCAAATCCTTGAGTTCCCTATGAAAACAGAATGGGCAAAATTCTGATCCCGATTCCTGACGGTCCTACCTTTCATTATAATCAAATCCAATCAGAATAATCCTGGGAAGAAAAAAACGGTGAGCCGGAAAAAACAGACAGCTGGAAAACAAAAACCCCGCAATCGTCTACGAGGTCAAGAAAAGAAGTCGGATGTCTATTTTATTATTTCCCGGCAGAACCCCTTAAAGATATTCTCTTTAAAAACTTAGATTCAATTTGGAGCAATAATCTGGTTCGTGCCAGTGAAAAAACCGCCGGCGCCACCCAGATAAAAACAAAGGACACACCCCATAATAAAAAGGCGCCGGACACGATTCCTACAAACTGTTCATCTGGTTTTTCAAATTTCATTGTACTTCCCTGAATGATTTTATGCAAAACATATCTTTCCTCATTTTTCGACATTTCAATCGACAAATA
>DHTR01000042.1:31054-31230 GCA_002408725.1 Pelotomaculum sp. UBA5255
GCCTTAGTTAACTGAAAATTTTTTATTAGGCCGGCAATGCTCGCGAAGACAAGATTACATTATGAATAACTATTGCACCACACAAAGGGGGATTGAAAGATGATTTGCAACTACGTGGCAGCGCTCTAAATATCTAAAAATATTAAATGGGTGGTGATTTTGATGAGCTTAGAAAA
>DHTR01000042.1:31425-32719 GCA_002408725.1 Pelotomaculum sp. UBA5255
AGAGACTGGATGAGGATTTTCTAGAAGAAGATGAAGAGGAGGAAGAGGATATTCAGGAGGATAAGTATCTCACCTTCTTCCTGAACCTGGAAGAATGCGGTATTGAGATCCGGCACGTGACAGAAATCATCGGTATCCAGAACATTACCGAAGTACCGGACATGCCGCTTTATATCAAAGGCGTCATCAACCTGCGAGGCAAGGTCATACCGGTCATGGACGTACGTTTACGCTTCGGAGTAGAGGAGCGGCCTTACGACGACAGGACCTGCATTATTGTCATTAACGTGGACAACCAGTCGGTAGGTCTAATCGTGGACCGGGTCTCGGAGGTTCTGGACATACCAAAGAAGGATATCGAACCCCCCCCAAAAGTAAAGGGAGGCGAAAGCAGCCGGTTTATCCAGGGCATGGGTAAGGTCAGGGAGCACGTGAAAATTCTGTTGAGCGCCCAAAAGCTGCTGTTTGAGTCCGACAAGTGAAGCTGATGGAAAAGTGTTGCAGTCCGATGCTAGAAAAGTCCAAGAGCACATCCTTACATGACCATTTCAAAATTGTTTTTTAGGAGTTTATTAATGGAGGTTAGATCATCTATGAAACTCAAAACCGGATCAAAAGTTGCACTAGGGAGTTCAGTTATTATACTATTACTTCTCATTATCAGCCTCTTCTCCATTACCTCTTCAATCACTGTAAAGAAACAAATAAAGGAAGCCCATAACATCGAACAGCAGATGACCATCCAAAGAGAGATTGAAACGAACTTTTTTAGCGCTATATCCTCCATCCGGGGTTATCTAGCGTACAACCAGGCTAGCTACAAGGATGCATATCTCCGGGAAATGAATAAGACCATGAACCTGGAGAAAACCCTTTTAGAAATCAGCCCGGCCGACAAAAAGGCAGAGGTCCAAAAGCTAATCGAAACAACAACAACGTGCCACAACGGCGTTATCACTGATTTAATCCCCGCCATTGAAAGCGATTCGCCCCAGGAAGCCGTCCGTATGGTCGGCACGTTAGCCCCTCTTACCAACCAAATGACGGAAACCATCGTGGAATTGTTAAATTACAACGATAAACTGTTTGAACAGAATCTTAAGTCCGCCGACAGCAAGGCGGGCGGAATCGTCTATACATGCATCATTTTGAGCATCATCTCCCTTTTGCTTGGCCTCGGTCTCATCTTCTTTATTTCAAACTCGTTGCGCAAAACCCTGGACTCCCTCATTTCAGAAAGCAAGCGCCTGACGGAGGCGGTGAAGGAGGGCAAACTGGACGTCCGGGGCAACGC
>DHTR01000042.1:32892-37530 GCA_002408725.1 Pelotomaculum sp. UBA5255
AGGGCAAACTGGATGTCCGGGGCAACGCGGAAAAAATTGATTTCGAGTTCCGGGGAATTATCCACGGCATGAACGAAACCCTGGACGAGGTCATTGCCCCCCTGAACATGGCGGCCGAGTATATTGACCGGATTGCCAAGGGCGACATCCCGCCTAAAATCACCGGGAACTACAAAGGCGATTTCAATGAAATCAAGAACAACCTGAACATCTGCATCGACTCCATCAACGGTGTGCTCAAGGAGGTGGGTGGCCTGGTTCAGTCCGTGTCGGAGGGCAAACTGGATCAGCGCGGCAACGTCGCAGCTCTTGCCGGCGATTGGGGCAAACTGGTCGGTGACATGAACGGCCTGATGGAATCAGTGACCGAGCCCGTCCACGATATAATTGGCATGCAAAAGCGGATAGCGGTCTTCGACTTGAGCCATAAAATCGAAAAGGAATACAGCGGTATCTGGGAGGATATGAAAAAAGCCACCAACACCACGGTCGCCCGTATTTCACGCGTGATTAAAGTCATGATCGAAATCAGCAACGGAGATTTCAGCGACCTGGCCGCCCTGAAAAAAATCGACCATCGCAGTGACCAGGATCAATTGACGCCCGCTTTAGTTCAGATGATGGAAGTCATTCAGAAATTAGTTGCAGATGTGGAAACGATGACCGCAGCAACCGTCGCAGGCAGACTGGATCTCCGCAACGATACCGACAAATACAATGGCGCTTACGGCAACTTGATGGAAGGCATGAACGGGCTGATGGAAGCTGTGGCCGCACCGGTTCAAGATATGATTACAGTTCTCCACCAGTATGCGGTCAATGACTTTGAGAAGGCTTTAGAAAAAGACTACGATGGTATCTGGGACGACCTGAAGAAAGCCATCAACGCTGTGCACGACCAACTGTTAGATCTCCAGGGAACGGCCTACAAGATCGCGCAGGGGGACTTAAGCGACCTGGAGTACTACAGAAATGTCGGGCAAAAGAGCGAAAATGACAAGCTGCATCCGGGCTTGATCAAGATGCAAGAGGCTCTCCAGCGACTGGCCGAGGACACCAACATGCTGGCCGCGGCGGCAGTGGAGGGCAAGCTGGATGCCCGCGCGGACGATACCCGGCACGAGGGCGAATACCGCAAGGTCATCGTGGGGGTCAACAACACCCTGGATGCGGTCATCGGCCCCCTCAACATGGCGGCTGAATACATGGACCGGATCAGCAAGGGCGACATCCCGCCCGAAATCACCGAGGATTATAACGGCGATTTCAATGAAATTAAAAACAACCTAAACACCTGCATTGGCTCCATTAATGGTGTACTGAATGAAACCGACGGCCTGATCCACTCCGCATCGGAGGGCCGGCTGGATCAGCGCGGCAATGTGGCAGCCTTTGCCGGGGTTTGGGGCAGACTGGTAGGCGGCATGAACGGCCTGATGGAATCCGTGGTCGAGCCCGTCCGCGATTTGATAACCTTGCTGGAACGAATGGCGGTTAGCGACTTCAGCCACAAGCTTGAAAAGGAGTACGGCGGCATGTGGGCAGAAATGAAGACCGCGGCCAATTCCACTTCTACCAGAATCTCCCGCATAATCGAAACGGTCAAAAAAATTAGTAATGGAGATTTCAGCGACCTGGGCGGCCTGAAAAAAATCGGCCGCCGCAGCGAACAGGATGAATTGAATCCTTCTTTCGTCAAAATGATAGAAGTCATTCAGGAATTAATCCTGGATGTGAAAAGGATGGCCGACGCCATGGCTTCGGGCCAACTGGACACCCGGGGCGATACCGGCAGATACAACGGCGCCTACCGCGAGCTGATGGAGGGCATGAACGGGCTGGTGGAAGCCGTGGCCGCACCCGTTAACGAAATCATGATGGTCTTGGGCCTGCTTGCGGTAAATGACCACACCAGGGCTGTGGAAAAAGACTATACGGGCATCTGGAATGACCTCAAGCAAGCAATTAACAAGGTCTACAAACTGCTGGCCAGACTTACCAAGATGGTCAACAATGTGTCCAAGGGGGACTTAAGTGAACTGGAATTTCTCCGCAAGGTCGGGAGCGGATGCGACAAAGACAAGCTGGTACCGGGCGTGATCGGGATGCACGAGGCGATCTTGGAACTGGTGAATGACACCAACATGCTTGCCGCAGCCGCTATGGAGGGCAGGCTCTCCACCCGCGCTAATGTTACCAAGCACGCCGGCGAGTTCAGCAAGGTTATCGAAGGTATCAACAATATGCTGGACGCAGTGATCACACCCACGCGTGAAGCGGCGGCCTGTTTGGAGGAAATGGCAAACGGCAATTTCGACGTAAGAGTAAAGGGCAACTACCAGGGTGACCATGCCATTATTAAAAACGCCCTGAACACCACCCTTGATTCACTGCATGAAATCTTGAAGCTAAAAGTAATCCCTTGCCTGCAGGAAATGGCCAAAGGCAACCTGGACGTGGCGGTAACCGGGGAATACAAGGGTGATTACGCTATCATCAAGGACGCGCTGAACAACACCGTTAACGACCTGAACGAAAATCTGGCTCAGATTTTCAGTGCCACCAACCAGGTCAGTGCCGGCGCCCAGCAGGTGTCCGACTCCAGCCAGGCCCTGTCCCAGGGCGCCGCCGAGTCGGCCAGCACCATGGAGCAGATTACCGCTTCGATGCAGGAAATGAACGCCCAAACCAAGCAAAACGCCGAAAACGCTGCGCAGGCCAACCAACTTGCCGGCCAGGGCCGGAGCAACGCTGAAAAGGGCAGCGGGCAGATGGCTCAGATGATCAAAGCCATGGACGATATTAATGAAGCGGCAAACAACATTTCCAAGATCATCAAGGCTATTGATGAAATTGCCTTCCAGACCAACCTGTTGGCCCTTAACGCTGCGGTGGAGGCGGCCCGGGCCGGCAAGCACGGAAAAGGCTTTACCGTGGTGGCCGAGGAAGTCAGAAACCTAGCCCAGCGCAGCGCCAAGGCAGCCAAGGAAACCGCTGAAATGATCGAGGGCTCGATTAAAAAGACAGAAGTCGGCGCCAAAATTGCCGAGGATACCTCCCAGGCCCTAAAATATATCGTTCAAAATGCAACCCAGGTCACCGATTTCGTCAGCGAGATAGCTTCCGCTTCCAAGGAGCAGGCCCTGGGGATCGAGCAAATCAACAATGGTTTAAACCAGGTTGATCAGGTAACTCAGCAGAACTCGGCCAGTTCACAGGAACTTGCCGCCGCCAGCGAGGAAATGTCTAGTCAGACTGAAATGGTCAAACAGATGCTGGGCAAACTCAAGCTCAAGAAACACAGTGGGGAAAGCGCTTTTACAGCAGATTCACAAAACGCCGCCCAACTGCAACTTACCCAGAAAATGTGGGGTGTACCGCACCTAAAGAGCAAGCCAAAGTCAGAGGTTGCTGCGACGTCAGTCGGCTCCGCTGTAAATCCGCAAGATTTAATAGCACTTGATGATAGTGATTTCGGTCAATTTTAAAAACCTTCAGCTTTCCGCCGGGTAAGCTTTTGCTGCCCGGCGGTCTGATCTATGTAACAGCTCTACAAATTGGTCAAACCCTCTCGAATGGCGTATTTAGTAAGTTCCGCAATACTATTGATGCCTAGTTTTTTTGTAATATTTCTATGATGCGTCTCAACTGTCCTTTCGCTAATAAATAAAGCTTCAGCAATTTGGTTTCTAGTCTTACCTTCAGCCATCAATTGCAGCACCTGACGTTCCTTTGGCGTTAATACCGAAAAAACCGAATTGGGATCCTTTTTGCTGACAATAATATCTTTAACTACTGCCCCAACCAGATTGGGGCTTAAATATATTTTATTTGAGAGTATCGACTTAATTGCAAAAATGAGTTCTTTATAAGAACAATCCTTGGGCAAATAGCCAACTGCCCCGGCCTTAAACATTTCCGCAGCATATTTGATATCACTATACATAGATAGAGCCAATATTTTAACGCCCGGGTTTTGAGAAAAGATTTGACGGGTGGCCTCAATGCCGTTCAGCATGGGCAAGGCAACCTCGATTATGACAACATCGGGTGATAGTTCACTCACCAATTCTAAGGCTGTATAACCATCGAGCGCCTCGGCAATTACCTCGATGCGAGACTCCCCTCCCAGTAAAGAACGCAGGCCATCCAGCAAAATTTTATGGTCATCAACTAAAATAATTTTTATTTTCAGATCTATCTCCCCTATAATGTTACATTAAAACATGCAAAGTTTAATTTCAGCCGGAGAATATTTTTCGTTCATCCTTACAACACAATTATTAGCATTGAAAATAGATATCATGAATACCCGGTTTATTAATTTTATTGCGAAAACCCTTTTGTGCCGACTTTTTTTAGTATTACATAATCAATGTTAGCGGTCAATAAAAAACAATGAAATTTTGGAAAGTAGCACTGTTTTCATCAATTATATACATTTATGGATCTTATTTTATTTACCACGGCCAACACTGATCCAAAAGCGTTCTTGCTGAGGTATTAAAAGATTAATTTTGGGGAAATTAATAAAGATCAAAAAGGAGGTGCGTTTTTTGGAAGCTGGTGTACGTAATAATGTTCGTGGTGTGATTGAAGAGATTAAGTCGGATGATGTTATGGCTCAGTTGACTATGT
>DHTR01000042.1:37704-48864 GCA_002408725.1 Pelotomaculum sp. UBA5255
GGCTCAGTTGACTATGTGAGTTGGCGGGTGAAAGGACAATACAGTCCGACTCACGTCCGTGATGACGAGAGACAGTTTACAAGAAGCGGGATTCAAAAAAGGCGATAATGTAAATGCTTTAGTCAAGGCAATAAACGTCGTTTTTGTTAAACAATAAGTAAATAGAAACGAAAAAGAGAGCCAATGCTCTCTTTTTTATGTCAAACGACACAAACCCCGCCATAAACCATTGGAGCCAATACATCGCCCGCACACATAAAACCCCCAGGACAACTTATCCCCAAATTACCCCGACTTATCCCCAACTTATCCCCAACTTACCGCGCTACTGGTATTTTATATCGCTCCCTGAATCGTTTCGCGCACGGCACGCTTTAAAACAGTTCCCGCGCGGCTGATAACGATCCGTTTCAACGGCTTGGACGTTTGACGTGCTGCCCTCAAAGAAAATCCTCAGGCCGCGATTGGATTGATATTAAGCTTAAAATACAAAACGGCCGCCAGACGGGGAATGATGCCTCTGATTGGCAGTCTTTTTGTGTTGATACAAATATATAAACAAATATATGGACTGTTTTATGGGCTTGGTATATAATGGCAGCAATCTACGACCGATAATACCAAGCAGGCGGTCCTTCGGGGCCACCTCATTTTTGAGGAGAAAAAGCGGCTTTTGATGTGAAAAAGCTGATCGGGGGAACTCTCTGGCCCGGCGCAACCCTCCCCCCCCCGGGTGGTGCGCTTTCAAAAGGCAAGGTAAGTGTGTGAAGCCTTCACAGGAAGCCCGTAGCGGGAAGAAAAATAAGGCGCTAAGGTGATTGGCTTCACTATAGAATAAAGGCGCTTCTGTGGCATTTTGTGGCGCTTCAAGTCTGGTTATACCTAAAAAAGAAATATTAGGTATATAAGTTAAGTGTTGCTTATATGAGCAAGAGGTGGTATGCAGATAAACTACGTTAGGTTTTTCTTGGTTGTGTTTGTCCCCAAATCCGTCCCCAAAGGCACTCAAAGAGGTGTGTGGTAAAAAATACAAAAGCCGCAATCCCTTGCGGCTGTAAGCTTTATCTGGCGCGCCCGGAGAGACTCGAACTCCCGACACGCGGTTTAGGAAACCGCTGCTCTATCCGCCTGAGCTACGGGCGCAAAGCAATAGCAATAGCAATATTACATTCTTTGAGGTGATTTGTCAAGGTACAAAAACTGGACAAATTCTCATTTTTACTGGCATGTTAGGTCAGGACACAAAATAAAATATTTTCACAGGGGCTGAAGGGAAAGATATTCTTTTAAAGAAAGATTGAAAACAAATGGAGTGATCTTTATGTATGAAAAGGGAAGAGAACTTACTAACGAAAAAATAAAAGATGACTGGATTTTAACGCTTAATAGTTTTATGAACCAGATCATCCAATGGGTATCCGAATCTCGTCCCGATCAAACCCTGCCTTATGAATTACAGTCTATAGAACAAGCTGAAGAGCATCTTGGATGGTATTCTGTGCCGTCGCTTACCTTTACCGCAGGAGCCAAGCGCGTCGAGATCCGGGCTATGGGCAGGTTTGCCTTTGGGGCCATAGGCCGTGTGGATATGACCGACGGCAAACTCTCTTTTACGTTTTTATATTCAGGCTCAAAAGGATGGATCTTTCTCGGAAACAGAAAACCTTTAACAAAACCAGTGTTTCTTGAGCTATTTCACCAGGTTGTCTAAAAACACTTGCAGCCACTTAAAAAAAAGCTCCAATATTTTCGTTTGACCATCTATTTCCTCTCACTTTACTTAAGAAGTAACAACTTCGGAAATAGAAATACTATGTAAGCACATAATTAAAATGGTCTAAAAATGTTGGCTTACCATCTAAACAACCTGCTCCACCACGGCTTCCGGTTCAACCTTCGCTGCTCCGTGTTGTCCTGGACAGCCGTATTAGACGGTTGCAGTTCCTGCTGCCTCACATTCTGTCCTGTTTCTTCCAATCGCTGCTGAAAAGCTTCCCGGATGTGCTGCACAGGATCCTGCTGCATAGCCTCGTCCAGAGCATTCCTAACTTTCTTGGCCAGGGCTTTAATCTCCTGCCCTGCCTGATCCTTTTCACCCACTGCAATACCTCCCTTTCAAGGGACGCCTTCAAATAAATATGCATTGACCATTTCCAAAGCATGTCCCAAATATTTCGCCGCCAAACCCTAAAACTCCAGCCAGGTATTTATCACCAACTACTCTTTTTAAGCTATAATATCACAGCTGCTAGATTATGGCAAAGATGCCGGAAGGTTACTCCCGGCATCTCTTGCTTTTCCATCGCTGCACTCAATTCCCATGGAGGCAAGCCCGGCGGCGCAGCTAAGCACATCAAAAGAAACAAGGGGCAGTAAGCGGGTTATTAAAATGGCTCGTCTGCAACAATCCCGCAGCAGCTTGAACCGGCCCCGGCCGTACAGGCGTAACAGTGATTGCCCAACACGATTGGACGGCTTTGCAGCGCCGCCAGGTCAAAATCCCGGATATGGCCGGGAACACCCTGTTCACAGGTTAGCCCCAGCATCTGGTTAAAGTCACAATCATAAAGCCGTCCGTCCCACCCGACCGAAATCATATCACGACACATAACCCGCGCGGCCGCTGAGGTGTTAAAGGCGTTCGCTAGCTGCTCTAGATATTTGTCCAACTGACCTTCATTTATTAAAGTATCAAGGAAGCGGCCTATTGGAACATTTGTGATGGTGTAAAGATTACTGAAGATAAGACCATATCTTCCAAGCAGCTCTCTGCGAAAGTCTTCTTCAAGAGAATGCTGGGGCGGGGGTAAAAAGGCGCCACCCGGGTTAAAAACCAGGTTTAGCCGGAGCGGACCGTTTTCCCGTCCATAGCCGAGTGCGTTCAATCGCTTCAACACCCGGATGGAAGGTTGAAAAACGCCCGCCCCCCGCTGCTGATCAATATTTTGCTCCAGGTAGCACGGCAGGGAGGAAAAGAGCTCTACCTCCCGGGTTGCATAGAATTCAGCAAGATAAGAATAATCGGGCAAATCAAGGACTGTCAGGTTGGTACGTACAATCACCCTGCGTCCCAATTTAACAGCTTCGTCAACGAGCCAGGGAAACCCGGGGTTAAGTTCCGGCGCGCCACCGGTAATGTCCAGGGTAGGAATTTCCGTAGTACGCAGCACCTCCAGGCAAAGGGAGATATTTTCGAGCCCCATTGATTCTTTCCTTTCGGGTCCAGCCCCCACATGACAGTGCCTGCAGGACTGGTTGCAGACCTTTCCAAGGTTGACCTGCAGGGTAGATATCCCGGTGCTTCTTAAGGGGAGAAGACCTGTCTTTGCAAGCCTGTCGGAAAAAGGTGGAATGCCGGAAAAGGTTTTATTGAGAGTGTCCTGATTTGTCATTAAATCTAGAGACATTTAATAACCTCCACAACTTATGTATGTATATTATAAGTTTTTTAAAAACTTAGTCAGAAATTCAAGAGTTCTCCTAGGTCCCGGCAGAAGAAGCGAACGCATCTCATTTAACTGTTTCAGCGCAGCTTCCAGGTCACCGGGAAGGTCAATATCCCGCAAGGGTTCGAGCAAGTCATATTTGAAATGATACCTGTCGCAAACCGCCAGGGTTTCTCTCATTACTCTGTCGGTTCCCCAGGATATCCCTTCAAAGAGTCTACGCTCCGGTTCAATCATCCCAATAAGATAGTAGCCTCCATCTGTTGTTGGTCCCAGGACCAATTGAACCTGTTTCAGCATGTCCAGTGCTTTCAACAAGTAAGCCCAAGACATCGCGGGAACATCCGCGCCGATCAAAAGTTGTGGAGCATGCCCACGATAAAACATTTCCCGGGCAACGGCAAGCATACGCTGGCCCAAATCACCCTCTACTTGCGGAATGATTTCGACGGAGGTCCCGATGGATTCCGCCAGTTTGCCAATCTGCCCTGCCGGAGTAGCAGCTACAAAGCATTTGATTTCAGAGCTCAACCCGAATTTGTCCAAAGCATCAAGGAGAAACGCCCACTGCAAGCGTTCCCTCTGTTCGGGTTTCATAATACTCCCAAGCCGGCTTTTACCGTCTGGAGATGGAACTCTGCTCATAACCACCAGAGCGGGTCCGGCCATCCCAAGCCCTCCTGTTCAGCAAGCTAACCGGTTAAAAATACCTTGCTCTGTCTAAGAAGGATTCTTCACAAATCACCAAGAATACAACTAGACTATGAAAGAGCATCCCTTTATTAGCGTAATTATCCCTACTTACAACGAAAAGAAAACCATCCAAGGCACTCTTGAGCACCTGCGGAAATGGGAAAAACGATGCGAGGTCATCGTCTCGGACGGCGGCAGCACCGATGGCACCCGCGAGTTAGTCTTTGGAGACGTAAAACTATTAAAGGTCCCCAGTGGCCGGGCCAACCAAATGAATGCCGGCGCCGAAATAGCAACCGGTGAAATTCTCCTCTTTTTGCACAGCGACACGCGGCTGCCCCCGGATGTCATGGAACAACTGGTCCGTGCCTCAATGAATAAGGAAATTGTGGGCGGCGCCTTTAAAGTCAAATTTGACCATCCTGGCCTGTTTTTTTATCTCGCCTCCCTGGGCTCCAACCTCAGGGCCAAACTTACAGGGATATTCTTCGGAGACCAGGCGATCTTTGCCAGGAGGAGTGTATTTCAGCAAATCGGAGGCTTTCCAGCTATTGAATTGATGGAAGACTGGGAGCTATCCTTAAACCTTCGCAAACTTGGAAAAACAATTTTGCTGCCAGGACCGGTTACCACATCCTCAAGGCGTTGGCTCATCTATGGAAAATGGCGGACGACCTGGCTAATGCACAAAATTAAGTGGTTATACCTCCGGGGGGCTAATCCTTCCGACTTAAAGAAGCTATATACCGACAGACGGTGCTAGCCCTTGCTTATTCGCCAGGACAATCTCCATGGCAAGAGTGGATGTGACGACAGTGACTCCCCTGCACCTCTTGTTTTTAAAAGGTGATAATTTCTTGCGCAGGCTCCTGCAGCAGGCGGTCCCGAACTCAGCAACAAATCTTCGGTGAAGCTCGGCTGAGGCCAAAACAATTCTTCTATCAAACCCCTTTGTTTCAAGATTGGCAAGCAAGACGCCTAGAGCCATCACCCCGCCGGCCAGAGCCCCACAGGTGCACCCGGCGCCAAGACCTTTACCGAAACCGGCGGCCAACTCGATGATACCGCTGGTTTGCCCTCCCAGCGTTTCTATATTACTTAACGCTACTGCCTGGGCACAATTATAACCACTGTCAAAATAGGTACCGGCCTTTTTACCGACTTCCTCATATATTTCCAGCATAATTCCTCCCCTAACGCGCATAAAGCAAGAACAATTCTCCCGGCCCCTCTTTCTATAACTATTTTACATGACAAAACCAGATTCGTGTTATAAAAGATATTAATGTTAAATTCATCGCCTATTAGTAATCTTTATTAACCCTTATTTCATAGCTTCCGTGCTACACTATAAAAGGCCATAGCGCTCCATACGTATTCAGATGTATTTGCTAATATATAAGGGAACCTAAACGCTGTAATTTATAAATATTTATTTGGTATAAAATAGTTGAAAGGTCTTTGAACACTCCTTTTCTCAAATGGGAGTGTTTTTTCATACATACCAAGATGTCAGACACCTTAGCTTAGTTAGCTCCACAGTCACACTTTGGTTCTGACTCCATATTATGTTACCAGAAAGAGGTGTTTCCTGTGACTGATATTGCCAACAAAGGAAATTTTAATAAAGATAAGACCGAACAAATCAAAACAAACACTGTATATAATAATTGCCCTTCCTGCGGGCCGGGGGCCAATCCATTGCTGACACCGTATCCAGGATATCCATGCATTAACTATAAATACTACCCTACTTACATGTATGTACCACAATATGCTTATCCAGAAGCTCTAAGGTTAATTGTTGAATCTGTAAGTGGCGAGAGAGAAGATGAATTATTTTATAATTACATGCTTAATATTGCCCCACCTGAACAAAAAGAAATTGTTGCATCCATTAGAGATGATGAAATTAAACATAATAAAATGCTAAGAGAGTTATACTGGCAGCTGACAGGAAAGGAAATAGCAACGACCCAGAAAGATACTTTCCGACCTCCCAGTGGTTATTGTAATGGAATTAAAAAAGCCTTGTTCGGAGAGTTGGCCGCAGTAGAAAGATATAGAAAAATTTTATTTGGCCTTGAATTTTTACCATATAGAAATATGATAACTGAAATCTATACGGATGAATTAAAGCACGGCTCGAAATGGAATTACCTGTATACAATTAACTGTAGCTGTCAAACGCCAAAGGGAATACAGGAAATCACTCCCTACAGATGAAGTTTAGTCAATGTTCCTGGAAATTAGAGCGTGAGGGAGATGTCTCTCCCTCACGCTCTCAACTAATTGTGGTCAAGCACGTGAAAAGGCTTCCGGGCAAAAACCCGGAAGCCTTGGTGTTTCTGGCGCGCCTGGGAAGATTCGAACCCCCGACCTTCTGATCCGTAGTCAGAAACATGGCCTTTGACAGGCTTGGACAATGTTGGTCAAAGGCTTGCGAAATAAGGGTTTTGTTGTTTTGATGTTGGTTAACTTTGGGGATAATTTGCGTTGATTATCCCCAAATTATCCCCAAAGATTCCGCCATATAATACCTCAAAATATTATTTCATACATTTTATAACCTACCCAATGTCAGATATGCCCGTAGGCACTGGGTTTTTGGTAAAATTGAGAGCAAAAATGAGCTGTTGCTCTCAAAAATGCTCCAAAATAAAAACGATTGAAACCAGATTACTATAAAGGATTTCGGAAGCCACTGCTCCCGAAAATAATGAGACCTTGCCGATATGTACATCGTTACGGATTACCATAAATCTCAAAACAAGGTTATGTTCTTTTCGAGGTACAGATACCTGACAGGTTTAATTTTTTAGGGTCGATTTTTTAAGATTTGCAGCCAGTTATCTGGAAACCCAATATATCTAAGTTCTATATCATCCTTATACTGCTGGATTAAGGCGTCCAAATCCGCTATAATACTGTTTTCCCATTTATGGTGGTCCAAATATAAAAATTTCATTATGTATATAATATCAAATATTCTATTATTTGCAGATGAATAGACACCCTTGGGCAATCTTGGGACAGACACAAATTTATGGTAATAAAGTCGCATATAATGAGCACAACGATTTCTCAAAGTAGTTATACAGTTCAACCAACTACCTAAATGCTCAGGTCCTACATTGGTAAACTGGCTAGATATTTTCTTTTTGTCTCTGAATTTCATGTTTGAGTAAAACTTTGATAGCATTCCCATAGAAAAAAGTTCAACAGCAACCCATATTGGGAAACGACTACCGTATCTTTTTATATGATGTTTAACAAAAAGGGTCCTATTATTATTATCTATAGCACCACGAAACTCCCTCATGAACTTATCGTGTCGTTCTCTGTCATTGAAATTATCAGGATTAGTGTACCCTTCAACCCCATATTTGAAAGCATGATAATATGCTATCTTTGTTCTTATTAGGATCTCTATTGGCTCAATCGCGTAAAGCATTATATTTCTTAATTTTTGGTCAAACTCGTAGCTCCGGCATATCTTGTTAAAGCTGGTCCCTGGTCTATAATTATTATTCACTTGATCTTTGAACGGTAATATATATGCTGTAAGCCGATAATAATTTACTCTTCCAAGAATATTCTGGGCACAGGATTCATCCTCAATAGTCAAACCACGGGCCTTTAATATGCCAACCTGCTCTTGGAATGTTGTAGCTGTTTTGAGTGGTCTGTTTTTTTGGTTAACTTGATTTGAATCGGCCATTAGAGCACCTGAAAAAAGATAAAATAAAGCCCCACCCTGGTACGCATTCAAAGAAGAGGCGCGGTGGGTTCGGTTAACCTTATTATATTAAACATGTTCATATTGTGTCAACGATATTCTAAATTTTGCATATATTATTCTGCATTTCAACACAACAATCAAGGATATTACAAAAGATAGGATGAGCCTTGGCCAATGTACCCCTGTTACATACACTTATTTAAAACACCGCGGCTAATTCTACGTTCCGCTACGGTCATTCTGTGAGAATAGATATCTCATTATTTACATACTCCTAAAATCACCCCCCATGACTCTGTATCAAACATCTCTTGCCAGTCCAGCAACAGCTTCTTCAATTTTCATTTCTATCAAAACCTTATGAACAGTCGCCCTCATTATCTTTCTTATCCAGTTCTATAAGCTCAGCCAGCGCTTGCGCCCTTTCTTCTTTGGTCAAGCCGGCTAGCCTTCTTCTGACATCCACTACATGACCTCCTTCCCAATTACAGCCTGTTCCAGCGCTTCTATCCGCCTGTTAATCTCTTCTAACTCAACTGACTTCAAAGCAGTGTCAAGAACCGTTTTAGCTGCGCTTACCCGTGAAGAAGCAGGCGCCTCGGGATTTTTCAATATCTCCCGCAGGGTTTCAACAGCTTCACCGCAAACCTGACTTAAACGGGCTACCGCTTGTCCTACAGCATACCGGTCTAGGGTTTCTAGGAACATTGTGGTTAAATGTCGCCCAAATTTTAACTAAAAATTCAATGCTGTGTATCTGTGACGGCTGTGGACGGCCTTATTTAAGGGAGGGCAGGAAGCCTCAGAAAGGGAGACGCAACTTCTGCGAAAGCTGTGGGCAAGGGGACAAAGCAAGTAAACGCCTTTGGAAGCAAGAAAACAAAGGAGGGGTTAAATAATGGCAGGTTCAGGTTCATTAGAAAAGCGGGGGCCAAACACCTGGCGGCTGGTTGTTTCCTGTGGAATGAAGGGAGGCAAACAGATTAAGAAGAAGAAAACCATCACCGTAAAAGTTGCCTGCGAACAGAACAACTGCCGGGGTTGCACTAAAATAAATAGCTGCCGGGCTAGGAAGGAAGCAAACAAATTACTAACCGAATTTTCTCTTGTGATTGAAAAAGGCCTACTGATTGAATCAGGCAAGCTTACCTTTGCTGATTTTGTGGAAAGGTGGATTAGGGACTATGCAGGGAGTATTTACGAAGGCACCAAAAACAAAATCATCAGAAAGACTACTTTCTCTGCCGCCATTTCTTGCGAACCTGCTTCGTCAATATAAGCGGGAACAATTAGAGGATCGGCTAAAAGTTGGGGATTTGTGGCAAGGTTCCAACCGCTTATTTACAACTTGGGACGGCCGGCCAATGCACCCGGACACTATTAGTAAGTGGTTCCCAAAGTTCATAAAACGCCATAGCTTACCGCCGCTTCCCTTTCATGGGCTCCGTCATACAGCAGCCACCATGCTTATTAATCAGAATTTGCCGGTCAAAAGTATCAGTGGCAGAATGGGCCACAGCAATATTGGAACCACCATGAACATTTACGGCCACTACCTCAAGTCAGCTGACCAGGAGGCAGCCAACAGACTGGAACAAGTTTATCAGAACATGAAGGGTAATAGTAAAGACGCAAAATAAGGGCAGGTACAAGCAACCTGTCCTTTAGTTTTTCTCAGTTAAGTTGTGCCCCTTTGGGAATAGTTTTGAAATCATTATCCCCAAATTATCCCCAAACACACAGAAAAGCTTCCGGGCAAAACCCAGGAAGCCTTGATTTTACTGGCGCGCCTGGGAAGATTCGAACCCCCGACCTTCTGATCCGTAGTCAGACGCTCTATCCAGCTGAGCTACAGGCGCAAATGAGGTGCCCTTTTATGTGGCAAGTTACATTGTATCAAAATCTAGATAGCTCGTCAAGGCGTTATTATTTACCATGTCATTATCCCCCGGCTCAAAGGTCTTCTGGTGTACACCTTATTAAGCGGTGTTGCATCGCAAAAATGTAACGCATAAAAGCCAAAGATCTGCTCTTTTTCCTTGCCCGGTTAATAAACTGTTAGTAAAAAAAATGGCAGGTGAAATGATGCAGATACTTAGTGAAAGTGCCAGGCCACCGGCCTCTATTATCATTCCCTGTAAAAATGAGGGGGCCAACGTTAAAATAACGGCGGATTCCATCCTTGCGGCAACGCCCCTTGACAGCATCGAAATGATCATTGTCGACGACCAATCCACTGATGGTTGCTGCCGCTTCCTAGTGGAGGACGCTGCTTACGCCGGGATTAAACTTCTGTCCTGCCCCGGACTGGGTGCGGCACGGGCCAGAAACCTGGGCGCTTCAGCCGCGCTGGGCGAATATTTAATTTTTTGCGATGCCCACATCACGGTTCCGGTCGGCTGGCTGGAGAGCCTTTTGGACACCTTCCGGCGCCCCGGCGTTGATGCCGCATCTCCTGCGATTGGCTCCCTTGATAACCCTGCGGCAGTCGGCTACGGACAGACCTGGAACGAACGACTCGAAACGGCTTGGCTCCCCCCGCCCCCGAAGATGCCGATCACTCCAGTACCGCTGCTTCCCGGAGGGTGCCTGGCGGTTCGCGCCGAGGCCTTCCGCCGGGTAGGGGGTTTTGATCAGGGCTTTATTGTCTGGGGGCACGAGGATGTGGAGCTTTCCCTCAAGCTGTGGCTTTTCGGTTTTGGCTTATATGTGAACCCCAAGGTCAAGATCCTGCATCTCTTTCGCAAAAGACATCCCTATCCGGTGTCAATGGATCACGTTAACTACAACTTATTGAGGATGGCCTATTCTCACTTCAAGGAGGAGCGGATCGCGAAAATACAGCACCAGATCTCATCCGGGAGGATCGTAAGAAGGGTTCTGGGGGGCGGCGCCCTAAAACAGCGGGAACGCTATTTTAATCAAAGGAAATATGACGACGATTGGTTTATGCGTCGATTCGGCGTTCCTTTTTAGCGCCTTAAACGCTTCCGGGCAAAGCAAAACCATTCCTGGTCCTGTGGGCTTAGCTCCGTTTCAGGCATCATAAAAGCGCATCCTTAAGGGCATGCGCTTTTATCTTTGGTTTGATGGCGGAGAGTGAGGGATTCGAACCCTCGATACAGGTTTTGCCCATATACTCGCTTAGCAGGCGAGCGCCTTCAGCCAACTCGGCCAACTCTCCATAATCCATTAAAACGGGCTGTCTGTTGGCGGAGGGGGTGGGATTCGAACCCACGGAACCCGTGAAGATTCAACGGTTTTCAAGACCGCCTCCTT
>DHTR01000042.1:49060-52111 GCA_002408725.1 Pelotomaculum sp. UBA5255
ACGGTTTTCAAGACCGCCTCCTTAAACCGCTCGGACACCCCTCCGTTTTGTGTTATCCTCCAAAAAAAGGGCCAAGGGTAATAAATAATGCAAGATATAGTTTAGCATAGAAACAATCCCGTGTCAATAAGCGCGCTTTAATGTTCTTTAATGTGCCGCCGGCCCGTGAAATTACCCCGCATGAAGTGGCCTATGTCGCAGGTCTGGCCAGGACCCCGTCAAAGTCACGCATGCATATAACATATATTTACTGCACACCTTATCACCTTTTGTATATTAACGACTAACGGGACTTTAACGTGATCCTGCAGGTCAGGCTTACTGGATGATTAGCCGATCCGGGCCAGTCCTCCCAGATAGGGTCGCAGTGCTTCCGGTATGGTCACCGAACCGTCGGGCTCCTGGAAGTTTTCCAGGATAGCGGCTACCGTGCGTCCAATGGCTAACCCGGACCCGTTCAGGGTATGAACCAACTGCGCCTTACCTCTGGCGTTCCGAAAGCGGATCCCGGCCCGGCGGGCCTGGAAATCAACAAAATTGCTGCAGGATGAAATTTCTTTGTAATCCTGGTAACTGGGCAGCCACACTTCAAGATCATAGGTCTTGGCCGCTGAAAAGCCCAGGTCACCGGTGCATAGCGCCACAACCCGGTAAGGCAGTTCCAGGCTTTGAAGCACCCTTTCGGCGTTCCTGGTCAGTTTCTCCAGCTCTTCAAAGGAATCTTCGGGCCGACAGAACTTGACCAACTCCACTTTATTAAACTGGTGCATCCGGATCAGGCCGCGGGTATCCCTCCCTGCGGCCCCGGCCTCCGCCCGGAAACAGGCGCTGTAGGCGCAGTGCAGGATGGGAAGCCTTTCCCCTTCTAGAATTTCATTCCGGTATAGGTTGGTTACCGGCACTTCCGCGGTAGGGATAAGATAGTAATCAAGGCCTTCAATCTTAAACATGTCATCCGCGAATTTAGGCAACTGCCCGGTTCCAATCATGCTGTCCCGGTTAACCATAAAGGGCGGGAAGATTTCAACATAGTTGTGTTGAGTTGTGTGCAGGTCCAGCATAAAGTTGATCAGTGCACGCTCCAGCCTGGCCCCGGGCCCTTTATAGAAGGTGAACCTGGCCCCTGTGACCTTGCCGCCCCGCTCGAAGTCCAGTATATCCAGGGCTTCACCCAGATCCCAGTGGGGCTTCGGAGCAAATTTAAAATCGCGCGGTTCTCCCCAGGTGCGAACCACCGGGTTGTCTGCCGCACACTCCCCCACCGGCACGGAATCGTGCGGTATGTTTGGAAGATCAAGCAAGATCCGCTGCAGCTTTTCCTCCAGTACTTTGTTTACTTCGTCTATTTCCTTGATCTGCTGGGACAACTCCCGCATTTCCAGCACCATCTCCGGCGCGTCTTTGCCGGATTTTTTTAACCGGCCAATTTCCTCGGAAACCAGATTGCGCTTGTTTTTCATCTGCTCCACGATAAAGAGCTTCTCACGGCGCTGCTCGTCCAATTTGAGGAATTCCTCCAGGGTAACAGCAGAACCGCGTTTGACAAGGGCATCTTGAACAACCTGAGGATTATTACGAACAAATTTTATATCAAGCAAGAAAATCTACCCCCACTGGAAATTTAACAAAATATACCGATTTTTAACGAATTTAACTTTATTATTATACTACACGGCCGGAGGTTTGTAAAACCGGTGCCCACAGGGCAGCCCCTTGCAGAATATAGCTATTGAAACGCCGGCCTAGTCCGCCGGGTTTTTATATTTCATAAGCTTGAGGCGCCCCCGGCAGGGCGCCCCAAGCTTACATTTCTTAAAAACTTGTTTTGCGTTATTAGATGCTTACGTTTTTAACTCCCAGTACCCCGTCAATCTTGTTTATCTCATTCATTGTTTTCTCCGGCACAAAGGCATCGACGTTTAGAAGCATAACCGCCTTCCCGCCAACCACTTTGCGACCAACCTGCATCCCGGAGATATTGATATCATGCTCACCAATAAGGCTCCCCACCGGCCCGATGATCCGGGGCTTGTCGACATGGGGAATGTAAAGCATGTGGCCTTCTGGAACTGCATCTACATGGTAACCATCGATGCTGACGATACGGGCGTCAACACCTCCAAAAATGGTCCCCGCCACAGATATCTCGTCTTTGTTGGAGACTGCCCTGACGGTCAGCAGGTTGGCGTAGTCCCCATTCCTTTCCATCTTCTTTTGGATGACCTGGATGCCACGATTTTTGGCCAGAAACGAGGCGTTGATATAATTTACCATCTCCTGCAGGATGGTATCCAGGAAGCCCTTTAAGATGGAGTTCGTAATGGGCGAAACCTCCTGTTTGGCCAGGTCGCCGCAGTAAGTGATCTCTATTTGGTTAACCCTCCCGCTGATAACCTGGGCTGTAAACCTACCCATTTTTTCAGCCAGATAGAGGTAGGGCTTTACAACAGCCAGAGCCTGTGGGCTGAGGGAGGGGATATTTACCGTGTTCTTAACAAACTCCCCCTTCAGGGCGGCCACAATTTCCTCCGCCACGTCACAGGCCACACAAAGCTGGGCTTCCGAAGTAGATGCGCCCAGATGAGGAGTGGCAATAAAATTGCTCAACTCAAAAAGCGGGCTGTCAGTATTTGGCTCCTTTTCAAAGACATCGAGGGCAGCCCCGGCGACTTTACCCGACTTCATGGCCTCGTACAGCGCCCTTTCATCCAGTACGCCCCCCCGGGCACAGTTAATAATCCGCACGCCTTCTTTCATCAAGGAGAAGGCTCTTTCCCCCAGAATGTGTTTGGACTCCTTGGTCATGGGCAGGTGAACGGTAATAAAGTCGGCTAGCCCAAATAAATCGTCCAGGGGCAAGAGTTTGATGCCCAGCAATTCCGCGTTCTCCTCGGTAATGTAAGGATCGTAGGCTACCACTTTCATTTCCATACCCTGGGCGCGCTTGGCTACAGCTGATCCAATCCGGCCCAGCCCGATAACACCCAGGACCTTATCCCTGACTTCAACGCCCATAAAAGACTTTTTGTCCCACTTGCCTGTCCTAAGGGT
>DHTR01000042.1:52298-55066 GCA_002408725.1 Pelotomaculum sp. UBA5255
CCCACTTGCCTGTCCTAAGGGTGGCATAGGCCTGAGGAATTTTCCGGGCCACAGACATCATCATCGCAATGGTGTGCTCCGCCGCCGCGATTGTGTTGCCCCCGGGGGCGTTGACCACCAGAACACCTCTGGTGGTAGCCGCTGCAATATCTATATTATCCACACCCACACCGGCACGACCGACAACCTTCAGTTTCGGGGCGTTTTCCAGAACCCGCGCGGTCACCTTGGTAGCGCTCCGCACGATCATACCGTCATACTCGCCGATAATCCCGATCAGTTCATCTTCCGTCATTTTGCCGCGAATCTCCAGTTCAATACCGGGTTCCTGCCTCAGGGCCGCCAGGCCCTCTTCTTCAACGCCGTCCAGCACCAGTACCTTCATGATTATGCCCTCCCTAAAAATACTTCCTGGGCCGCCCGGACACCTGTACCAAGCTGTACCGGATAACCGACCTGGGACAGCGCCATTTCAAGGGCGCCGACAGCAATTAAAATATCTGTTTTATCGCAAAACCCCATGTGGGCGATACGAAAAGCCCTTCCCTTTAAAATCCCCTGACCTCCGGCAAACGAGACACCATAATGATTCTTAACTACCTTCCGGATTTCGTCTGCCCCAATTCCTTCCGGGCTCCAGACGGCGGTCAGGGCGTTGGAGGCGCAGCGATCCTCTGCAAGTAATTTCAGTCCCAGTTTCTTTGCAGCAGCCCTGGTAGCCCTGGCCAGCAACGCATGCCGGGCAAAGACATTGGCCATTCCCTCTGCCAGCATCATGTCCAGTGCCGCTTCCAGGCCATAGAACAGGGATACGCCGGGCGTATAAGCGGTATTTAATTTCTCGTAGGCTTTTTTGTGTGCCGGCATGCTCAAGTAAAAACGCGGTGACTTGTTCTTTCCAATGATTTCCCAGGCCTTGTCGCTGGCTGTAACCATGGCCAAACCCGGGGGAAGCATCAGCGCCTTCTGGGAAGCAACGCAGAGTATATCTACATTCCACTCATCTACTTTGATCTCTATGGCGCCTACTCCGCTGACACCGTCCACAAGCAGCAGGGCAGGGGTCCTGGCGACCAGGGCGCCGATACCGGCAATATCATTGGTAACACCGGTGGAGGTTTCATTCTGGGTGGCCAGAACAACCTTGAGATCGGGATGCTCCTTCAACTTTTCTTCTACAACCCCCAGGTCCACATCATTGCCCCAGCCAAAATCTACTTCAATCAATTCTGCGCCGTAAGCCCTGGCGATCTTGGCGAAACGTTCCCCAAAGTTCCCCGTAATCAAGGAAAGGACTTTATCCCCGGGGCTGACAGTATTAGCGATAGCGGTTTCCAGGGCGCCGGTGCCGGAGTTGGTCACGACAAAGATGTCGTTCCTGGTTTGAAAGACCCTTTGCAGTTTCTCTACGACCCGCTTGTTAAGCTGGGCAAACTCATCGGTTCTATGCCCGCCGACAGGTCTGGACATGGCGGCCATCACGGTGGGGGGCACGGGTGTGGGGCCTGGAATCATCAGGTATTGTTTGTCTTGCATAGTTATAATCTCCCTCCAACATTAAACATATCAATGCAAAAAATGGTATCTAAAAAAATAATAAACCTCTCGTCCTGTTAAATAACAGGGACGAGAGGTTTTCTCCCGCGGTGCCACCCTTATTGACCGGATTTAAACCGGTCCACTTGAGCCTGTGTTAACGGGATCTGCCCGTGTTTGCCTACTTTTGTTTTCAGCAAACACCCTCCAGGGAGCCAATTTCACCCAACCGCTCCTGCCGGTTCACAGCTATCACCGGCTCTCTGTAAGGTTTGCGACGGATTACTCTACCCCTTCACTGGGTTTTATATAAACTTGTTTTACATATTACTACATGTATTGTGAATTTGCAATAGGTTTACGTATTGATAGTTTATTCTTAAGATTTAACGAATTCGGCGAAAATGACCGATCCCATACTTAGATGCAGTTTTTCAGAAAGTAGCGGTGCACCCTCAAATCCCCGGTTAACTCCGGGTGAAAAGCTGCCGCCAGGAATTTTCCCTGCCTGGCAAAGATAATTTTACTGTCATAACGGGCCAGTACCTCCACGCCGCTCTTGACGCTGAGGATGTATGGCGCCCTGATGAATACCGTACGGAAGGGTTTTGGTCCCAAGTCCGGCACGTCTGTATCGGCCTCAAAACTCTCCACCTGGCGACCGAAAGCGTTCCGCTCCACAGCTATGTCCATAAGGCCCAGGCGGGGCTGTTGGGAGTCGGCGATGTCCTTGGCCAGGAGAATCATTCCGGCACAGGTCCCAAAGATAGGCAAGCCTTCCTCGCCCATCTTTTTAATCGGCCCTAAAAGACCAAATTCCTTTAACAGCTTTCCGATGGTGGTACTCTCCCCACCAGGGATAATCAGGGCAGAAATACCTGCAAGCTGTCCCGGTTTTTTAATCAGCGCCGAATCAACGCCGCACTCGGAGAGTGCCTTCCGGTGTTCCCTGAAAGCCCCCTGAAGGGCTAAAACACCTACTCTCATTCCGGAGTCTCCCTTTCCAAAAAGGATCGGTTCGTCTTTCCCTGCTTAACCTACCACCCTCGGTCTTGCATTCTCTGTTCGGGGGCTATGGTTTGTATTTCAATTCCAGGCATAGCCTCACCCAGGTCCTTGGAGACCTCGGCCAGGACCTGAGGGTCGTTGTAGTGGGTGGTGGCTGCTACGATAGCCTTTGCCCGCACGGCAGGATGATCGGACTTAAAGATGCCGGAGCCTACAAAAATGCC
>DHTR01000042.1:55257-55570 GCA_002408725.1 Pelotomaculum sp. UBA5255
CCGGAGCCTACAAAAATGCCGTCGCAACCCAACTGCATCATTAGCGCAGCGTCTGCGGGGGTGGCGATGCCGCCGGCGGCAAAATTAACTACAGGCAGGCAGCCCTGTTCGGCCACCTGGAGAAGTAATTCGTAGGGCGCCCCCATCTCTTTGGCCGCTGACATAAGTTCCTCTTTGGGCAGATGCTGAACCCTGCGGATATCCGCCATCACCATTCTCATGTGCCGGACGGCCTCCACGACGTTACCGGTGCCGGGCTCTCCCTTGGTCCGAATCATCGCCGCCCCTTCACCAATTCTTCTCAGAGCCTCTC
>DHTR01000042.1:55717-60288 GCA_002408725.1 Pelotomaculum sp. UBA5255
CTCAGAGCCTCTCCCAGGTTTCTGGCCCCGCACACAAACGGGACTTTAAAAGCATGCTTGTCAATGTGGAAAGATTCATCTGCCGGAGTCAACACTTCACTCTCGTCAATATAATCAACGCCCAGCGATTCGAGGACTTGTGCCTCTACAAAGTGGCCGATCCTCGCCTTCGCCATGACCGGGATAGTCACAGCATCCATAATCCTGAGAATGATTGTCGGTTCAGCCATCCTGGCTACGCCCCCGGCCGCACGGATATCCGCCGGGACTCTTTCCAGGGCCATAACCGCACAGGCGCCGGCCTCTTCTGCTATTTTTGCCTGCTCAGGGGTTGTGACATCCATAATCACGCCGCCCTTCAACATTTCCGCCAGGCCCTTTTTTACAATCCAGGTACCTTTTTCAACCATAGGAATGTTAGCCTCCAATCAAACGCTATTAACCATCAAATTATTTTACAATAATATGCACGCAAAAACAAGGGCGCGCTGAGTTAACTGAGTTAGCTCGGATAACTTAATCAAGCCCTCTCAAATACCAAAGAGGTTGAAAAAACAGTATTGGTCAAATTTTCTTTTTTTATTTAATGTCTCCCGTATTTATAAAAAAAGGCCCCTTGACAGATGGCCAATACCTCCAAAACCGCTACTATTGGTAATTTACTATCAGCTGTTTTTAGCTCTCAAACAAATTTAAAATGGGTTTTCGAGGATTATTAAATGCGCTGCAAGCCGTTTAATTCCTTGAGTTTGGCAGCAAAAATTTTTCCTTGCCTTGTTGTTGCATGGCTGATCATGCTCCTATTTTATGGACACCCTAAATTGTGCCCCGCCATAGATTCAGCAACGACGGTGCCTTCCGGGCCTGCTGCCAAATTCAAGTTTAAACAAAGAGTATAACTTCAGAGACGGTTAAGAAGCGCCTGGAGATAATAAAGTGTATTACTAAGAAGTGATCCCGCTGCAAGCGTTAAAGAAAGGGTAATGGCCAACATCCAGAAAAACCGCCATTCTTTTTTCAAGCAAACTCCCTCCCAAGAAGCACTTGTCTCTTCATGTATATAATAACAATATCTGTCAAGTCAAATATTTGTTATTTTGTCGCTTGCCGGGAGGGATATTTGCCGGTAACCCTTGCAGGCAGAATTGCCGGCCGGCAATAACTAAACGTCCGGAACAAAACTGTAATTATAATACAATGATTCGTCCTTAGAAGTGCAGGTATTTACTTCATGTCTGGACCAGTGGATGGTTCCGCTGGCCCTGCCGGCGCTTACCGTACCGCTGATCTGGGCGTTATTTACAGTCTGATGGTAGCATTCGGTCGGGTTGTATTTGGTAACTTTATAAACATTTTTAAAATCGGAATCCAGTTTGGCCAGGAAGCCTGTACCGGTCAAATCCACTGTTTCGACCATGTCCTGTGTCCTCCGCCAGTAATCGGTGTCTTCTATAACACCCTGCTGGGTCCGGTTATAAAAATTCCACCAGGTTTCGTATCCGCCGTACTCGTTTTGAACCTCGACCATGAGCCAGAGGCCGGTTGCACCGGTTCCAATCTTAATCCGGCCTTTTCTGTTTTTTAACTCCTCCATCTTGTGGTTCTGACCTGAAACGTAACTAATCCGGACCGGGAAGACCAGATCTGTGGGCCGAACTTCGAAGGGGAGCCCATTGCTCTGCTTGCCTTCAACGGTCACGGCCACGTCGCCGGTAGTGGCGCCGCCGGGAACCCGGGCGATAATGGACGTGGGCGACCAGGAGACGATTTCCCTGGCCGGCGTGCCGTTAAAAGTGACCTTGCTGCTTTCCTGGGTGGCGCCGAAGCCCCTGCCGGTGATGTTTACCGCTTTTCCCGCCTCTGCTTCGGCCGGGTCTATGTCGCAGATGACAGGCGCCTGCTCCATGTCAAACTCCACGGTGAAACCGTCCAGGTAAGTGCCCGCCTTTTCTACCCGGACCTCCAGGTAGTGTTTGGGGTCGCCCGCCTTGAGCCGGCTGCACAGGGGGATGGTCTTGGTAAACCACCTGGGGTTTTTATCCGTGGGGATGGATACGGTATCCGTGGAAGTATAGATAATTGTGGGACTGTCCTTCTGTCTGATCTTGATTTCCACCTTTACCGAAGCGCTGCTGCCCAGGTCTGCATTCCAGAGAGGCAGTCTCAGGTAAAGGTTTTTTGCCGCGGCCGGGATGGCGTCAACCTTGTTTGTCCCGAAATACCAGGCGTAGCCTTTGGCTTCATCCGGTGTATAGGTAAAATTGTAGTTAAAGTTTGCGCCGTTTTTCTCCACAACGAACCTCAGGTCGCCCACCTTGCCGGCCGACGGCAGTCCGATGGTCTGCAGGGCCCGCTGGGTATGTGGCTTGTTGTCCACCCACAGGATGGCGTTCGAGATGCTGGAAAGCCGGGACTCGAACCAGGTCCAGTTGCGTATTGTATACATGGACCCCTCGTTGGCGTTGGGGGGATTTATCCCCATGGAATCGTGAATCACGAACTCGTGATTGCGGACTCCGGAAGGGCTGCTGGTGATCCTGTAGCCCACCACCACCACGGTGTGTTCGGGTAGGCGCAAAATCACCGGGAGATCCTTTTTGAGCAACTCCACCAGTTTACAGCGCAGGTTTACGCTACTGATGTAGTTGGACGAGGTAGCGCCGGCCCCGCCGCTGAAATCGTGGATGGGCTGCATCAGGCTTTTCAGGAAGGCCGTCATGCCGATCCCGTCGCCGGCCCCGATGTTTAAGGCCTTCATGAAGTTATAGATTTCTACCTCGGCCTCGCGGTCTTTATAGGGGGTAACGGCCTTAGTCAGCATGAGCGCATCCGCAGCCCAGCAGGTTTCGTCCACCTGCTCGTAATAGGGCATGGGGATAAGTTTTTCCCCTTCCACAAAGCCGGTAAGCTCCCCGGCCCACTCCACAATCCACCTGTGGTAGGGGTTCTGGCCGGCGGCCCGGGCTTCCGTTTCAGCTGTCCGGGCGCTTGCCGGCAGATTGACCATAACCATTCCTGTTCCGGAATTGTACTGGAGCGCCGGCCTGTCGGTATCCAGTGTATCTGTGTTATACCGCAGCACCGCGATATTCTCTTCCGGTTGGCCGGCCTCAGCCGGGAAGTTCAGGGTCATGGCCACCGGGCCGGCGCTGCTGGTCAGGTCGTAGGCCAGCCTGTTGGGCGCGTCAAAGTACCTTTCGTTGCCGATCTTTTTAAAGGTGAAGGTTGCGTTACTGCCCAGCGCTCCGGGCGAAACGGATAACGAAGCGCCGTCCGCCAGAGTGATGGAGCCTCCGGCAGGGCCGATGACCTTGGTTTGCGACTCAATCACCGTTTCACCGCCGGCGGTCACGTCAAAATTAACGCCGTTGCTGGCCTTACCGCCCACGGTTACCACCACGTTGCCACTGGTGGCCCCGTCCGGTACCACCGCCTTGATCAGGGCGCCGGACCAGGAGATGACGGGGGCAGTGAAGCCGTTGAAGGTTACTGTACTGGATCCCTGGTTTGAGCCAAAATCCGCGCCGGTGATGTCAACTAGCGTGCCCACAGGGCCGCCGGCGGGCGAAATACTGGTGATGGAAGGTCCTGAGGGCGCCGGCCCCTGACCAACGAGGGCGGCAACCTGCTGCAGGTCCAGGATGTTGACCTTTCCGTCGCGGTTGAAGTCTGCTTTTTGGGAATCCGCACCGCTAACAGGACCTATCCACAGACTCATCCACAAGAGGTCCAGGATACTGACAATTTGATCCCCGTTCATGTCGCCTGCCACACCGTCGGACCTGTATTTTACCAGCCATCCGTCCCCCCAGCCACTTTCCGTAGAATAAGTCTCTCCAGCAAGGGCAAAACCACCGTCCGCAGTCTGGATGGCGCAGTTTCCGTAATCGTCATCGCTCCCGCCTCGCGTTTTTTCCCATACTTTTTCGCCGGCGGCGCCAGTCTTCACAAGGTAGAAATCGCTGCCTGCTCCGAAGGATCGAGTCCACCCACCGAGAAGGTAGCCGCCGTCCGTGGTCTGCCGGACGGACATGGCCCGATCATTATACTGGCCGCCGAAACACTTTTCCCATTGCCGGTTTCCGGAGGCATCCGTCTTCACCAGGTAGGCGTCCGCTCCGCCCCCTCCGGAAGAGGCCGTGTATCCGGCAACGGCAAAACCTCCATCGCCGGTTTGCTGCACGTCAAAGGCAGAGTCGTCTTCCGTGCCGCCAAAATTCTTATACCACAGCATGGTGTCGGCAGATGCGTTTATTTTGCTCAATAAGATATCACTCTTTCCGGCGCCGTAAGACATGGTCCCCCCTGCAATGATGATGCTGCCGTCGCTGATTGTTTGGACGGAGGTTGCCCAATCATAATTGCTGCCGCCGGTGAACCTCCCCCAGAGCTTTGTCCCGGAGGCGTCCACTTTGACCAGGTAGATATCGGCCTCGCCGGCTCCGTAGGAATAAGTTTCACCCGCAACAATAAATGTACCGTCGATGTTAATCCAGACGGAACTTCCGTAATCATTCCCTGTCCCGCCGTAAGTTCTATCCCACAGCTTTTTGCCCGAAGCGTCCGTTCGG
>DHTR01000097.1:0-554 GCA_002408725.1 Pelotomaculum sp. UBA5255
TGGCCGGGCAACCCTTTTTTAGCGTGATTACCGGCGATGCCTCCCTGCGGCGGCGCCCTATGGCCAGGGTGACCGGACCGCTGGGCCGGATGGGGGCGCGAATCGAGGGCAGGCAGGACGGGAACCTGGCCCCCCTGGCCGTGCGGGGTGGCAGTTTAAGATCCATTCATTACACCTCCCCGGTGGCTAGCGCGCAGGTCAAGTCAGCGGTTCTGCTGGCCGGGCTGTTCGCCGACGGGGTAACTTGCGTCACCGAGCCTCACCGTTCCAGGGACCATACTGAGCGGATGCTCAAGCACTTCGGTGTCCAGGTGGATCTGTCCGGAAATACGGTTCTGGTTCCGGGAAGGCCCCGTCTCTTCGGAAAAAAGGTTGCTGTTCCGGGGGATATCTCCTCGGCGGCGTTCCTCATGGTGGCTGCCTCTGCCCTGCCGGGCTCGGACCTCACCCTGCAAAGAGTAGGGATCAATCCTACAAGGAGCGGGATCATTGACGCCCTGATCAGCATGGGAGCCTCTGTTGAGTTGCTGAACCCCCGGGAGGAGGGGGGCGAG
>DHTR01000097.1:771-1118 GCA_002408725.1 Pelotomaculum sp. UBA5255
ATGGCGGAGATCAGGGTCCGCTATACAGGAAGGCTAACCGGTACATCGGTGGGAGGGGAAATGATTCCCCGTTTGATTGATGAAATACCCGCCCTGGCCGTAGCTGCCGCTCTTGCCGGAGGCATAACGGAAATACGGGACGCGGCTGAGTTGAAAGTCAAGGAGAGCAACCGGATCTCCACGGTGGCCGGGTTGTTGGCATCTTTTGGCGCCGTTGTGGAAGAATTGCCCGATGGCCTGTTGGTGAGGGGCGGACACCCGCTTAAGGGATGTGCCTGCAAGAGCTACGGTGACCACCGCATTGCCATGGCGGCCTCAGTGGCCGGCCTGTTGGCGGGAGGGGAAAC
>DHTR01000097.1:1276-1624 GCA_002408725.1 Pelotomaculum sp. UBA5255
GTTGGCGGGAGGGGAAACCATGGTGCGGGGCGCGGAGTGCCTGGATGTGTCTTTCCCGGGTTTTCCCGACGTATTAAAAAATATCCGGGTAGAATAATACGGTATGGAAGGGTTTTTCCTCTTCAGGCTTTTTATTTATAGATAAAAAAAGGGGAAAAAAGCAAAGTGTCGAATTAGAAACAATGGATTGTTTAAAAATAATAATAAAAATTCAGGAGGGGTCATGGCTTTGAACCCCAACATAGCTATAGATGGGCCTGCCGGCGCCGGTAAGAGCACGGTTGCCCGGATGGTTGCAAAAGAGCTTAACTTTTTATATATCGATACGGGGGCAATGTACCGCGCCAT
>DHTR01000097.1:1805-2698 GCA_002408725.1 Pelotomaculum sp. UBA5255
GGCAATGTACCGCGCCATGACCTTAAAAGCGCTTCGCGAAGGAATTGACTTGAACGACGAGGAAGCGGTGTCGCTGGTTGCCGCGTCTGCCTTGATCACACTTATTACCGGCGAGAACGCCAGTCTTAAGGTGCTTTTAAACGGTGAGGATGTTACAGAAGAAATTCGTAGCCCGGTAATATCCAGGAGCGTTTCCCTGGTGGCCAGGGCGCCTGCGGTCAGAAAGCACCTTGTGGAGTTGCAGAGGGCTATGGCCTGCAGAGGGGGCGTGGTCATGGAAGGCCGGGATATCGGAACAGTGGTTCTACCGGATGCCCAGATTAAAATATTTCTTACTGCCTCTCCGGGCGAGAGGGCCAGGAGGCGCAGGTTAGAGTTGGCCGGAAAGGGTACCGATGTGGATCAGCGCCAGGTGGAAGAGGAAATTCTCGCCAGGGACCGGATCGATACTTTAAGGGAAACAGCCCCGCTCAAGCCGGCCTTGGATGCGGAAATTATCGACTCTTCAACATGCCCGGCTGAACAGGTGGTAAAGATGATCATTGCCCGGGTTTCAGCGCGGAGGTAGGAGTTCATGATCTTAAGGATCCTCAAGTTTCTTGTCCGGATTATCCTGGTGCTTGTGAGACGCTGGGAAGTGAGGGGGACAGAGAACCTCCCGGACAGCGGCGGTGTGGTTTTGGTGGCCAATCATGTCAGTTACTGGGACCCGGTGGTCGTAATTTGCGCTTTTAAACGCAAGGTTAACTTTATGGCCAAGTCCGAGCTTTTTAAAATTCCGGTAGTAGGCTATGTAGTTAGCTTATCCGCTTTTCCGGTTCGGCGTGACAAATCTGACCGAAGCGCGATCAGGACGGCCGTCAAACTACTGGAAGAAGGACACGTGGTGGGGG
>DHTR01000097.1:2877-4024 GCA_002408725.1 Pelotomaculum sp. UBA5255
GGGTATTCCCGGAGGGAACGAGGAGCCATAGTGGTGAAATGCTGAAACCTCACCTTGGCGCCGCAATGCTTGCGCTCAAAGCGGGCGTTCCCATTCTGCCCGTTGCGGTGAGCGGTACAAGGGGGTTTTTTGGCAAGATCAGAGTTCGTGTTGGCAGGCCTGTTCCCACTACATCCTATACAAAGGGCTCCAGAGCAGACCTGGAAAGTGTCAGCGATCTGGCCATGTCACGAATTGCCGCGCTTTTGGAAGGCAAAAACGCGGTTTTTCCTCAAAATAATAAATAATTGGAAGGATATCGGAGGGACTCTAACGAATTCTATTTAAATGCAAAAAGCGGTGATTCTATGGAAGTACGGGTGGCCTCAAAGGCAGGGTTTTGCTTTGGCGTGAAAAGGGCCATCGAAATGGCAACGGCTGCCATCCGCAATAGGGAAGGCCCTATTTATTCCCTGGGCCCTTTAATCCATAATCCACAGGTGGTTGATTGCTTGGCGCAGAAGGGCTTAAGGGAGATTGAAGACATAGAGGACATTCAAGAGGGCACTCTGGTGATTAGATCCCACGGTGTAGGTCCGGCCTTGTTGGAAGCTGCCTGTAAGCAGGGGTTAGATCTTGTGGACGCCACTTGTCCATATGTTTGCAGGGCACAGAGATTAGCCCATAATCTGACCGGCGAAAATATACAGGTGGTGGTGGTGGGAGATAAGGATCATCCGGAGGTCCAGGGGATAATTGGCTGGACCGAAGGGAAGGCGCTGGTGGTGGGGGATCCGGGGGAAGCCGCTGTTGTAAAAGCGGAGGAGGTAATTGGGGTAGTAGCCCAAACCACACAGCCCCGGGAGAATTTTGATTCGATTGTTGAGGTTTTGAGAAAGACAGGTGCGGAGGTCAGGGTTTGCAATACTATCTGCAGTGCCACGGCCGAGCGGCAAAAAGCCGCCCTTGATCTTGCCCGGCAGGTTGACGTCATGATCGTGGCAGGGGGCACAAACAGCGCCAACACGAGGAAGTTGGCAAGCCTGTGCCGCGAATCCGGGACGCGTACCTATCACGTCGAGGAAGCAGGCGAATTAAATCCAGCCTGGTTCCAAGGAGTGAATGTGGCAGGTTTAACGGCGGGTGCATCCACACCTGACTGGATTAT
>DHTR01000097.1:4191-4519 GCA_002408725.1 Pelotomaculum sp. UBA5255
CATCCACACCTGACTGGATTATAGAGGAGGTTAAGAGACGAATGAGTGAGATTGAAGAAATGAACAGTCCCGAAGAAGAAATGAATGACGCGGTTGAAGTTAAGGCCGTTCGCCATGGTGACATTGTAACCGGCACCGTTGTCCACGTTGGTCAAGACGAAGTCATGGTGGATGTTGGCGCGAAGTCGGAAGGCATTATTCCCGCAAGGGAGCTGTCCTGCTGTGAAGTTACCTCCATTCAGGACATTGTCAAGGTGGGGGATAAGATAGAGGTATATGTGCTGAAAGCAGAGGACAATGAAGGGAAACTAATTCTTTCCAAGGAAAA
>DHTR01000097.1:4728-14377 GCA_002408725.1 Pelotomaculum sp. UBA5255
AAACTAATTCTTTCCAAGGAAAAAGCCGACGCCGAAAAATCCTGGACCAGGTTGGAGGAAGTATTGGAAACACAGGAACCTGTAGAGGGAACAGTCCGAGAAGTCGTGAAAGGCGGTCTTTTAGTAGATGTTGGAGTGCGTGCGTTCTTACCGGCCTCCCTGGTTGACAGGGGGTACGTCGAGGACCTCTCGAAATATCTGGGCCAGATCATCTCAACCCGGGTTATCGAGTTAAACCGCGGCCGCAAGAAAGTGATTTTGTCCCGCAAGGCAGTGCTGGAGGAAGAATATGCCAAGCTGCGCGAGGAATTACTGGCCAACTTGCAGGAGGATCAGGTGGTGAAGGGTATTGTCCGGCGCCTGACCCAATTTGGCGCTTTTGTGGATATTGGGGGCGTGGACGGTCTGCTGCACATTTCAGAGATGTCCTGGCACCGGATTAACCACCCATCGGAAGTGGTTAAAGTCAGCGATGAAATTGAAGTTATGGTATTAAAAATTGACCGGGAAAATGAAAGGATTTCCCTGGGTTTAAGGCAAGTGCTTCCCAATCCGTGGGACACTGTGGCAGAGAAATACCCGGTGAGCAGCATTGTTCCGGCCAAAGTGGTCCGATTAGCTCCTTTTGGCGCTTTTGTCCAGCTGGAGCCGGGCGTGGAAGGACTGGTTCACATCTCGCACCTGGCGGAGCGGCACGTGGCCAAGCCGGATGAAGTCGTTACCGAGGGTGAAGAGGTCAACGTCAAGGTTCTGAGCGTGGACCCGGGCGAGAAGCGGATCCGTCTCTCCATCCGGGAAGTGGCCAGAGAAAAACAGACCCGTGAATACCAGGATTATAGTCATAATAAGCCTCAGGACACGAGCGACGTGGTGACTATCGGTGATATGGTGGGTGACCTGTTCGAGAAGAAAGATAAAGAATAAGATCATTAAAAAGAATGCGGTGGATAACCGCTTTTTTTTTTGCATATTTTTAAGCCGGGTGAGGCAGTCTAATCTTGATACTCTTGTAACAAGGAGGCTGATACGCTTGGAGCGGTTTCCCATCGGAATAATAGTTTTAGTGATAGCGTCAGTTCTCATTTACCTGGGACTGGCCCAGCGCGCCCTGGACCGAATGAGACTTTCCGACCGGGGGGCGCTGGTTGTTATCGCGGGCATTGTTCTTGGTAGTTTTATCAACATTCCCCTCCCGTTTCTCCCTTTTACAACCTCGGTAAACGTGGGCGGGGCGCTAGTGCCCATTGGCCTGGCGATTTATCTTCTAGTCCGGGCGGGCACCGCCAGGGAATGGACCAGAGCGCTGGTCGGGGCGGTGATCACAGCCATCGTAGTTTACGTGGTGGGCTCTTTGATCAATACCGGGACGACCATGGAGCCGGCGGGACGTTACGCCTTTATTGATGCCATTTACCTGTATCCCCTGGTAGGCGGCATTGTCGCCTATCTCATTGGGAGGTCAAGGAGAGCAGCTTTTATTGCGGCTACCCTGGGTGTGTTGCTGGTGGATGCTTTCAGCTATGTGTGGTTGCTGGGCCAGGGGGCTCCTCAAAACTACGTCGTTGCCATAGGCGGCGCAGGGGCCTTTGATACCATTGTCCTGGCAGGGATCGTAGCGATCTTGCTGGCGGAGCTGATCGGTGAATCCTTCGAGCGGCTCGTAGGTGGCCCCAGCATGAAGGGCCGTCCCCCAGAGTTGATCAAAGCTTTGCAGAAACCCGAAATAAATGATCCGGGCCTGCAGGGTGAAGGGCGGTCGAAACAGGAGAGAGTCTTGGAAGATGGGAAGAAGGTGGGTGAGCTTGGTGGGCAGGAATAGATTCAGGTTTTTATGCGGCGTGCTGGCAGTGCTGGCGGGGGTTTCCCTGTTTCACGTTCTCCGGTCTTATCCCAGTCCACACCCGGCGCTTGCTACGGCTGGAATATTCGATAAAGGTACGCCCGACCATCTGATCGGGAGGATCACAACAATTGTGGACGAGCAGGGGAACATGTTGAGTATGATGGCCCGGAACGCCTATGCGGGAGACGAGCTTTACACCTGCGAAGGACGCATTTACCGCGTGGCGAGGGTTGAGGGCGACCGAGCGGAAGCAAAATTTATGGGGATGGATCCGCAAATTATTGCCTATCGCGAGTTATACGCGGGACAAAACGTGGCTGTTTTAAAAAATGAGGTTGCCCAGCAAAAGCAAAGCAGCTTTGCCGTATACCATACCCATTCAGACGAATCGTATGTGCCTTCCGACGGTACAGAGTCCATTCCCTTCAAGGGCGGCATCTACCAGGTGGGCAAAACCATGGTGGATAGGCTTAAAGGCAAAGGAATCCAGGTGAATTATGATCAGACCCCTCATGATCCACACGATAACAACGCCTATGTCCGCTCCCGCAGGACGGCTGCAAACCTGATGAAGACCAACCCTGCGGCAATATTTGATATTCACCGCGACGGGGTACCCGACCCCGGTTATTACCGGGCCAACATCAACGGTGAAAAGGTGGCCAGGCTCCGGCTGGTTGTGGGCAGGGAAAACCCAAGAATGAGCGCCAACATGGATTTTGCAAGGCGAATGATGACGGCGGCAAACAACATGCACGCCAATGTAGTAAAAGAAATCTTTGTAGGGCGAGGAGATTACAATCAAGACCTGATGCCCACGGCTCTCCTCATTGAGGCAGGTACTCATACAAATACAAAAGAAGAAGCTGCTAAGGGTGTGTCGTTTTTCACCGAAGCGATGCCGACTGCGCTGGGGATAGCCCCTGCTCCCGCTGCTCCAACAGCGCCCGGGGTCGGGGTCGGCGGTAGGCCTACCGGTGCTGCAGGAGGCGCCTGGAAAGCGCTGGGCTGGATCCTGGGAGTGACCGTAGTTGGTGGGCTGGGATTTCTGCTGATCAGCGCCGGTAACTTGGAGAATTTCAAAAAAAGGCTGTCTGGTTTTGGGAAAGAGTTCACCAGCTATTTTGGGCCGCGACGGGCCTTGCGCAAACGGCTCGGAAAGCATGACGACAAGCGAGGGGGAAATACGCCGGAAGTATACAACCCCAATGAGAATGAGAAGCTAAAGGATGTCAGGGATGAATTAACAAAAGACTGATGAATGGGATTGGATAGGAGGCAATATGCCCGATTACCTGGTGGTTATTCTAGCCGGCGTTATAGCAGGCGTTAGCTCCCGGATTGTACTACTTCGTATTGATTATAGGCAATACCCGGGCTACCCGCACGGCTACCTGGCGCATCTGTCCCTGGGTTTCGTGTCTTCTGCGCTGGGGGCCGTGGCGATTCCGGCAATATTAAAACCAGACTACACCGCCGTGACGTTTCTCGCCCTGGCCGCGCAGCAGTTTCGGGAAATCCGGACCATGGAGCGCAGAACCCTGGAAAGCCTGGAGAGAACTGAACTGGTCAAAAGGGGCCTTGATTATATCGAAGGGATTGCCCGGACCTTTGAGGCCAGGAATTACCTGGTTATGGGAACAGCTTTTGTGACCAGCCTGGCCGCCCAGTTCGGAGGGCTGGCTGCCGCCGTTTTCACGGCCCTAGTTGCCCTGATCTTCAGCCACTATTTCATGTCCGGCGATGTTATTGGCAACATCTGTGATATTTCGCCGGCCCGGCTTTATTTTAAAGGGCCTATTTTAATGGTGGACGAGATTAGCATTATGAATGTGGGTCTGGAATCAATGCGAACCAAAATTTTGAAAGATGGGCTGGCCGTAAAGATCAGGCCTATAGATGGCAATGCCAGGGCTACGATTCACGATGTCGGCCAGCGCAAGGCTATTGCCTTTACCGCGGCTGTTATCCTGGGTACGAAAAAAGATGTGGACATCCCTGAATTTACGCCCATGGCAAGAAAGAACCCGGATACGGGCGATGTTGGGCTTTATATTTTACCGGTAGAAAAGGACATGGAGCAACTGATTGCGGCGGTGAAGCTTACCCCGGTGCTCGAAAGCGCCAGGAGCAAGCCGCTGAAGGCCGGACCTGTCATTAAAGCTGCCAGGAAAGAAGGTGGGCTAAATTGAATCAGAATAGCGAGTCAATCCAAGCAGTTGTCACCGTTAATATGGATAAGGTGAGCGGGGGCGCCCCCATTTTTTTTGCCCGGAATGAAGATGAATTAATCTCAATTTCCATCAAGCTTTCCAAGATCCTGGATTCAACTGTCCACGAATTGGAAAACGGCACATATATAGTGGTGAGGCACGAATGAAAATAATTTACCACTGTTACGGCGGCGCTCATTCTTCAGTGACTGCCGCCGCTATTCACTTGGGAATTTTCCCGGAAGATCGGATTCCTTCCCGTGAAGAATTCTGGGCGGTACCCCTCTATGACCGTCAGGAAGCCGACGAGCACGGGCATTTTTTCTTCGTGGGGAAAGATAAGGCCGGCCATGAGGTCTTCCTGACCGCGAGACGCAGCCATCCAGAGATCCTGGAAAACATGTTCGAGAGCCTTGCGGGGATTTTCGGCGTTACACCGGATGATTATTATCTGGTCAACGTGATGGGTAAAGTTAACCTGACGATGAAGCTCGGGGGATTTCTCTCCCGCCGCTGGAGGTTTATCAGGGTAGGGCGCCCCCTTGTTACCAGGGGCACCCAGGCGGCTTATTTCCAAATGGTTAAACTAGTTCAAAGAGTAAAGAGCAAGGTGGGAGGATACGGTGAAAATCCTATACTTCAGCGACAGCACTTATCCACTTGCTGCTTTGGCGGGAGCGATCCATACGGGAAGTCTGCCGATAGGGAAAAAACCGGGTGGCAGTTTTTGGAGCCTGCCGTTTTTGAATTTCAAAGAAAACGGTGAAGGTCAAGATAACGGTGCAGGAAAGATCCTTTCCCTGGGAAAAGACAGTCAGGGTAACGATGTTTACGCCTTGTCTGTAAAAGGCGAGAGAGGGATGATCTACCGCCTGGTGGAGAGTTTCCTCGGCATGTATGAGATTAAGGAAAGTGAATTGAGCCTGATTGACAGCGGAGTCCGGGATAACCTTTATCTTTTGGCCGGGAGCTTTTTTTGCCGCAGCAATTACCTGGCCCCACTTGGCCGTTATTTGACATCCATCGGGGTCAAAAAGCACTACGGTCGATTGTCGCAACTGGTTTCGGAGATCACTACGGGCCTTGGTAAATCTTCCTTGACTACCCAAGAGAAATTATAGATAATGGTTTGAGAGTAAAAGCGGGGGGGAGTGCCCCAGATGAAGCCCAGGGGACTGGCTGTTGCGCGGGTGGAACCGGGAAGTATCGCCGAAGAAATGGGAATTGAGCAAGGAGACCGGCTGATTGCTGTCAATGGTGAGCCGGTTCGTGACTTAATTGATTTCTGCTTTTTGGAAGCCGAAGAGGATTTAAGTTTAGATTTAAAAAAAGCTAGCGGTGAAGAATGGATCCTTGATTTGGAAAAGGATTACGATCAAGGCCTGGGCCTCAGATTCGAGGGTGATGGCTTCGGACGCACCATTCAATGCTCCAATCATTGTGTCTTTTGTTTTGTTGACCAGATGCCTCCGGGGATGCGGGACACCCTTTACGTGAAAGATGATGATTACCGTCTGTCTTTCTGGAGCGGTAATTTCATTACTCTCACCAACGTCCACGAACAGCAACTGCAAAGGATTGCCTCAATGCGCTTGAGTCCTCTTTATATTTCCGTCCATAGCACCAACCCGGAATTGCGCAAGCGCATGCTCGGCAACACCAGGGCCGGGTTAATTCTGGGACAACTGCAGGAGCTGGCGGCTGCAGGTATTGAAATGCATACACAGGTGGTCCTCTGTCCCGGCTTGAATGACGGAATGGAACTGGCTCGAACAGCTGACGACCTGTCAGGCCTGTGGCCGGCGGTCAGATCCCTGGCGGTGGTACCGGTGGGGCTGACCCGGTTCAGGCAAGGCCGCCATCCCCTTCTGGATTTTACGAGGGCAAAAGCCCGCCGGCTTGTCCGCTGGGTTGGCTCAAAGCAGGAGGAATACCTGCGCACCCTGGGCGATCCTTTTATTTTTGCATCGGATGAGTTTTACCTGCTATCCGGAGAGCCGGTGCCCCCTTTAGAACGATACGCCGACTTTCCGCAGACCGAAAACGGGGTGGGTCTGACTCGCCTTTTTTTGGAGGAATGGGAGGAAGTTAAGGTCCGCTTACCCCAGAAGCGAGTAAAAATAAAAGTAACCCTGGTAACCGGTGTACTGGGGGAAGAAGTACTAGGCCCGGTGGCGGCTGAGCTGAACCGGGTCAACGGCATGGAAGTAATCGTAAAAGTTATCGAGAACTGCTTCTTTGGTGAGAAAGTTACAGTTGCCGGGCTGCTTACAGGTACAGACCTGGTTTCCCAGGTCTGTACCGCCGAAATAGGGAACTTGCTGGTGATTCCGGCAGTTTCACTAAAAAAAGAAGAGCCTGTCTTTTTGGACGGCATGAGCCTGCTGGAATTAAGCCGGAACCTGAAGGTTAAGGTGGCGGCGGTGGCTGGGCCGGGCCAATTGCTGGATGTATTGCTGGACGGGCCGGAAAAAGCGGCATGGTACTCGAATGGAAGGAGTTAACTTTTTAGAGATAAGGGCAAAATATTAATTGCAATGATCAAGATAGAGTTACAATGAAGAATAACTGTACGCGGAGGAGGTGAGAAACCGTGCCTAAACCGGTTGTCGCGATTCTGGGTAGGCCCAATGTAGGGAAATCAACACTTTTTAACCGGATTGTCGGGGGACGGGTGGCCATAGTGGAAGGGGAACCAGGGGTAACCAGGGATCGCCTTTATCAAGACGCCGAGTGGTCGGGACAAAGTTTTACCCTGGTTGATACCGGAGGACTTGATTTCCAGGAAAGCGGCGAAATTATTCAGGGTGTCCGGCAGCAGGTGGAACTTGCCATCCGGGAGTCGGATGCCGTCCTTTTTGTGGTAGATGCCAGAGCCGGCCTGAACCCGGATGACCTGGAAATTGCTTCGATGATCCGCAAGGCCAACAAACCTGCCGTACTGGTCGCGAATAAGGTTGAACGATTTGATCCGCCTCCCCAGACTTATGAATTCTACCAACTGGGTCTGGGAGACCCGGTTCCCGTTTCAGCGGCAGAGGGCCTGAACACTGGCGATATGCTGGATAGGTTGGTGGAACTGCTGCCGGATGTGGCAGCGGACGAATATGAAACAGATGTCATTAAAATGGCCGTAATTGGCCGGCCTAACGTGGGTAAGTCTTCCCTGGTCAACACCATCCTGGGGGAGGAGCGGGTGATTGTCAGCACCGTTCCCGGTACGACCCGGGACGCTATCGATACCGCCTTTAAGCGGGATGATAAGCACTACGTCATTATCGATACGGCAGGGATGCGGCGCAGGGGCAAGATCGATCTCCCCACGGAAAAATACAGCGTGATCCGTTCACTGCGGGCCGTTGATCGGAGCGATGTGGTTTTAATCGTTGTGGACGCGGTAGAGGGGGTCACCGAACAGGACAAGCGCATTGCGGGTTATGCCCACGAAGCCGGTAAGGCGTCAGTCCTGGTGGTAAACAAGTGGGATCTCGTGGAAAAAGACGATCGTACCATAAACCGTTTTACTGAAAAGATCCGGAGAGAACTGGGGTTTATGCAATATGTGCCCTTGATTTTCACCTCGGCGCTCACGGGTAAAAGGGTACAGAAAGTGCTGGAGTTGGTTGATTTTGTTGCAGAGCAGCATGCGACGCGTATTGGTACTCCGGATCTGAACAATCTGTTCAGGGAAGTGGCTTTGCAGACTCCTCCTCCCTCAGACAAGGCTAGGAGGCTTAAAATTTTATACGTTACCCAGGGCGGGGTGAAGCCGCCTAAATTTATTCTCTTTGTAAACGACCCGGAACTTATGCACTTTTCCTATCTTCGCTATCTGGAAAACCAGGTCCGGTTAGCCTACGGGTTTGAGGGAACCCCAGTCCGCTTTATCCTCCGGAAAAGAACAAAAGAAGTTTTGAGGTAAATAACCACTTTTCTTTATTATCAGAGGGGAGTTGCTATGTATTACTGGATTGTCATAGCCGGCTACTTGATTGGGTCAATCCCCTTCAGTTATCTTATTGCACGCTGCTGGAAAGGGATTGACATCCGCAAGTGCGGAAGCGGCAACGTTGGCATGACCAATGTTTGGCGGAACGCCGGTCCTGTGGCGGGGGTGCTGGCCTTTGTCGGGGATTTCGGGAAGGGGGTCCTGGTTGTGATTCTGGCCAGGCATTACGGTTCCCCCCTACTGGTTGCCGGATCCGGTATGGCGGCGCTGGCCGGACACAGTTGGCCGGTGTTTTTGGGCTTTAAGGGTGGAAAGCTTGTTGCCACCGGTGTGGGTATCATTGCCGCTATTTCCTTCCCGGTTGGGGTTCTTACAATGGTGATCTGGTTGGTTGTTGTGGGTCTTTCCAGGTATGTTTCCGCAGGTTCAATCACGGCTGTTGTCTCAATTCCTTTATTGATGCTGGTGTTTCGGTTGGAGTGGCCTTATCTAGCCGTGGGTGTTTTCTTCGCTGCTTTTGCAGTATACAAGCATATTCCCAATCTTAAAAGGTTGGTAGGCGGGACAGAGCCAAAAATCGGACGAAAAAAATTATGAGTGGAGGTGGGCAGGTGAGCAAAAAAATCGGGGTTCTCGGTGCGGGCAGTTGGGCAACTGCCCTGTCCAGGCTCCTCTCCCTGAAGGGCCATACGGTGAGGTTGTGGTCCATTTGCCCGGAACAGGTTCAAGAGATTAACGAAACCCGGGAAAACAGCCGGTATTTGCCCGGGGTTGTGTTGCCGCCCGGGATCAAGGCGACTGTTGATCTGGAGAAAACGTTACATGATGCGGAGGTCGTCCTGTTTGGAGTGCCTTCCCATGCTTTTCGGGAGGTCCTGCGCAGTGCCCTGCCCTTTCTCCCGGATGCTGCCATTCTGGTTAACGCCGCCAAAGGGATCGAAGAGGAGAGCCTCTACAGGATGTCCATGGTGTTTGCCGGAGAAACAGACCCTGATCCGCTGCAAAGATACGTCGTTCTTTCCGGGCCGAGTCACGCCGAGGAGGTAGGCAGGGAGATTCCCACTGCGGTGGTAGCAGCATCATCCCACCTTAAAAGTGTGGAGTATGTGCAAGATCTGTTTATGTGCGAGTGCTTCAGGGTTTATACCAACCCGGACATGACCGGAGTTGAACTGGGTGGGTCCCTTAAAAATATTATTGCCCTGGGTACGGGTATAGCTGATGGGCTGGGCTTTGGGGATAATACCAAGGCAGCCTTAATGACCCGTGGCCTTGCCGAGATAACCCGCCTGGGTATTGCAATGGGGGCTAACCCTCTTACTTTTGCCGGCCTATCCGGGGTGGGTGACTTGATTGTTACCTGTACCAGTATGCACAGCCGTAATCGCCGGGCCGGAATTGCTATCGGGCAGGGAAAACCCATAGCTGAGGCGCTTGCCGAAGTAAGAATGGTTGTTGAGGGAGTCCGGACCACCCGGGCTGCCAGGCGTCTGTCCGCTCATTGCGCTGTTGAGATGCCGATTACCGAGCAGATCTACCGGGTGCTTTTTGATGAACTGAACCCCGCAACCGCAGTCAGCGAACTGATGACCCGGGGCAAAACCCACGAGATGGAAGAAGTGGCCGAGGCTGCGGCCTCCGTGG
>DHTR01000097.1:14646-16606 GCA_002408725.1 Pelotomaculum sp. UBA5255
TAAGCCAGGTGTTTCTTTTTAAATTAAAATAAAATAACAACGGTAATTTATGGTATTTTTTATCTTGAATTTTCGTTTGCCCGGTCATATTCGTCCAATAAACTCATATATATATAATGTTATTGTATGCTATTGGAAAAAAATAGACGTGGACTAGGTTCACGGATGGGATTGAAGATTTTGCCTTCACTGGTACGGGGGAGGGATGCAAACCGTTAATATACGGGGTAAATTGTATAATTTTTTGAAGGAGGGAGTGTGTACATGGAAAGAACCGACATTTTCCGCGACATTGCGGAACGGACCGGCGGGGATCTTTATCTCGGCGTAGTTGGGGGCGTACGCACCGGTAAATCCACGTTCATTCGGCGGTTTATGGAATTAATGGTGCTCCCCAATATAAAAAATGTTCATGACCGGGAACGGGCCAAGGATGAATTGCCCCAGGGTGCGGCGGGCCGGACGGTCATGACTACTGAACCGAAGTTTATACCCAACGAAGCTGTGGAAATACAAATAACTCCAAATTTGAATGTAAAAATGCGCATGGTTGACTGTGTGGGTTACCGGGTTGAAGGCGCCCTTGGGTACGAAGAAGAAGACGGTCCAAGAATGGTTTCCACTCCTTGGTTTGAGGAACCGATACCCTTCCAGGAAGCTGCCGAAGTAGGGACCCGTAAGGTCATCTCCGAGCACTCCACCATGGGCCTGGTCATGACTACTGATGGGAGCATAACCGATATCACCAGAGATAGTTATGTTGAGGCCGAGGAGAGAGTCATCGAGGAAATGAAGGACATTAACCGGCCCTTCCTGGTCCTTCTTAACAGCACTGACGCAGCCTGTGAGGAAGCCCGGCAGCTGGCTGCGGAGCTGAGCGAGAAGTATGACGTACCGGTATTACCGATTGACTGTGCGCAGATGACACAGTCCGATATCTTAAATATTCTTGAAAAGCTGCTCTATGAATTCCCGGTCAACGAAGTCAACATCACTCTTCCGCCCTGGGTGGAAGAATTGGAATTCAAACACTGGCTACGGCAAAAATTTGAAGAGTCGGTCCGGGAGACAGTTAAAAATGTCCGTCGCCTGAGGGACGTGAACGGGGCTGTGGAATCCCTTGCGGATTACGAATTTGTGGACCAGGTCAGCCTGCGCAGTATGGATATGGGTACGGGCTCGGCCTCGATTGGCATTACTTCCGATCCCTCACTTTTTTACCAGGTGCTGAGTGAACAATCCGGTTTTACTATTGAAGGGGAAAAGGAACTCTTCCGCCTGGTCAAGGAACTCAGCGTTGCCAAGCGGGAGTATGATAAGGTGGCCCAAGCCTTAAGCGAAGTCAGGGATGTCGGCTACGGTGTGGTAATTCCAACCCTGGATGAGCTGATCCTGGAGGAACCGGAGTTGATCCGCCAGGGTAACCGCTTCGGTGTCAAGCTCAAGGCAGCCGCTCCGTCACTGCACATAATTAAGGCCGATATTACTGCCGAGATTACGCCTATCATAGGTACTGAAAAGCAGTGTGAAGAATTGGTCCAGTATATGCTCAAGGAATTTGAGGATAACCCGCAAAAAATCTGGAAGTCGGAGATATTTGGGAAGTCGGTGCATGACCTTGTCAGAGAGGGCATCCAGAACAAGCTTCACCGCATGCCGGAGAACGCTCAATTTAAGCTCCAGGAGACTCTCCAGCGGATTGTCAATGAAGGATCCGGCGGGCTAATTTGTATTATTATTTAAAAATGAGACCGGTCGCCTGGCCGGTTTTTATTTTCACCGGGAAGATCTGTGTTTCCTTGGCTAAAACCCCATTATATTGGGGTTTGTTTCTGTCCAATCTGGAAACAATTTTCTCCAGTGCGTGAAACCCGTGGCTGGATAAAAGCCGTTACGAATACAAGGAGAGAAAAGGGAGAACACATGTACTATGCTGGGCCCAATAAAAATCAATCGTCAC
>DHTR01000001.1:0-2474 GCA_002408725.1 Pelotomaculum sp. UBA5255
CCCTGATTAAAAGTCAGGTGCTCTGCCAACTGAGCTAATGGCCCAAAATGCCTTACAGTTAGTAATATTACTATAACAGGGGAAGGGGTGTCAACTATAAAAAAAGAAAAAAATAAACAGAAACGGACCCCTTACAGAGCCCGTTCTGTAATTTTATATTTTGTTTACCTAGTCGTACAGACCGACGGTCAGGATAGTCTGGGAACGTCTGCTTCCCACACCGACCAGAGCAATGGACGCGCCGGAAACCTCTTCAATCCGCTCCAGGTACTTCCTGGCGGCCACCGGAAGGTCCTCCAGGCTCCTGGCCCCGGTGATGTCCTCCTGCCAGCCGGGGAGTTCCTCGTAGACAGGTACGCACTCCTTTAAAACCCTGAGGCTGGCGGGGAACTCTTTCATCAATTCTCCCCGGTAGCGGTAACTGGTGCAAATTTTGACTTTTTCCAGGCCGCTTAAAACGTCCAGCTTGGTAATGGCCAGATAGTCCAGGCCGTTTACCCTGACGGCATAGCGTCCCACCACCCCGTCAAACCAGCCGCAGCGGCGTGGGCGTCCTGTCGTTGTGCCGAATTCGCCGCCCCGATTCTGGATCAAAGCGCCCACATCATCGCTTAGCTCTGTGGGGAAGGGACCTTCCCCGACCCGGGTGGTATAGGCCTTGGCTACCCCGATGACCCGGTCGATTCGGGTCGGCCCGATACCCGCGCCAAAGCAGGCCGCACCCGCTGTGGGGTGAGAAGATGTAACATAGGGATACGTGCCGTGATCCAGGTCCAGAAGGGTTCCCTGGGCGCCTTCAAAGAGCACGTTTTTACCCTGCTTCATGGCGTCATTAATAATGATTGAGACGTCTGCCAGGTATTTTTTCAGGGTTTCGGCATAGGACGTGTAGTCTCCCAGGACACTGTTTAAATCAAGGGGATCACAGTCGTACACCTTTGTCAGGAGATGGTTCTTAACTTCCATATTCCGGGCCAGCAGGCCTGCAAATACTTCGCGGTCCACCAGGTCGATCATCCGGATGCCCACGCGGGCCGATTTATCCATATAGGCAGGACCGATGCCCCGGCAGGTGGTGCCGATTTTGTCTTCTCCCTTTCGGCCTTCTTCCACCTGGTCCAACTGCCGGTGATAGGGAAAGATCACGTGGGCCCGCTGGCTGATTCTCAGGTTCTCCGTGTTGATACCCCGTTTTTGCAAGGACTCTAGCTCTCTAACAAGCTCCTCAGGGTCGATTACCACGCCGCTGCCGATGATACAGATCTTATCCGGATACAGGATGCCGGAAGGGACCAGGTGCAGCTTGAACTCACGGTCACCGACTACAACTGTATGGCCGGCGTTGTTACCTCCCTGGTACCGGACCACCAGATCGGCTTTCTCCGCAAGAAAATCAGTTACCTTCCCCTTGCCCTCGTCACCCCACTGGGCGCCAATTAATACCACTGTAGACATCTGGATACCCCCTACACTCGATTGATAATCTCCCTAGCTGCCAGCACGCCGGCCACAGAAGCCTGAGCCAGGCCCCTGGTGATACCGGCCCCGTCCCCGGCCGCAAAAAGGTTTTTAATCTGCGTTTCCAGGGAATTTGACAGGACAAGCCGGGAGGAATAAAATTTAACTTCGACCCCGTAAAGAAGGGTGTACCGGGAATAAACCCCTGGCGCAATCTTATTCAGTGCTTTGAGCATTTCTACGATTCCCATTAAGTGGCGGTACGGAAAGACAAGGCTCAAATCGCCGGGGGTGGCTTCGTTCAGGGTCGGGAGCGTCATGCATTTGGCCAGTCTTTCTACGGTAGAGCGGTGACCTGACAGCAGGTCTCCCAGGCTCTGGACTAAAACCCCCCCGCCCAACACGTTGGCCAGACTGGCAATATACCTGCCGTAGGCGATGGGGTCCTTGAAAGGCTCTGTAAATGTCTTGCTGACCAACACGGCAAAGTTCGTATTTTCGGTTTTGTTAAAGGCATGGCTGTGGCCGTTTACCGTAACAAGCCCGTCGTTATTCTCCAGGACTACCTCTCCGTTCGGGTTCATGCAAAAAGTACGTATCCTGTCGTTGAACGTCCTGGAGTAGTAAATTAGCTTGGCCTCATAAAAAATCCTGGTTAGCGGCTCCATCACCGCTGCCGGCAGTTCCACCCTTACCCCGATGTCTACCGGGTTAATCGAGTTTTCCAGGCCTATTCGAAGGGCCTCCCGGCCAAGCCAGCGCGCTCCTTCTCTGCCGGGCGCCATCACCACAAACCTGGCTTCAAGTGCTTTCCCGTCCTGGCAGGTGACGCCCCGGGCCGTATTATCTTTCACCAGGATTTCACCAACCTGGCATGATGTCCGCACCTCAACCCCCCGGGAGACTAAATACTCATACATTCGCTGCAGAAGTTCCTTGCACCTGCCGGTGCCCATATGTCGGATCCGGACCGGCACCAGTTTTAGCTCTGCCAGGACGGCCCGCCGTTTCATATT
>DHTR01000001.1:2669-3046 GCA_002408725.1 Pelotomaculum sp. UBA5255
CCCCGCCGTTTCATATCGTCTATTTCCTCTTCGTGCTCCAGTCCATAGACATGCTCCGGGGCGCCGAAATGAATGTAGATCTGGTCAATATAATCAATTAATTCGGCCAGGTGTTTCTCGCCGACATACTGTTCCAGGCTGCCGCCCACTTCCGTGGACAGAGTCAGCTTACCGTCGCTGAAGGCCCCGGCCCCGCCCCACCCGCAAACGGTGGAACAGGGTGAGCAATTGAAACAGGGGGCGCTACGCTCCCTGGCAACGCATACTCTCTTTTCTAGATCCCGGCCCTTCTCCAACATCAGAATATTTAGGTCCGGCCTGGCTTTAATCAGCTCCAGAGCGGTGAAGATTCCGGCCGGCCCCGTCCCCACAATAAT
>DHTR01000001.1:3182-14040 GCA_002408725.1 Pelotomaculum sp. UBA5255
GGGATTCTTTGAACAGACAATAATCACGTCATATTGTCTGTTCAAAGAATCCCCTCCAGCTCTCCCCGACAAAAAAGGGTTAACAATATTTTTTCCGTGACGGCACAAAAATAACCCAAACAACAATACTGTGTCAGCTGCTATTTGAGCTATTTAGAATTAGCCTGTGGATGTAGTTGTAAAGTGCACCCAATTGGGCAACACGTTTATATTACATAACTTCACAGATTTTGTCAAGTTAATTATATAATAAAAACAGGGAGCAGAGCTCCCTGTTAAAACTATTTTTAATTTCCCTCGGTATCTTTTATATACGGCACAAACTTGGTCAGTTCTTTTAAGAACACAAGCTCGATGCTTCCGACGGGACCGTTCCGGTGTTTGGATATAATGATCTCGGCGATGCCTTTTTTCTCGGATTCAGGGTTATAATACTCATCCCGGTAGATAAACATGATCAGGTCGGCGTCTTGCTCCAGGGAACCGGACTCGCGTAAATCGGACATTACCGGGCGCTTGTTCGGGCGTTGCTCCACCGACCGGCTAAGCTGCGCCAGGGCTAGTACGGGTATATTCAACTCCTTGGCCAGTCCTTTTAAAGAACGGGATATCTCGGAAATCTCCTGCTGGCGGTTTTCGGAGCGGCGGCTGCCCTGCATCATCTGCAGGTAGTCGATAACAATCAGGCCCAGCCCTTTCTCGGCCTTGAGCTGCCTTGCCTTGGCCCGGACCTGCCGGATGGAGATGGCCGCCGAATCATCAATATAAATTGGGGCCTTGGCTAGCCGCCCCGCCGTTTCATGCAGCTTCTGCCAATCCTCCTCGTCCAGATCCCCGGAGCGGATCCGGTGCTGGTCTACCTTGGCCTCGGCGCAGAGAATGCGCTGGGCCAGCTGCTCCTTGGACATCTCCAGGCTGAAGATGGCCACCGGAATGTCGTGTTTAAGGGCCGCGTTATAGCCGATGCACAGCCCCAGGCTGGTTTTACCCATACTGGGACGTCCCGCCAGGATAATGAAGTCGCTAGGCTGCAGTCCGCTGCAGAGCCGGTCCAGGTCGCCGAAGGAAGTGGGGACACCTGTTACGTTGCCCCGGTTATTATAAAGGAATTCCAGGTGGGAAAAGGTGTCCAGAAAGACGTCCTTGATGGAAAAAAAGGCGTTCGCCACCCGGCGGCTGCCCAACTCCATGATCATTCGTTCGGCTTCGGCGATGAGCTTCTCCGGCTCTTCTCCTTCATCATAGCCCCTGCCGGCAATTCTTGTAGACAGGCTGATCAGGGTGCGCAGAAGCGCTTTTTCCTCGACAATCCGGGCGTAGAACTCCACGTTGGCGCTCGTGGGAACCATTTCCGCAAGGGAGGCAAGATAGGCCACACCGCCGGCTTTTTCCAGCGTTCCCTGCTGCCTGAGCTCTTCGCTTACGGTAATCAAATCCACAGGGCTGCCGCTCTCGTTTAAGAGAAGCATAGCCTCAAAGATATTCCGGTGGCCTTCCCGGTAAAAATCTTCCGGGCGCAAGGTTTTCATCACCCTGTAAATGGCTTCCCGGTCAAGAAGCATGGCGCCAATCACAGACTGTTCGGCATCAATATTTTGGGGGGGAATTCGTTCTAACAAGGATACCACCTTTTTTAACTAACTAAATCGTCGACACCGGTAGGCGGGAAAACGTGCCGGATAATTTCTTCTACGGTACTGACAGCTACTACTTGGATTCCTTTTAGGTCTGCCGGCACATCTTTCTGATTTTCGCCTGGCAGTAGAATGGCTTTAATCCCAGCCTGCCTTGCTCCGTATATTTTTTCGCAGATACCGCCCACTGCCCGTACTTTGCCCTGGATGGAAACCTCACCGGTAACGGCCAGATCCTGGGGTATCGGGCGACCTTGGATGGCGCTCAGGATAGCCAGGAAAATGGCCACCCCCGCAGAGGGGCCGTCAATGCGACCGCCGCCTACCACGTTTACATGCAGGTCGTAGTTGGCCATGTCTTCCCCGGTCAGTTTCCGAATAACCGAGGCGGCATTAAACACGGAGTCTTTGGCCATGCTTCCGGCGGTATCGTTAAAGCGAATGGTCCCCTGACCCTGGGTGCGTGCAGGAAATGCCACCGCCTCTATCTCCAGGACTGAACCCAAAAACCCCATGACGCCTAGCCCGAATATTTTGCCCACCTCTCGATGGGAAGAAACCTTGCAGGTGACATAAGGGCTTAACCTGCTAACCTGTACTACTTCCAGGACATCCTCCAAGGTAATGCGGTAACTTTCCCCTGCATCATTGCGGTAGCAAGCCAGGCCGTAAGCATCGGCTAGAATACTGATGGCCTTGCGCCCTTCGATGGTATACTCACTGATGATCTCGGGCACTTCCCGAGCCAGTTCCACACCTAGCTTTGAAGCTGCCTGTTTTAAAATTTCCTGAATGGCAAGGGGCGTCAGGGGCTCAAAGAAAACTTCTGCGCAACGGGAGCGGATGGCCGGGTTGATTTCTTCTTGATCACGGGTGGTGGCGCCAATTAGAATAAAGTCCGCAGGCGCACCTTCCTCAAAGATCTTTTTAATGTACTGGGGAATATTGGGCTCGTGGGGATCATAATAAGAGGAGTCGTAGTAAACCCTTTTGTCCTCCAGCACTTTCAAAAGCTTGTTTTGCAAAATAGAATCCATCTCGCCGATTTCATCAATAAACAGCACCCCACCGTGTGCATCACTGACCAGCCCCAGTTTGGGCTCCGGCACACCGGTTTCGGCCAGGTCCCGCTTGGCGCCCTGATAAATAGGGTCGTGCACGGAACCCAGAAGCGGGTTGGTTACTTCCCGAGGGTCCCAGCGCAGAGTAGCGCCGTTGACCTCTATGAAGGTTGAGTCCTTTGTGAACGGCGTGCCTTTGGCGTTCCTCGCGATCTCCAGGGCCAACCTGGCAGCAGTGGTCTTACCCACGCCGGGTGGGCCGTAAAGCAGGATGTGCTGCGGGTAAGGCGAGGCCAGCCTGGCCAGGAGCGCCTTTACAGCCCGCTCCTGGCCGATAATCTCCTCGAAAGAAGACGGCCGCAGAAACTCCATGGCCGACTTCGAGAGTTTTTTCTGCTCCATCTTTTCCAAAAGGGCCAGCTTTTTTAAGGTATTGGCGTTTTCCGGCCCCGCATTTTCCTTGAGCACCTGCATTTTTATTTCTTTAACATACTCTTCGTGCCGCTGCTGGAGTTTTTCGCTGATTTTTTTCTCCAACTGGTCTTCCACCGTGCGCCGGGCTATGTTGTCGGCGATTTCCTCCTCGATTTCCTCAAGGATGGCCGGGATTGCCTCCGGCTCGGGCAGGGTATCATAAGTGGGATCCTCGAAAACCAACTTCTGGAGGGCCAGTACTCTTTCCTCCAACTTATCGGAGCGCATGAACTTCAGCGCACCCAGTTTGCCTGCCCTCAGAACCAGCTTGTCAGAACCGTACAGTTCGGCCAAAAGGCCGTACAGTGCGGTGACCTGACGCTTAATCTGGTCGTGGCCATTTAGCTTACAGGGAGTGTCGCCCTTTACCCCTCCAATAAACTTTTCAAGGAAAACTTTCATATTCTGCTCCTTTCCATGTCTCCATGTGGCACATTTTTTAATTACCCATGGATCGCATCAAAGGTATTGGAATTGCTTAAGAGCGAACAATTGGACTAACTCAGGCCTGCTCCCCAACCACTTCGACCTTAATCTTGGCCTGAACAGTGGGGTACAGTTTGGCCAATGCGGAATAGCTCCCAACCTGTTTGATTGGCTCTTTTACACTTAGCTTCTTTTTGTCCAGCGTGATCTTGTGCTGGGCTGCCAGGGCATCGGCAACATCCTTGTTGTTGACCGAACCGAAAAGCCTGCCGCCTTCACCAGCCTTTGTCCTGACTACAACGGTGAGGCTTTCCAGACGCGCTGCCAACACAGCGGCCTCCTGCCGCATCTTTTGCTCTTTCAGTTCACCGGCCTGCCGGCGCTCGGCCAGTTCTTTGATTTTACCCTGGGACGCCTCGCCGGCAAGCCCGCGAGGGAGCAGATAGTTTCGCGCGAAGCCCTCGGCTACGTTCAGGACATCGCCGCGCTTACCCTTTCCCGGCACATCTTTGAGCAAGATAACTCTCATGATTCACACCTCCCGGAACCTATAAAGTTTTCAAAAATTGACCCGGGCTTCCGACCTTTACTTTGGCTGGTTTGCTTCCGGAAGTCGCCGGAGATTAATCAGGGGGTCGACCACCCCCAGGAGTAAAAACACCAGAAGGCTAAAGGGGAAATACAAAATCGCCAGAAACAAAAAAATAAACTTAATCAATCTGGCCACTTTGACCTTACGGAAAAAATAGGCGCCAACTGAAAGACCAAGGGTTAGGTATACGTAAAAAAGGATGAACAGAATATTTTTACCCACCTTAGCCGCCAGGGGCAGAGTAAAATAATCCCCTGCCAGGGTTAGCCCCAGCCCGGTGATCAGGCCCCAGACACTGTACCAGGGAAAATACATCCTGGTCAGGTCAAACGCCGGTGGGAGCGGGAAGTTAAACCGTTTCAAGACCACCCTGGCCAGAAAGTAGGTTACCGCCGCCGAGGCGGCCGAGGTAATCAGATACTGCCCAGGGATCAACAACTCCAGCATGGCCAGTACTTTACTAGTAAACTCCTCCTGCCACTCCGCTGGAACATCACTAAACGTCATGGCGCCCTGATTGGCCGCCCACCACTGCGCAGCCGCCTGCCTGGCTTCCTCGTTCAGGACGAAAATATTTTCTCCGTTCAAGAGATAAATCGCTGCTGCGGACACAAGTGCAAGGCTCACAGAGCCAAGCAGGCCGATCAAAAAACTCTTCCAGGAAGAAATCCTGTTTTTAAACAGCAGGCCGAAAAGAATCCCCAGCAGACCATATGAAACAATCAATACCATCGTCATTACAGGCTCCGACGACAGGACCACCAAAATCAACCCCGCTGCCGCCAGCCCGATTAGTCCGTAGCGGACGTCCCTCCTGATAACCAGCAGGATCAGCGGCAGGGGGAGACAGATTGTGGCAAGGGTTGCAAGAAAAGGCAGGTACAGGCCGACCAGCCCTGCCAGTACGGCTAAAAGAGTAAAAAAAGCCCACTCTGACAGGGCACCTGTTTTATTGCCATTTGTCAAAGCATCACCTCTTTTTATCAGCCATGTAGTTCAAAAGAGCCGAAAGATCACCGTACCACCTTTCCAACTCGTGATCTTCCTCAATACCCTGGCGCAGCTTGGCTTCCACCTTCAAGTCCAGGCGAGGGAAATTGATACCCAGCCTCCGGCCCAGGACATAGCAGGTGATCATCAGGCTGGCCAGGGCATCGAGGAGAAGGTCTTCGCTGCCCCTGAGCATGGATTTAAACAGCGCTGACACCGAAGTTACAAGGTCGGCTTTCAACCAGTCGATAACCTTGATATTTTTCGCGATGCCGCCTTCCAGTTTGCCAGGTATCATTGAGTATCCTCCTGCAGTGAACTTGATCATAAAAACATTCTTCGAAGCTGGTTTTTTCTCCTGCAGCTCGAGCGGATGATTTGCCTGTTATTTATACCCCGAATGGGTACACTCTTGAAAAACTGCCATTACATCCTTTAATTATGTCAAACTATAGCTATGTTGGATGATTTTTGGGCTAAAAAATAAGCAGGGGAGACCTTTGGCCCTCCCCTGATGTTTTATTCTGCTGTAAACGGCAAGAGTGCGATGTTGCGCGACCTTTTAATTGCGGTGGTCAACATCCGCTGGTGCCTGGCACAGTTTCCCGAGATCCGGCGGGGCAGGATTTTCCCCCGTTCGGTAATATATTTCTTCAGACGCGGCACATCTTTATAATCAATGGCCGCCATCTTGTCCACACAAAAACTGCAGATCCGTTTTTTCCCCCTGCGGCCCCTTTCGCGTTTCAAACAACCTACCTCCTCGTATTGGCGCCATCATCCGGCAGCCATCGCTCTAAAACGGTATATCGTCTTCATTGAAGCTAATTTCGCTGCCCTGTCCCGGACTACCCTGCCCCGGGCTTCCCCCGACATGGCTTGTACCGTAAGCAGATCCGCCTTCCTTGTCCTTGGGGCGATCAAGAAAGCGCACGTTCTCGGCTATCACTTCGGCGGCCTTTCTGCGGATGCCCTGACTGTCATCGTAAGAGCGGACCTGCAGCCTGCCGTCAATAGCGACAAGCCTGCCCTTCCCAATATAGTTGGCACAGTTTTCAGCTTGTTTCTGCCAAACAACGATGTCAATAAAGTCGGCTTCCTTTTCCCTGTCCTTTACCTGGCGACGGTCAACCGCCAAAGTAAACTTTGCCACGGCAACTCCATTAGGAGTATAGCGCAACTCCGGGTCTTTGGTAAGACGACCGATTAAGATTATCCTATTGAGCATGGTTTCCACCGCCTTGGTTTTTTCTCCGGGTTTGCCGGCTTCTCTAATTCTTGCAAAATAATTCTTGTCCTGTGCTTTATCAAGCCATTTATTCGTCTTCCCGGACGATCATATGCCGTAGCACTTCATCCGTAATCTTAAAAACACGGCTTAACTCTGTGGCCACTTTAGAATCAGCGTTCATCTGAATGAGGACATAAAAGCCTTCTTTGAAGTCCTTTATCTCGTAAGCCAGCCTGCGCTTACCCCATTTATCAAGCTTTACAACTTCACCACCGTGGCTTTCAATCAGAGTCTTGAACTTCTCAATAACCCCTGTGTTCTTTTCTTCGTCCAAATCCGGACGAAGAACAAAGACTACTTCGTACTTGCGCAAACCATTCACCTCCTCCCTGTGGACTATGGCCCTATCTCCGAGGATAGAGCAGGGTGGGCCGCCAAAATGTAAATTTTGACTAATAAATTATAGCACAGCGCTATGTAAATGGCAAGGACGGCGCGAAAATCGCATGGCTAAATTAACCTTAACTTATAATCTCCCGGTTTTCGAAGCACACTAAGATAGAAGTATAGGAACGGAGGCGATTTCCTTGAACTCAATAAAACCGTTTGCGTATTCTGACTCTATCCAGGGGGTGCAGGTAAAACCCCTGACAGAAGACGGCAAAAAAGTAAGCATCCTTTACAAAGGCCTGCTGTCGGAGAAAGGAGTGGAACGTATCTACCTGCACTGCGGGTATGGCAACCAGCAAAACTGGAGCGCGCCCAGCGACCAGCCAATGGAGCAAACACAGGCGGGTTGGGAAAAAATGATTGCTATCCAGGAAGGAGCCCAGTTGAATTTTTGCTTTAAGGACAGTCTGGAAAACTGGGATAACAATAACGGGGTCAACTGGACCTACCGTATCTCAGACTAAATCCGTTTCCGATAGTAAAATCCAGGGTCCCTTCTTAAAGTTTTGGCCTTTTTCTCCAGCCGGCGTCCGGATTATTGATCGAGAGGACCTTGCACACCAGTGGCCGGCTGGACCACCGCCTTGACCGATTTTTCAAACTTCGGCCGGGGGAGCAAGAGGACCCTTCCGCACTTCAGACACTTAACCCGGAAATCCACCCCGGTACGGGTGACTTCCCACAGGTCACCACCGCAGGGGTGGGTTTTTCGGGTCTTGACAACATCGCCAACGGCATATTTAGGCAAAAGAACACCTCCTATAACCTTGGTACCGGGTACCTAAGTTATTATGTTATTGGGTGCCTAATTTATTTGGAATTCGTGGGTTTGATTTCAATTAAATACGGCGCATTAAGCCCAATCACGCAGATCCAAGGTCTTTTATCAGATAAATTCCTGCCTGTTTTTTGAAAGCTTTTTGTCCCTTCCTGATTCCTGCGGAGATTTTAAACCGGGCTTGACAAAAACGCCTTGTATCCCCTGTAGGCCATGAAGATATCGGCCTTGCTGGAAACTTCAAAAGGAGAATGCATTCCAAGCAGGCCAACTCCGCAGTCCAGCACGTCCATCCCGTGGGCCGCCAGGAAGTGCGCGACGGTGCCTCCCCCTCCCTGGTCGACCTTGCCCAGTTCACCCGTTTGCCAGACAACCCCGGCACGGTTGAACAACTGCCTGATATAGGCGACCATTTCGGCATGGGCATCGTTCGAGGAATTCTTACCCCTGCTCCCGGTATACTTGGTCAATACCACCCCACTGCCGAGTCTGGCCGTGTTCCGTTTTTCCACAACATCCCCGTAGTTGGGATCCAGCGCGACGTTAACATCAGCGGAAAGGGCGCGTGAGTTAGCCAGGATCCTGCGCAAAACCAGCTCGCTGTAGTCAGGACCGCAGCGCGACGCGATTTCGGCCACGGCGTTCGCAAAAAACATGGCCGTCATCCCAGTATTTCCGGTACTCCCAATTTCCTCTTTATCGGCCAGCACAAGCAGGGCTGTCCTTTCCGGGTTTGATATTTCCAGACAGGCCCTGAGCGCTGTATATGCGCACACACGGTCGTCCTGGCCGTACCCTCCAACAAAGCTGCGATCCAGCCCGATATCTCTTGCAGGCCAGGCCGGCACCAGCTCAAGCTCCGCACTGATCAGATCCTCCTCAGTAATACTATAATTCCGGTAAAGGAAGTCCAGCACGGCCAACTTGTATCTTTCCTTAAGCCCTTCCCCTGCGAGAGGGATACCCCCTGCCAGGATATTCAGGCCCTCACCTGGCACAGCATCCATCATTTTTTTGTCCATCTGGTCCTTCGCCAGGTGCGGTAGGAGATCGCTGACGGTGAAAACAGGGTCACCGGGGTTTTCACCAATTACGATTGGTATGCTGTTGCCGTTATTTTTGATCACCACGCCGTGTAGGGCAAGGGGGACCGACAGCCACTGGTACTTTTTAATTCCACCGTAGTAGTGGGTTTTAAGCAGGACCAGCTCATCCTCCTCGTAAAGAGGTTGGGGTTTTAAATCGAGGCGGGGGCTGTCAATGTGAGCACCCAGGAGATGCAAGCCCTTTGCCAGGGGAGCTTTCCCTATGACAGCTGCAACCAGGGCCTTTTGGCGGATAACCGTGTAGATCTTGTCCCCCGGTTTTAGATCTGGAAATTCTTCCAGTGGCTGAAAGCCTGCTTCCCGAAGCAGGCTTTCGGCCACTGCCACAGCCTCCCGCTCTGTTTTAGCGGCATCCAAAAATGTTTTATACGCATCCGAAAAGGTCATGACCCCAGCTCTTTGTTCAATGTTCAGGAAGTCCCAGACATTAAGCCTGCAGTAGGCCATCAGGGCGGCCGGGTGTTGAACTTTAGTTCCACTCATTAAAAATATCTCCTATCTTCCACATTGTTGTTTTATATTTTGGCAGATTTATATTTTTTCGGGATCAAAGTGCAAGTATAGTTTACCCCAAAAAGCCCGGAAATGTTTTGCCGGTCCATAATAAGGCTTCGGTGCTATTATTCTGGTTAGATGCCTGCGCCACCAGGTCCTGTCCTGGTACGTTCTGTTCCCTTTCGAAAGCGCCCGGCAGCGGTTGTTTTATGGCATTAAAAATAGGATTAAAATACGGCAGCAATAGTGAGTCCTGAAAAGCCTTGCCCGAGGGTAGGGGTGTTCCGGGCGATCCGGGTTTGTCGCCGGGAAGAACATAGGCTCGCTGGAAGGGCGACATCAGGGCCAGGATGATCATCACGATAATGATACCCCGCGCCGCGCCGAACAAGAAGCCTCCAAGATGATTGGGCAAGCCTAAAAAGCTGATATCAGCGACCCTGGTTAAGATGCTCCCGACCAGGCTTGCAGCCCAAACCGTGGCTAATAGAAGAACCAGAAAGCTGAAGACCTCCAGGACCCCGGAGGCAAACATCCCGGTTATATAATCGCCGATATGATTCAACTGGCTTGAAGCGGACGGCACCGCAGATGTCAGTTTGCCCGGCGAGAGCGTTTTGGGCAAGGTATTATACGTCGGGAGCCAGTTCTTGAGGAAATTTTCCACCAGGGGCTGGATTTTTTCCTGCGCGTTCCATTGTGTGGAAAGGTAGCTAGCAAAGGCGCGATGGTAGGCAAAGGCCACAAACAAACCGATTAAAACCCCGGCAAGCCCCGACACACTTTTTAAAAGGCCGCTGCGCAGTCCCCGCAGGGCGGAAAGGACAAGGATTGCAACTATAATCCAGTCCAGCCAGTTCACAGTCATACGCTCCTTTTCCAATTGATTATTTACTATATTATATGAGATCTGTTTATAATGTGAAGTTATTTTTCAATCTCCGGAAATATTTGGCAACAGGAACCAGCAGCAGACCGACCAGCAGCACCAGACCAGCACAACCAAACAGGGGATATAGAACACGGACAAGACCGGTAAAACTTAGTCCAGAAAGCGGCAGCGCCAACAAACAAGCGCCAATCCCGTAAAGACGGTAGGGCACTCCCCCCATGGGAGCAAGCCTGCTGGCAAAACCATGGGCATCGGCGATAGCGGTGGTGAGGATGGCCAGCCAGATTAAAACACCAAGACCCCAGCGAAAGAGCGGCCCCAGGCTCACCGTTAGATAGAGGAGCGGAATTTGATAGGAAGCCACATCCGGCAGGTAAGCCAGCCCTGCCAGGGTGACTAGAGAAACAGCCAGGCCAATCAGCAGCCCCCCCAGAACCCCCCCGGCGACTCCCAGTTTCAAGGTAACGGACCGCCCTAGAGAGGATAAAACCGCTACGGGAACCACCATATTATAGGATACATATAAAAAGCCTGCCGCAACCCAGTGTCCAGCCACGCCCCCGGCAGGCCGGGTTGCAGACTGCAGCCCGACAGGGAACCCACTTGCACAGAGGGCTGCCAGTGAGATAGAAATAACCGCCAGCAGTTTTAGGGGAACCAGAAAAACATTGGCGGTCATCACTCCCTCCAGGCCGCCCAGGATCACAAGTGAGGTCAGGATGGCCACCA
>DHTR01000001.1:14221-24166 GCA_002408725.1 Pelotomaculum sp. UBA5255
GTGAGGTCAGGATGGCCACCACCCAAACACCAGCCCTTACCGGCAACCCAAACTGCTCACCAAAAACAGCCGCGCTTCCGGCCATCATCACGCTCAACCCCCCCAGGAGCATGAAGAGACTGAGTCCGTCCATCAACTTGCCAACTCGCGGGCCCAGCAATAGAACCAAAATTTCTTTATAATTGGCTGTTTTCATTTTAATACAGAGAAACATCACCAGACCGCCCAGGTAGGCAAAAAGGACCGTCGCCAGGACTGCCCCCAGCAGTCCCCCGCTGCCGTGCAAAATAAAAAACTGCATAATTTCCTGGCCTGAAGCAAATCCAGCACCGATAACGGCGCCGATATAAGCTGTAATAATTTTAGCCAGAAGCCAAAAATTCCCCTTCAGCCGGCCCAAGTGCGCTCCCCCTTGAAGATATCCTAAATCACACTCTGATGCAATACTATGCACTAGCCCTGGGAGGCTGACCAAAAGAATTTCGTCCAACAGGAATAACTACCCCCCTCCGGTGGTAATAAATATAGTAGTTGTGTTTTTTCCGGGGGTGAGTTTCAAGATGACCGCAGTGAATACAGCCCATACTGATCTGGGTGTAGAAAAAACCCAAATCACTATCGAGGACCCGATGGCCGCCAGTAAGTTTGCCTGGGACCTGGTTAACCGCCTGCAGCGGTTTGGAGTTGGCCTAGAGAGCCCCAAAGTTCTGCTCTGCATCGGTACCGATCGCTCCACGGGAGATTGCCTGGGGCCGCTAGTCGGCTCTAAAATTGACCTGCTTCAGCAAGAATTCTTTACAGTCTGCGGCACCCTGGACAAACCGGTTCATGCCAGCAACCTCAAAGAAACGCTGGATGAAATCAACGCCCATTTCAGAAATCCCTTTGTCGTCGCTGTAGACGCGTGTCTCGGGCGCATTGAGAATGTCGGTTGCATTCACCTGGGTGACGGTTCTCTGCAGCCTGGCGCAGGGGTCAATAAGGACCTCCCCCCTGTGGGCCAGGTTCACATTACCGGCATTGTTAATGTCGGAGGATTTATGGAATACATGGTCCTTCAAAACACCCGACTGAACCTGGTGATGCGACTTGCCGATGTTATCGTGAGCGGACTAAATAAGGCCATTTACGAATTCCAGAAACAAAGCGCCCGGGAGATTTAAGATCCCGGGCCGGCCTTGTGCTGTGATGATGTTTAAAGGCGCTGTTTTAAGTCGTTCAGAACCTGGTTGGCTGTTTTTCCGGAAGCGTCAATGACCAGGGACTTGTTTGAAATATCCTGCATCCCCATCATGTTTTCATCCATTCCCGTGATCACGGTGGCATCAATCTTTCCAGTTGAACCAGTCTTTACTACCGAATAACCCTCTCTTTCCAGGGTGCTTCGAATGTGGGACAGGCCTTCTTCAACAGCTATAACTTTTTTCATTTCGCAAATCACCTCCACTTTCTTTTTATTATTCTTCTGGAATGTTATTTGATTTATTCTTTAAACTGCAACTCCTCCAGGATTTCTGTAACTTCTATGTCTTCTGTCTGGTCAAAGCACTCGTAATATTGCCCGACGGCATAAAAACATTCCGGCACAAGGAGACAAACAGCTCTATCTGCCTCCTTTTTTAATACCTCCAGGGTGTCCCGGGGAGATACCGGAATGGCCACGATCAACTCTTCCGGGTGGTAATTTCGGGCAGAGCGCAGAGCGGCCAGCATGGTGTGACCGGTTGCCACCCCGTCATCCACCAAAATGAGTTGCCCGCCTTTGTAGTGTCGAATTGTCCTGCCCGCCCCGTACAACTCCATCCGGCGCCTGATTTCAAGCATTTCGTCGTGCTTTTTTTCCTCCAGTTCAGTCCGGGTTACACCAAGTAGGCTGACCAGGTGCTGATCAATAATGGCGGTTCCATCCTGAGTCACAGCGCCAATGGCGACTTCCGGGTTCTGGGGAGAGCCTATTTTGCGGGGAATAATCAGGTCCATCATTAAATTAAGCCTCCGGGCAACCTCAAATCCGACGACCACACCTCCCCTGGGTATGGCCAGCACCAACCCTTCGCCCCCGGCAAATGAGGCCAGTTCTTCTGCTAACCGTCTCCCGGCGTCAACACGGTCTTTAAACACGTTTTCACCCCCGTTAAGTAAAATTATTTTTCAAGCAGCGATCCTTCCTGCCAGTTTTCTTAGATCATTCATGCCCAACTTCCTTATCCTCTTATGCGATGTGAGATGGATTTTAATTGAACACGGCGCGTTAGCGCCGAACTTGTTTGAGTCCAATGTAAAATTAGTGCAAATGAATTCGTAATTTATTTTCAGGATAGCTGGGCTGATGCTGACCTGAATGAATTCATGAGATATACTAGAAACGTTACTGAGAACCTGAAATGGGGGAACTGTGTTGAAGATTATTTATATTGACTGCCCGTCCGGAATTAGCGGAGAGGCGCTCCTTGGCGCTCTGGTAGACCTCGGCATCGACAGAGAACAGTTAATTAAGGAACTGCATCGTGAAATTGCAGGCCCTTTTAATATTTCCTTTCAAAAAACTCCCAATACAGCCGCAATCCGGACTATCCTTAATCTCCCGGATGATGATCGGCTTTTAACTTATCAAGAATTTATAATGACCGGTACCGGGGAGGATAGCGAGCATAACTCGCCTTCCTCCTTTGCAAAAGCAGTCGTTAGTAAATATCTTGTTGCCCGCTCCAGGCTTGAGGGGCTTCCCCCGGAAGAAATCACTATTTCCAGAACAGACGCCATGAAAACTACTATTCTAGCCGCCGGTATCTTTGCTGCCCTGAAGCAACTGGATTTTCCCCTGGTTATATCTGCGCCGGTTCCCACTGGCGTACCCGCTTTGGAGGGTGCGGGCCCTAGCGCCGATCCCCTGATCCTGGAATTAGCAAAGGGAGCGGCAGTCCGCTGGACAGGCGCTCCAACGACTTTTGATACACACCTGGGCGTTGCAATTCTTGTTCAGATTACGAACAAATACGGGCAGTTGCCTGAAATGAACCTCAGGGAAACCGGCTACGGCGCTCCTGAAAACAGCGAGGAAAAAGGCGCCGTGCGCATGCTTTACGGCACCGGGATGATTGAAAAGGCCGCCCCTGGCAGGCACGAAACAGTTCTGGTGATGGAAACAAGTATCGATGATATGAACCCGGAGTTTTTCCCTTACCTGATCGAGCGACTCCTCACAGTAGGCGCCCTGGATGCTTTTTTAATTCCAGTCTACATGAAAAAGGGGCGTCCGGCTAACCTGCTCAGAGTACTCTGTAAAAAAGAACAAAGAGAGGAAGTCCTTTATACAATTTTTAAAGAATCAACGACCCTTGGTGTGCGCATCCACGAAGAAAACAGGAGAACCCTGCACCGCAGTTTCTTTACGGTCCACACGTCTTACGGAGAGATAACCGTGAAATCCGGCTATACGGCGCCGGAAACGGAGCCCCTGCAGATCGCTCCGGAGTTTGAGGACTGTAAAAAAATAGCTGCAAGGACGGGTGTACCCTTGAAGGTGATCTATACGGCGGCGCAACGGGCCGCTTTTGAAAAAACAAAAAAGCCCGCTCCTGAGAAATAGCTGTTGGACAAGTCCGTAGTCAGGCTTTGTTACTTTCATTAAATTCTCACCTATGTTTTCGTGATCCTGAAGGCGAAAAAGATCGCTTGGATCATAAAAACAGGGCCCTTTTATCGCTCCAATACCTACGGGAACGATAACGGTGCCACCGAGAGGAAATTCCTTTATTAGCCTTTAAAATCCGCTCTTCATGCGCTTTGCAAAACATAATGTTTCACGTGAAACATTTTAACCGTTTTAGTTCTCTATGATAATGTTTCACGTGAAACATTATGTTACGTGTCTCTTAAAATAATCCCCAGGATCCGTTTCAATTCTGCCTCGCTTTTGAAATAAACCTCCATCTTTCCGTTTCCTCCACCTGTTTCTTTAATCTTCACCCTTGCACCTAAATGGCTTTTTAACTCTTCCTCTACCCGTGCCCTGTCCTGATCTAAAAGTATTTCGTTTTTTGGTTGCCTGTCTTTTTTTTGAGACATGGAACGCGCAATGCTTTCCGCCTGGCGGACGTTTAGATTCTGCCGGACTATTTTCCCGGCTGCAGCAACCTGCTTTTTCCCATCCTGAATAGCCAGGAGCGCCCTGGCGTGCCCCGCGTTCAATTGCCCGGAAGCGAGCATGTCTTTAATTTCGTTAGGCAACCCTAAGAGCCTGACCATGTTGGCCACAAATGACCTGCTTTTCCCAACTCTTCCCGAGACCTCCTCCTGGGTCAGGTCAAAATTATCCATCAACTGGTGGTAGGCAAGAGCTTCTTCCAGAGGGTTCAGATCCTCACGCTGAACGTTTTCTATTAACGAAACGGCAGATGCTTCCATGTCGCGGTACTCCTTGACCACGGCCGGAATCTTCCGGTAGCCCAAGGTCTTGCAAGCTCTCCAGCGCCGCTCTCCCGCAATCAACTCATAGCCGCCGGCCTGAAGGGGCCTTACCACGACAGGCTGGATAACCCCATGCTCCTTGATTGATGCTGCCAGTTCGGCCAATTTTTCCGGATCAAACAACTGTCTCGGTTGGTGGGGCGCCGTTGTGATTTCATCAATGTTGATTTCTTTTAGCCGATCGATGCCGGCGTCAGCTTCTCCCGTGCCTGTGTTTGGAAACAGTGCCTGGAGACCCTTGCCGAGCCCCCTGCGCTGCTTACTCAATTCCCATTACCTCCTTAGCCAGATCCCTATACACCTCGGCCCCGCGGGAACGCCTGTCATAGACCATGACTGGTTTGCCATGGCTCGGCGCCTCGCTTAATCGCACGTTTCTCGGGATAATGGATCTATAGACCTTCTCTTTGAAGTGTTTTTTTACCTCATCCACAACCTGAATGGCCAGGTTTGTTCTTCCGTCAAACATGGTCAGGAGAACCCCCTCAAGGGTGAGGTTCTTGTTCAGGTGCTGCTGGACCATTTTAATTGTGTTCATTAACTGGCCCAGTCCTTCCAGGGCGTAGAACTCGCACTGAATTGGGATAATCAGTGAGTCTGCAGCCGTCAGGGCATTTAACGTCAACAGGCCCAGGGAAGGCGGACAGTCAATAAAGATGTAGCCATACTCATCTCTTATTTCCGCCAGGGCATTTTTTAAAATATTTTCCCTGCCAGGCACGCTGACAAGTTCAACTTCCGCGCCGGCCAACTCAATGGTTGCGGGGACAAGGTCAAGCTGTTCAAGGGCACTGGAAACAGTTACCCTCTTTACCGGCAGGCTGTTAATCAGAACATCGTAGATGCAGTATTCCACTATGTTCTTGTCCACACCCACCCCGGTTGTTGCATTTCCCTGCGGGTCAATATCCACCAGCAGAACCTTTTGCCCTAACAGAGACAGCCACGCGCCCAGGTTTACGGCTGTGGTGGTCTTGGCAACACCACCCTTCTGGTTGGCAATTGCTATGATTTTTCCGATGGTCTTCTCCACCTCCCAGATTTTCTTGCAGCCCTGTTCCAGATCATTCATCCGCGGTTCTTTGATAAAAAGCGCGTCCTTCTCCAAGTCCTACATATTCAACATTTTCCTTTTCAGTTCCTCCTCATGCAATTTGATATGCTAAACAAAAAACCCTTTAAAAAAAGAGACAAAAAGTAAAAGAACCCTGTTTTAGGGGTTCTTTTAGTTAGGTTCTTGGGTTCTTGGGATCCTGGGGTCACAGGGGTTTTTTTTGCGGGATTCCTGCACGCCTCGGGTACTGCTCGGGAGTTGGTCTGATCTTTCGGAGCAGCACGAGTTTTCTTTCATCTCCTGTAAAGGGAAGTTTTAAGTGTAAGACTTCCTCAAGCCTGCCTCCCAAAATCCGAAAGGCATTCTCAGCGAGTTTTAGCTCCTCCTCCAGTCTTGGGCCCTTCATGGCCATAAAAAACCCCCCTACCTTCAGAACGGGCAGGCAGTATTCGGCCAGCACCGCCAGTGAGGCGACCGCCCTGGACACCACCCGGTCGCAACTTTCCCTTTGAACCCGGCTCCGCCCAATATCTTCAGCCCTGGCGTGGACCACCTCAATTTTATCCAGTTTTAGCCTTGAAATTAGATTTTCTAAAAAGAGTACTTTTTTTTCCACCGACTCAATCAGCGTCACCTTCAGCCCAGGCCTGTAAATCTTCAAGGGAATACCCGGAAATCCTGCACCGGTACCGATATCCATTAGATGCTTACCGTCGTCAAAAGAACCCGCCAGAAGGCAGCTAAGGGAATCAATAAAATGTTTTACGGCAACCTCTTTTTCTTCCAAAATGGACGTCAGGTTAATATTTTTACTTGCTTCATGAAGGATCCGGTAGTATTCTTCAAACTGTCCCACCTGTTCCTGGGATAGGCCAATCCCTATTTCAGCAGCCCCCTTAACCAGGGTTTCTTCCAATACACCCATGCCTACCGTTCCTCTCTTTATAGAAAAGTAAGTATTCCTACCTTTGGCGCCTGATTTTTCATGTTCGTGTTTTCGTATGTGGCACGGGTAACCACTTTGATAAAATCAAATCCACATAAAATACCTTTTTTTAAAGACTTTTACAGGTTCTTGCTGATGCCTTTAAATCTGTTTCTTTTTTTGCCTTCGATACTGTTCCAGATAGATCAGCAACACCGAAATGTCCGCCGGCGTCACCGAAACAATCCGACTGGCCTGACCGACCGACCCGGGTCGAATAATTTCTAATTTTTCCCTGGCCTCTGCCGAGAGCCCCCCTACCTTCGTGTAATCCAGCTCTTCTGGAATTTTCTTTTCTTCCAACCGCCTGGATCGTTCTACCTGGGCCTCCTGTTTTTTAATATAACCACCGTATTTGACCTGGATCTCTACCTGTTCGCAAACCTCTTCGGGTAGTTGGGGATGTTCCAGCGGCAGCCGCAGAAGTTTTTTATAAACCATTTCCGGGCGGCGGAGCAGGCCGGCGAGGGACGAACCCTGCTGGGGAATTTCGGCCGTCTTTAGCTCTGACAGAATTTTTTTTACTTCTTCCGTCACCGGCAGCACGGTCCGCTCCAGCCTTTCTTTCTCCTCATCAACAAGCTTTTTCTTTTGCTCCATGGACCTGTATCTTTCCGGCGACACAAGTCCGATCTGGTAGCCTTTATCGGTCAACCTTAAATCAGCATTGTCCTGTCTCAGTAAAAGCCTGTATTCCGCCCGGGAAGTCAGCATCCGGTAAGGCTCGTCAATTTCTTTTGTCACCAGGTCGTCAATCATAACCCCTGTATAAGCCTCTGTCCGGCTTAAAACCAGGGGCTCCAAGTCCCTCAAATAATGCGCGGCGTTAATCCCGGCCACAATGCCCTGGGCCGCAGCCTCCTCATAGCCGGACGTTCCGTTAATCTGCCCGGCTGTAAATAGCCCTGGCACAGCCTTCGTCTCCAGTGACCATTTTAACTGGTTGGGTATGATAAAATCATATTCAATAGCATAGCCCGGCCGCATCATCTCCACCCTCTCCAATCCCGGCATGGTGCGGAGCATGGCCAACTGAACATCTTCCGGCAGGCTGGTCGACATGCCCTGTACATACATTTCAGCGGTGTCGCGGCCCTCCGGTTCGATAAAAACCTGGTGGGCCGGTTTATCCGAAAACCTGATTACCTTTGTTTCAATGGATGGGCAGTAGCGCGGCCCCCGGCCTCGGATGGCCCCTGTGTACAGCGGCGCCCTATAAAGATTATCCAGGATAATCCGGTGGGTCATTTCGTTGGTATAAGTCAGCCAACAGGGTATTTGTTCACGACTGGTTACATCCGACACAAAGGAAAAATTATAAAGCTTCAGATCCCCCGGTTGGATGGACATACGGCTGAAATCGATGCTGCTTCTGTCCACCCGCGCCGGTGTCCCTGTTTTAAAACGCCCCAGTTTTATCCCCAGTTCCGCAAGGCTTTCTGAAAGGTGTACAGAGGGAAATTGTCCATTCGGAGCGCCTGGATAGGAAAGGTCGCCAATAATAATTCTACCCTTTAAGTAAGTCCCTGTAGTCAGCACAACGGCCCCGGCCTCAAACCTGGCGCCTGTACTGGTCACCACCCCACAAACCTTTCCCTTGCTAACCAAAATCTTATCTACCAGGGCCTGTTTTAAGTCAAGCCCCTGCTGCTTTTCCAGTGTCCATTTCATTCTGTTCTGGTATTGTAATTTATCCGCCTGAGCACGTAAAGCGTGGACCGCAGGTCCTTTACCGGTATTTAAAAGCCGCATTTGGATGGAGGTCCTATCTGTATTTAGGCCAATTTCTCCCCCCAGGGCGTCCACTTCCCGGACCAGATGTGCCTTTGCCGGTCCCCCAACTGCCGGATTGCAGGGCATTAGCGCCACATAATCCAGGTTTAAGGTCAGTACCAGGGTGCGGCAGCCCAACCTCGCCGCTGCCAGACCTGCCTCACATCCGGCGTGCCCCGCCCCGACAACGATGATATCGTACTTCCCGGCGGCATATTCCAAATCCGGCACCTCACTTCCCAATGCAAAAGTCTTCGAAAATTCTATCTAACAGGTCCTCAGTCGCCGTTGATCCTGTAATTTCACCAAGAGCTTCCCAGGCGCTCCGGATGTCGATTGCCACAACATCCACCGGTACTTCCTGCCTGATCCCCAAAATTGCTTCGGATAGGTGCCGGGCGCCTTTTTCCAGGACCTGTTTATGCCGGATATTCGCAACCAGGATGTTATCGGGCCCGGTGATCCGGCCTCCCATTACCATCTCAAATATTTCTTCCTCCAGTTGACCAAGCCCAATTCTTTTTTCTGCTGAAACCCACAGAACCGGTCTTTTTTGTGCAAGTTTTCGGGCATCGCTTTCTTTAATCCGCATCTTTTCTTCTCCGGCATCTACCTTATTGATCAAAAATAGCGCTTTCTTTTCCCCGATTAAATCCAAAATGGCATAGTCTTCATCTGTCAGCCCCCTGACCGCATCAAGCACCACCAGAACCAGGTCGGCCTTATTGATGGTCTCTCTTGTTTTTTCTACGCCAATTCTCTCAACAAGATCATTAGTTTCCCGCAGCCCGGCCGTATCCATAATTTTCAAGGGGATCCCCCGGATATTGATGATCTCTTCAATAATATCCCGGGTTGTGCCGGGTATATCAGTTACGATTGCCCTGTTTTCCCGGAGTAACGCATTTAACAACGAAGATTTTCCCACGTTTGTCCTGCCAATGATGATGGTGCTAATCCCTTCCCGGTAAACTTTTCCAGAATCGGCGCTCCTGACCATTTTCTCAAGCTCTTTTAAAATTTCCTCGCTGGATTGAATAATTACCTGTCCGGTTGCCGCTTCCAGGTCTTCTTCTGGAAAATCAATATTTGCCTCCACCTGGGCCAGCAAGCCCAACAGCCTCTCTTGCAATTCTAAGATTTTTTTAGAAAGATTGCCCTTTAATTGGGAGATCGCCAAATAGAGGCTCCCTTCCGTTTTTGAGCGGATTAAGTCAATAACGGATTCCGCCTGGGCCAGGTCCAACCTCCCGTTCAAAAAGGCACGCTTGCTGAATTCACCTGGTTGGGCCAGACGCGCTCCCTGGGCCAGCACCTGTTCGAGTACCTTTCGTAATGGTACGATCCCGCCGTGGCAGTTGATTTCCACGATATCTTCCCGGGTGTAGGTGTGAGGCGCTTTCATATAGCATAAAAGAACCTCGTCAAGATCCTCTCCCTTGCTATCTATTATGTGCCCGTAAACAAGCCTGCGGTTTTCTTTTAGGAAATTTTTTTTATGTCCGGCCCTAAATATCTTCCCCGTAATTTCCGCAGCATCAGGCCCGCTGATGCGTACAATTCCGATTCCACCTTCCCCCAGGGGGGTGGAGATTGCAGCAATGGTATCCTCGATCAACGTTGGCACCTTCCGGTCCATTATTTTTAAACCCAGCGGGCTAAT
>DHTR01000001.1:24439-32338 GCA_002408725.1 Pelotomaculum sp. UBA5255
TCGTCCCGCCCCTGCAAAACTGTGTGGATAATTCGCCTTTCCTGGGAGCTCATTGGTTCTAGAACCACGTTTCGCCCTCGCTGTTTGGCCTTGTCGGCCAACTTCAGGGCGAGCTTTTGCAACGTTTCTTCTCTTCTTTTACGATACCCTTCCACATCTATGACTACTTTTTTACGCTTATCGCGGTTTTTGTTTACGGAAAGGTTCACCAGGTACTGAAGCGCGTCCAGCGTTTCGCCCCGTCTTCCGATCAAAATACCCAGGTCATTTCCTTCCAGGTTAATCATTAGATCGTGATCTCCCTCAGTTATCTTCATATCAACCTGCAGCTGCATAGCTTTAAAAACACCCTTTAACAAGTTGTCCGCTTTTTGAGAAGGACCGTCTTTTAAAACAACTTCCACCCGTGCCAACTTCGCTCCAAAAAAGCCAAGAAATCCTTTGGTCGGTTCACTGATAACCTTTATCTCAACCTCTTCCCGGGAAACCCCCAGGTCCTTGATGGCTGTTCCGATAGCCTCTTCTATCGTTTTCCCCGTTCTTTCAATAACCTTCAACTTTTCCCAGCCTCCCCTTTCACAACCATGGCCTGCTTGTTGATAAAGTACTGCTGGGCTCCACCGGCTATATTAAACACAACCCAGTACAGCGCAAGTCCCGCCGGAAACGTACTGGAAATCCAAGCAATAAAGACAGGCATAGTGTACAGCATCATTTTCTGCGTCGGGTCCGTTGTTGAAGTTGTCATTTTTGACTGGAGGTAAGTTGTGATTCCTGCCAGAAGCGGAAGTATAAAGTAAGGATCTTTATCACTCAAGTTTTGAACCCAAATAAAACTAGCGTGAGCCGCATTCACGTACGGAAAAGCAAAAAGCGACCGATACAAGGCAATCAAAATGGGCATCTGCACAAGCAACGGCAGGCACCCTGCAGCCGGGTTGACGTTATTCTCCTTGTACAATTCCATAATCATTTGCTGCATCTTCTTGGGGTCTTTTGCTTTCCACTTTTCCTGAATCTCTTTAACCTTTGGCTGTATTTGCTGCATTGCTAGCATGGATTTCATTTGTTTGTTCGTTAAGGGGTAAAGAACCACCTTAACAATAACCGTCAGCAGGATAATGGCGATGCCGTAACTCGGTAATCCAACTGTTTCAGTAACATAATACAACCAGTTTAAAAGCCAGGTCATACCATCTACAATGGCGTTAAAAAGTTGCAAACGACTATCCGCCTCCTCATCTGGCCTGTACAGGCCCAGCGGCTTATTTCTTTTTTAAACAGGGTCAAATCCACCCGGGTGAAATGGGTGACATTTTAAAACCCTTTTTACGGCCATCCAGGAACCCTTCCAGGCGCCGTATTTTTCCACTGCCTGCACGGCATAGTGAGAACATGTCGGATAAAACCGGCAGGTTGGTTTTTTAAGTGGGGAAATCACATTCTGATAAAACTTAAGCAATATAATTAAAACTCTTTTCAAAAGGGATCATCCCCTGTTAAAGCGTATTCTTTTCAGTAGTTTCAATAAACTAGCTTCAACTTGCTGGTAGCCCGACCCAACGATCTCCCGTCTTGCTAGCAATACAAAGTCAAAGCCTGCCGGGAAATGACCGTAATTTAAACGGCATGTCTCCCTGAACAAACGTCTAATCCTGTTCCTCGTAACGGCATTACCAACTTTTTTACTTGTTGTAAAGCCAAATCTAGATAGTTCTGTATTGTTTTGTAAATAATACAGAACTATATATCGATCAGCTACTGTCTTTCCATGGCTGTAAACCCGTCGGTAGTCTTTATTTTTTTTAAGGATGGTAAGGTCACCCATTGGTTCCTCAATTATCTATTATTACCATTACGTAGCTTAACCATACCCCTACCACGCTATACATTCAGAAAGGCCACTGTGATTTAGCGGCCTCACGCAGTTAATCTTTTTCTACCCTTTATTCTTCTTCTCTTTATTACACTTCGCCCTGAACGGGTTGCCATCCTGGACAGGAAACCATGAATCTTCTTATGCTTACGTGCCTTTGGTTGATAGGTACGCTTCAAATTACATACACCTCCTTTTAAAAATCTTTTTTACGGGGTACAACCAGGAAGAGTTTTGTAAAAATTTAAAAATATGTTAATTATAATATATCTGATATTCTTTTACTTAAATAGGAAGTAGAATTAATTAACATAATTAGTAATTTTTAACCCTTCTCTTTTACACACACTCCCAATTATATAATAATCATTTTTGAACGTCAAGGAGCAAGCGTTCTTTAACCTCCTGAGCAGGCCTGGCGCCAAATTGCCTCGCCAAAATGCCTGTTGATAACTCGAATAAAGTTTGATATGATTTTACCATTGGAAAATCCATGAAATACTTGGTTTCTGCACAGCCTGTGTACAAATATGTGGATAAATTTGTTGATTCTTTTAACCTTCAAAATGTTCACCAGTGAAGGAGATGTTTTAAGGTTTGTTTTTTGATAATATATGACTTTTTATTCTATAGGAGGGTCTGTTTTGGTTAGAAGTGAATTGTTGGAAGTTTGGGATGAAGCCCTCCATGTTCTAGAAAAGAAACTTAGTAAGCATTCCTACGATACCTGGTTAAAATCACTTAAACCTCTGGGAATTGATGAAAATAAGATCATTATTGAAGTGCCTAATCATTTTTCTCGCGGTTGGCTGAACGACCGCTACGCCCCAACTATAAAAAACGTATTGGTAAACATCCTCAAGCACGACATTGAGATACAGTTTCTGCTCTCCAGCGAAATTCGTGATGTATCCCCTCAGTCATCGAAAAGGGTTGTAGAAAACAGTCCCGAACTTATTAATATTTCCTTCTTAAACCAGAAGTATACATTTGACTCATTTGTTGTAGGAAACAGTAACCGCTTTGCGCATGCAGCCTGCCTGGCAGTGGCCGAATTACCCTCAAAAGCTTATAATCCTTTATTTATTTACGGTGGTGTAGGTTTGGGCAAAACCCACCTGATGCATGCCATTGGACATTTTACCCTGCAACATAGTGACGGGATTAAAGTGAGTTACGTTTCATCTGAAAAATTTACAAATGAATTAATTAACTCCATCCGGGATGATAAAACAGTTGAATTTAGAAACAAGTACCGTAACATGGATATTTTATTGGTGGACGATATCCAGTTTCTCGCCGGTAAAGAGCGCACGCAGGAAGAGTTTTTCCATACCTTCAATACACTACATGAAGCCAATAAACAAATTATCATTTCCAGCGACCGTCCTCCCAAGGATATCCCCACCCTTGAGGACAGGCTTCGTTCCAGGTTTGAATGGGGTCTAATCACAGACATTCAACCGCCCGATCTGGAAACTCGAATTGCAATTTTAAGAAAAAAAGCACAGATGGAAAACCTGTTCATTCCGGACGATTGCCTTGTTTTTATGGCGACACGGATCCAGTCTAATATCCGTGAACTGGAAGGCGCCCTGATCCGTGTTATTGCCTATGCATCCCTGAACCACGAAGAAATAAACCAGATGATGGTTGCAGAAGTCCTTAAAGATATGCTTCCTTCCGCAAAACCGAGGCAAATAACCGTTGAACTTATTCAAGAAATTGTTGCTGAAGTTTACAATATTCGAATGGATGATTTTAAAGCAAAAAAGAGGACGCGAAGCGTTTCCTTTCCCCGCCAGATCGCAATGTACCTGACCAGGGAATTAACTGATCTCTCTCTTCCCAAGATTGGTGATAATTTTGGAGGGCGAGACCATACAACTGTTATCCACGCCTGTGATAAAATCAACAATGAACTACAGAAAAGCCTTGACCTACAGGAAAAAATTAAATACTTAATTGATAGGATCGAAAAGCTAACAATACCTGTGAACTAATTGTCATTAAGCCTGTGAGTTCTTTTGATTGGCTTCCAGTTAGGTTTTTTTTGCTAAGATTTACCTCTCTCTTTACTAACAGGCCGCTTTTTTACAGCCGCCTGCCTTCTGTTGACTTTTTAACATAACCACAGGCCCTACTACTACTACTACTAGTTCTTATATAATAATAATAAACAAAAAACCGGAGAATCAGACATGAAAATTGTGACCAGTAAAGAGACATTGAACAATGCTATTCAAGTGGTACAAAGGGCCGTTTCGATTAGAAACCCTTTGCCTATCCTCGCCGGGATCAAATTTGAAACCCTGGAGGATCGTGTCTTTCTTACAGCCACCGACCTGGATATTGGCATACGTTGCTCTTTTCCGGCAGAGATTCTTGAACAGGGAACAGTTGTTTTGCCAGCAAAATATATTAGTGAATTGGTCAGGAGACTTCCTGAAGCACCTGTTTTTATTGAAGCAGATCCCGCTACCGGGAGTGCTAAAGTTCAATATGGACAATCAGAAACCCGGATCAACGGCTATCCACCTGAGGAATTCCCTGAATTTCCCATACCCGCCGGTATAAACACTTTTGCTTTACCCGGAGACTTATTGAAAGAAGTGGTCAGGCAGGTTGTTTTTGCGGCCGGGAATGACGAAAACCGCCCGGTATTTATGGGTGTGCTACTTGAAATAAACGGCGGTGAACTGCAAGTTGTGGCCACCGATACCTACCGTCTGGCCTGGCGCAAGGTTAAACTTGAAAATTGCGAAGAGCTTGATATAAATTTAATCATTCCTGGTAAAACTCTAAATGAGTTGGCTAGAATTATTAGTAGCTATGATCAGAAAATAGAGATCACAGTCGCCAAAAACCAAATTCTTTTTGTTGCGGACAATGTTTGGTTGATTTCCCGCCTGATCGATGGACAGTTTCCAAAATATAAACAGGTTATTCCAAAAAACTACGATTTGAGAGTCCGCCTAAAAACAAAAGAATTATTGGATGCCGCTGAAAGAGCCTCCCTTCTTGCCCGGGAAGGATCACCAGTGATTAAGCTTCAGGTTAATCAGGATATGCTGGTTGTGTCTGCAGCTTCGGAGGCCGGACGAGTGCATGAAGAGTTATCTGTTTTCCAGGAGGGGGAACCGCTCCAGGTAGCTTTTAATGCGCGCTACCTTGGTGATGTCTTGAAGATAATCGGAACAGATGAAATAATGTTTGAATTCACAGGGCCCCTCAGCCCCGGGATTATCAAGCCTGTTGGAGATATAGAGTATCTTTCGCTGCTTTTACCGGTACGTTTGCGTGAGGAGTGATTATGATACCTGAGTACGTCAGAGTGGAACGGGAAATCAAGTTGGACCAGTTTTTGAAATGGTCCAAGGCCGTTTCTACGGGGGGCCAGGGAAAGGCGCTGATTTTGTCGGGCCTAGTAAAGGTGAACGGTGAAATTGAGACCAGACGGGGAAGAATCCTCCAGGACAGGGACAGGGTCGAGGTGGGGGAGGCCGAGTTTTTGGTGGTTTGTTGTTAGGAGTGTTTAATGCTTGTACCTGAAACGCCTGGAAATGGCCAATTTCCGAAATTATATCAGGCAGGTCATTGAGCCCGGCCCATATTTTAACATCCTGGTTGGTCAAAACGCCCAGGGTAAGACAAACCTTCTTGAATCCATTTATCTGGCCTGTACGGGAAAGTCTTTTCGCACCTCAAAAGAACGAGAAGCGATTCACTGGGATAGTGAGTTTTCCACTATTCACAGCCTGCTTGAAACAGAAACTCATCAACTGGAAATAAAATTATTTCTTCAGCCCGGGAAAAAAAAGATTTTGGTAAACGGGATTGCGGCAAACAGGTATCCTTTGGGATGGCCCGGGGTTGTTTTGTTTACACCTGACGACCTTCTCCTGGTAAAGGGTTCTCCCCAGGAAAGGAGAAGATTTTTAGATTACGAGTTGGGATTTTTTCAACCACAGTACGGGCATTACTTATCCCGGTATTACCGTGTTCTTTCCCAGCGCAATAATCTTCTCCGTGAGATCAGGGATAAGAGACTTAAAAGCCACGCCCTCCAGGTCTGGAATGAACAACTGGGCCGCTATGGGGCAAAAATATTGTATTTCAGGCTGGAATTATTAAAAAAATTCAGTCCGCACCTGCGCGAATTGCATCTGCAACTAACAGCAGGACGTGAAAAATTCGAGATTAAATATCATTCCTCTTTTAAGGCTACAAATATAGACTCTGAAGAGGAACTATTTAAACAATATTTAAAAGCGCTGACTACAGTTCAAGAAGAAGAAATAGCCCGGGCCCAGACCCTTATTGGCCCTCACCGGGATGATCTTTCTTTTTTTTTAAACGGAGCCGACGCGAGAATTTATGGTTCTCAGGGACAGCAGAGAACCGTTGTTTTAACGTTAAAAATTTCGCAGATTACCCAATGGAAAAATGAAACTAGCGAATATCCGATTTTGCTTCTCGATGATGTGCTTTTAGAGCTTGACCGCGACCGCCGCCAGGCTCTTTTAAGCTATGTAACTGGAACAGTGCAAACCTTTATGACCTCAACCAGCAGTGAAAATCTAAAAATCGGCGCTAATGTGGAAAGAAAATTGTATAATATTGTAAATGGTAAAATTATAAAGAACCTTAAGGAGTGAAGAGAAATGTTTCTGCATCTTGGAGGAGATGTTGTGGTTCCTAAAAAAGATGTGATCGTGATCCTGGACATAAAGACCATGTCGGCGCCTACCACCCGGGAATTTATTGAGATTGCCAGGGATGAAGGCTTTATCAGAAATATTTCTAATAAAAATAAAGACAAGTCCTATGTAGTGACTACCAAGGAAATTTTTATTTCTCAAATCTCCTGTTCAACATTAAAGAAAAGATCCGAAATGATGTTAAATGATTAAATATTTTAAGGAAGATTTTGAGAAAAGAGTATTGTTATGATAAAATATAGTTTCAGAGTATTAAGAGTATTTAAAAGGAGTGTGTCTGGCATTGAATGATAAATCAAATAACGTCGGCTACGGAGCGGAAGACATTCAAGTCCTTGAAGGTCTTGAGGCTGTCCGGCGGCGGCCGAGCATGTACATCGGCAGCACCAGTGCCAGAGGTCTGCACCACCTGGTTTATGAAGTGGTCGATAACAGTATCGACGAGGCTATGGCGGGCTACTGCGACCAGATTGAGGTTATCCTAAAAGAAGATGATTCTGTAACCGTTATTGATAACGGCAGGGGAATTCCGGTCGATATTCACCCTAAAGTAGGTTTGCCCGCCGTGCAAGTAGCTTTAACCATGCTTCACGCCGGAGGAAAATTTGGCGGTGGAGGTTATAAAGTATCCGGGGGACTTCACGGGGTGGGGGTTTCCGTAGTTAATGCCTTATCCGAATGGCTGGAGGTGGAGGTCAGGCGGAACGGCTTAGTCTATCAACAAAAGTACACTAGGGGTGTACCGGCCACTGACTTAAAGGTCATTGGAAAGTCCAAAAACACCGGCACAAAGATAACTTTTAAGCCGGATTATGAGATATTTGAAGAACTCACATTCAACCATGACACTCTTACCCAGCGTTTAAGAGAACTCTCTTTTTTAAACATGGGCATTAAAATTATTATCAAGGACATGCGCAACGAAAGCGAAATTACTTTTCAACACGATGGCGGAATCAGGGACTATGTCAAATATTTAAATAAGAATAAGACACCTCTTCACAGTAAGCCCATTTATTTTCTAAAAAAGAAAGACAGTGTGCTTGTTGAAGTGGCTTTACAATATACCGATGTCTTTGTCGAAAGTATCTATTCGTATGCCAACAACATTAACACCATTGACGGCGGCACCCATGAAGCCGGCTTTAAGGCAGCTCTGACCAGAGTTATCAACGACTACGGGAGAAAATACAATCTGCTTAAAAATGGGACCGGTAATCTTTCAGGTGAGGATATCCGGGAAGGTTTAACCGCCATCATCAGCGTCAAGGTGACGGACCCTCAGTTTGAGGGACAGACCAA
>DHTR01000001.1:32547-32792 GCA_002408725.1 Pelotomaculum sp. UBA5255
GGCATAGTTGATAACGTGATGGGAGAAGGATTGGCGACATTTTTGGAGGAAAACCCCGCTGTGGGCAAGCGAATCCTGGAAAAATCCCTCACTGCTTCCAGGGCCCGCGAAGCGGCCCGCAAGGCGAGGGAATTGACCCGGCGCAAGAGCGTGCTGGAGAATTCGACCTTGCCGGGCAAACTGGCAGACTGTTCGGACCGAGATCCCTCCGTCTCCGAACTATACCTGGTAGAGGGTGACTCTGC
>DHTR01000001.1:32936-36158 GCA_002408725.1 Pelotomaculum sp. UBA5255
CCCTGCTGAATCTGAGATTTATATTGTAGAGGGTGACTCTGCCGGTGGATCGGCCAAGCAGGGTAGGGACCGGCGCTTTCAGGCAATCCTTCCCCTGCGGGGAAAAATTTTAAATGTAGAAAAGGCGCGTCTTGATAGAATCTTGGGCAATGTAGAGATCAGGGCCATGATCACTGCCATGGGAACCGGAATTGGGGATGAATTTGATATCAACAAGGCCAGGTATCATAAATTAATCCTGATGTCCGATGCGGATATCGACGGCGCCCACATCAGGACACTATTGCTGACGTTTTTTTACCGCTATATGCGCCCGCTCATCGAGGCCGGGTACGTATTCATCGCACGACCACCGCTCTATCGGGTTAAAAAGGGCAAGACCGAAAACTATGTTTATAGCGATGCGGAACTGGAAAAAATATTACAAAAAACCGGCAGAAACGGAGTTAACATCCAGCGATACAAAGGTTTAGGGGAAATGAACGCCACCCAGTTATGGGAAACCACAATGGATCCGGAAACCAGGACAGTCTTGCAGGTAAACCTGGAAGATGCTATCGAGGCCGACGCCATCTTCTCAATGCTGATGGGAGACCGGGTGGAGCCCAGGCGGGATTTTATCCAGGAAAATGCCAGGGCAGTCCGAAATCTGGACGTATGACCGGCGTCAAGCGAAGCTAATTTTTTCAGAGCGAGTCATGAAACGGGAATTTAAGGCCTGTAACAGAAACACCTGGGGAATTTCTCCGGGTGTTTCTGTTACAGGCCTCTATTTTAGGAATACCATATATTAGTAAATAATAGATTTGCAGAGATTTATAAAGCGCCTTAAACCTATCTTAATTAATTGGCTAAATATCGGGTTTGCACCGGTGTGGTAGTATAAAAAGCAAAACGAGGTGGTAATTAATGTCAAAAATAACTGCTTTAAAAAAATTACCTTTAAAGCAAAAGGCAGTTGAGCCAAATAGAAACAGCCGGATGGTAAATATTGAAATACCTGGTACAATTATGCAGGCAGTCCAGGGGTATATTAAGGATCAGGCCTGCTCAATAACCCAGTTCTGGAAGGAGGCAGCTAGTCTGCGTCTTCAGGCGGAAGACATGCAGTCAGCAAGGGGGGAACTGGATAGGATTCTTGGTCAGATTGCCTATGCAGAGAAAAAGTTGGGGTATTTGCATGAAAGAGATCAGGAGTTGTGCGAAAGGGAATTGAGAATTGAGGAAGTAGAGCTTAGCCAGGTGGCCCTGCACGAAGAACGACTGCAAAAATTAAATCAAAGAGCAAGGGAGCAGGATGAGGAATATGTGGCCAAAATGGCAAAGTTCCGGGAAATGGTTTTAAAGCAGGAGGAAGAATACCAAATCCGCCTCGAAGCCATTGAGTCCCAGGTCAGGGGAAGAAGCGGGGAATCCCGCCAAAACCACGAGATGGACTACCTGAAAAGGGAACGGGAACTAATCAGGCAAGAGTCCCAGATCAAGGTCCGGGAAGAGATTGCTCTGGAAAAAGAAAAGTTCTGGTCCACTATGTATGATGCGGTGGTCAAGTTAACCCGGGTCTGTGGAGCTGTCAAATAAAAATACCTGGTTTTTAGATAGACCCATTAAGTGCCTTGCGCGGCAGGGGAGCGCAACCCCGGGCGTTTCCCGACCGGTTGGCTCGGCTGGAGAAAGGCTGCATTTATTTCAGACGGGCCTGCCGGGACCTGGTGGAATCCAAAAATGGAACAGGGGAGTGCAAGGCGAAAGTATAACACACCTAAAAAAGGGGGGGTAAAGAAATATAAAAAAAACCCTGAATTAATACGGTTTAGCGAAGGCCGTGGTATAAACAATGAAAACATACAGGTGAGGTGGTGCTCCTTGCTTGTCTAAAGTCGCAAAAACCCCTCCACCGGCCAATCCCCACGGCCAAAAGCGGTGCGCAGCAATAAATGATGCAGGAATCGCCGGGAAGTGATTAGGATGAAAACGATTAAATAGGGAGGGCAGGGCATGAGAATTATTACAAACTACAGGCCTTCAAAAGGTCAAAGGATCAAGTCTTTATTAATGACATTGATGTTGCTGGCCATGGCCTTTCTTGCCGGGGCCGCCGTGCAAAACACGGCCCACTTCCTGCAAGATTTGGTAGATGCAGTGCCTGTTGCCCTGGACGGAATGAAAACATTCCTGCGGGAACGGTTTGTTTTTAAAGTGAACACATTGGCCGGCCAGTTAAAATGGACTGCTGTGATCTCTCTTTCAATTTTGATGAATTCTTTATCCCAACGGGTCAGGAGTCCTTAAAGGCACAAAAAACATCCCTTTTAACCTATTTCAAAAACAGAGAAGAGTAGATCTGGAAAAGAAATGAGGTGGTAAGTTTGCTTGAATAAACCCCCGGTCTTTTTATAAAAAAGGAAGGGGGCTTAATAAAAAATCATTTAGGCAGTGATAAGGCATTATTATTCTGGGGTTAAAGATCATGCCCAGGGAGTTTAAACCTTCTCAGCGGGCCTGGCTGCCAGGTGATCAGTAAGAAAGTAAGAGGTTTTAGGTTTGGGAGCGGGCTTAAGTAGCCCGCTCTTTTTAACCAGCCCTGATTGGCTTAAATTGCATTTGACAACGTATTCTGGTATAATTCCCTCGAAGAAAAAAAATGGTAGAGGTGACCGTTTTGCCCTCCTTAACGGGTACAGTTATTCCGGTAAATATTAACGATGAAATGAAAAATTCCTACCTGGACTATGCCATGAGCGTAATTGTGGGGCGGGCGCTCCCGGACGTTAGGGATGGACTAAAACCGGTGCACAGGCGCATCCTTTACGCCATGCACAGTCTCGGACTGACGCCGGACAAATCCCATCGCAAGTGCGCTTACATTGTCGGTGAAGTACTTGCGAAATACCACCCGCACGGGGATGTGGCCGTTTACGACGCCCTGGTCCGCCTGGCCCAGGACTTTGCCAGTCGGTATCCCCTGGTAGACGGTCATGGAAACTTCGGCTCCGTGGACGGGGACTCCGCTGCAGCGATGCGCTACACTGAGGCCCGGATGGCCAGGATAGCGACGGAAATGATGTCCGATATAGAAAAGGATACCGTTGACTTTATCCCCAATTACGATGAAAAAAACGAAGAACCAACTGTTTTGCCTGCCCGGATCCCCAACCTGCTAATCAACGGATCGGCCGGTATTGCCGTTGGAATGGCCACCAACATCCCTCCCCACAATCT
>DHTR01000001.1:36341-36588 GCA_002408725.1 Pelotomaculum sp. UBA5255
ACCAACATCCCTCCCCACAATCTTGGAGAGGTTATTGATGGGGTTATTATGTTAATAAATAATCCTGATGCGGATATTAGGGAATTGATGAGCGTCATTACAGGCCCGGACTTTCCGACTGCAGGCCTGATCATGGGCAGGGAAGGCATCTGGAGCGCGTACCGTACAGGACGGGGCAGCATCAAAATGCGCGCCCAGGCTACCATTGAACCGATTGCCGGCGGCAAACACAGTATTGTTGTCACAG
>DHTR01000001.1:36779-38583 GCA_002408725.1 Pelotomaculum sp. UBA5255
CAGAGATTCCCTACCAGGTAAACAAGGCCAGGCTTATAGAAAAGATTGCGGAGTTGGTGAAAGAAAAAAAACTGGAAGGGATCAGCGACCTCCGGGACGAGTCGGACCGGAGCGGAATGAGCATTTACATTGAATTAAAAAGAGATGCCAACCCCCAGGTTGTTTTAAACCAGCTGTACAAACACACCCCGATGCAGGATACATTCGGGGTCAATATGTTGGCATTGGTTGATGGTGAACCCCGGGTCTTAAATTTAAAACAGGTCCTGTTTTACTACCTGGAACATCAAAAGGATGTAATTGTTAGGCGCACCCGGTTTGAGCTGAACAAGGCGGAAGCCAGGGCTCACATCGTGGAAGGTTTGCGTATTGCCCTGGCCTACATGGATGAAGTGATCAAAACAATCCGGGCTTCCCGGACCACGGATATCGCCAAAAAGGCCCTGATGGAAAAGTTCACCCTTTCCGAAAAACAGGCTGAGGCCATCGTTGAAATGCGCCTGAGACAGTTGACCGGGTTAGAACAGGAAAAATTGGAGCAAGAGTATAAGAATCTTGTGGAAAGAATCACTTACCTGCGTTCGGTGCTTGATGATGAGCGGAAAGTCCTTGGCATTATTAAAGACGAGCTTACCGCTTTAAGGAAAAAGTATGCCGATGCGCGGCGCACGGTGATTATGAATGAAGATGTGAGTTTTGAAACAGAAGACTTAATTCCGGAAGAAGATATGGTTATTACTATTACCAACCAGGGCTACATCAAGAGAATCTCCCTGGATACCTATCGCAGTCAGCGCCGGGGCGGGCGCGGTGTGACGGCCATGGGCACCAAGACAGAGGACTTTGTCCGTCATCTTTTTATTACCACAACACATCACTTCTTCCTTTTCTTTACCAACCAAGGCAAGGTTTACCGACTCAAGGTGCACGAGATCCCCGAAGCGGGACGCCAGGCCAAGGGCACAGCCGCCGTAAACCTGCTCTTCATTGGAAACGAAGAAAAAATAACGACTGTGATTCCGGTTCGCGAATTTGATACAGGCCAGTATCTTTTCATGGCCACTCGCAGTGGGATGGTTAAAAAAACATCTCTAAACGATTACGACACCTCCCGCAGGGACGGCCTTATTGCCATTGCCCTGAAAGAGGGGGATCAGTTGGTCGATGTCAAATTGACCAGCGGGGAAGAAGCGATTATTTTAGCAACCAGGGGCGGTAAGGCCATTCGCTTTATGGAAGATGAGGTGCGCCCAATGGGGCGGGTTGCACGGGGTGTAATAGGGATTAGGTTGACCGGAAGAGACGAAGTCATCGGCATGGAAACGGACCACCCGGATGCCTATTTACTTGCCGTTACGGCTAACGGCTTCGGCAAGCGCACCCAACTTTCCGAGTACCGCTTACAGGCCAGGGGTGGCAAAGGCATTATCAACATCAGAACCTCGGAGAGAAACGGTCCGGTGGTCGCCGTTGAAGTTGTCGGAAATGAAGAAGAAATCATGATTATCAGTGCTGAGGGTATAATTATCCGGTTTAAAGCGGAAGATATATCAATTATCGGTCGGTCCACACAGGGTGTGACCCTGATGCGGCTTGACCCGGGAGATTCTGTCGTAGCCGTGGCGAAAGTGGATGCCGAAGAATAAATAGAGTTTATAACATTTGTGTTAAAAAAATGTTATAAAGTGCTTAAACATGGCTTGACAGAGATAAGACCCTGTGCTAAATTTAATATTGTGCTGCTCGGTAGGTGCTTGCCGACCGGGTGTACAAATCAGAGGGCCGGAGCATTTAATTTTCACAA
>DHTR01000043.1:0-2848 GCA_002408725.1 Pelotomaculum sp. UBA5255
TCCCGAACCGTGCGCTCTACCAAACTGAGCTACATCCCGATCGAAAACGATGTTATTCTTGTTGATTGACAAAATACATTTTCCCATACTCTATCTGAAAAGTCAAGGAGCAATCAGATACATTTATGTTTTTCCAAAACTCCCCGCTTCTTTCGTGAGTATGAATCTTTCATTATCTGTGCATTTAACACTTGAAGATGTATTTTCGTGAAGGTATAAATCGGCCTCGTGTCGAATATTCTCGTGTCGAATATTATGATGTTTCTTTTTATTTAGAGGTGTTGGAATAGTGGTAGCATGTATATACAAGCTAATCCGGTCCTTCTTGTCAAGCTTTTATACTTTTGTGGCCGGGTGTTTGCTGACTTCCGTAGGGCAAGACACGGTTTTTGAAGGATTTGTGGATGTTCCTATCTCCAACAATGTCCGGATTGGTGAACGGTGCCACATTTCGACAGGGGTTTCTTTCCTGGTAACCGAAATGGGCAGCATTACCATTGGAAACCGCGTCTACCTGGGCAGAAACTGCATCCTGGCCAGTGATAGCGGCATTGAAATCGGGGACAATACAATGCTGGCGGAGTTGGTGAGTGTGATAGATGCCAATCACGGCTTTGCCAAAAACGGGCTCCCAATAAGGGATCAGAACTTAGATACGGCTCCGATCCAGATCGGCAGTGATGTCTGGGTGGGTCGCGGTTGCGCAATTCTTAAGGGAACGCACATTGGGGAGGGCTCGGTCATCGGCGCCAACAGTGTGGTAACCCGTGACATCCCGCCCAATGCCGTAGCCTGTGGAGCTCCCGCAAGGGTCATTAAATACAGGGAATAAAACGTTTAAACCGGTTATTTACAGAAAAAAGGAGTTGACTTAAGTATTTATGAGCGGCCCAATTACGTTTTCTATGGTAGCCAATATAATGTTGCTGGCCTTATTCGTGGGGTCAGCCATCTGGGTCTTTCTGGACACACGAAAGCGTGGCAGGCCCCTTTCCGAGTCCATTGCCTGGGCTCTCTTTATGGGCATGATGTTCCCCCTGGCTATCGTCACGTACGTTTTCTTCCGTCGTAAAAAGCTGTTGTAAAGTGGAATAAGTAAAGCGTTTTTTGCCACTCAGTGTCCTCTTCCCGGAGAGGACCTTTCCTTTTCAAGACCATCCCGTCTGTGTTCTACCCAGCCTGGCAGCACCCTTTCAAGATCGAATAATCTCATTTCGCCTCCTTGTACGCCGGGAGACTGTTTGTAGGTAGTAAAACCTCCCGGCCCGGCACCGTAACACACGGAGGTGGGTTCAGTACCCTGCACAAAGACCGCCTCGATCACGCGGGTATTGAATTCCCCGGCCAGGAGGCCATCATCGGCACAGATCCTGACCTTCGTCACACCGGCCGGCACTGGAAATTCCGAAGGGGGTAAACCTTCCAGAGCCGCATTAATAAAACTGGCCCAGATTGGTGCGGCCACCTGTGACCCGGTAAGGCCAACCGCCCTGCTCTTGTCGTCATAACCGATATAAACAGCTGCCACGAGGTCCGGGGTGTAACCCACAAACCAGGCTTCCCGGAAATTTTCGGTGGTCCCCGTTTTTCCCGCTGCCGGCCTGCCCAAGGTCCCCCCTATATTGGCCGCGGTACCTCCGGGTTTCAGCACACCCATCAGCATATCGGTAACGATGTAAGCGGTTTTTTCGTCCAGGGTCTGCTCAAGCCCGGGCCGGCGCTCTTCCAGAACCTGTCCGGCCCCGTTGGTGATTTTCTGAATAGAGTAAGGATCCGATTTGATTCCCCTGTTAGCCAGAGGCCCAAAAGCCCTTGTTAGTTCGAGCGGTGTAACTTCGGATGTCCCCAGCGGCAGGGAAAGATAAGGCCGGAGCGTAGACTCGATCCCCATCCTCCCGGCATAAGTAGCCATGACAGAAGGCCCCAACTGTTCATTCAACCGGACGGCCACGACATTATCAGAAGTGAACAGAGCCTCCTTCAGGGTGAAGGGGCGGTAGTGGTAATCACCCTTGTAATCCTTCGGCACGTAATCGGTCCCGCCGGCCTGGGAATAACGGACGGGCTCACAGGTAATGGTCGTACCGGCCGTATATCCCCGGTCAATGGCAGCAGCGTATAGGAAGGGCTTGAAAGTCGACCCCGGTTGGCTCTTGGCCAGAGCGCGATTGAGTTGGGATTTGTTATAATCCCGGCCGCCTACCATGGCCTTAATCTGACCGGTTTTGGGATCAATTGCAATTAGCGCTCCCTCAAGACCCGGATCCATGCCAGAAAGTCCCTTGGCTATGGCTTTCTCTGCGGCTTCTTGTATTTTCAGGTCCAGGGTGGTATAAATGGACAGACCACCTGAATATAATGTTTCCAGCCCGTTTGGATAGTTCTGTTCAAAATGTTTTTCTATCTCATCGGCAAAATAAGGAGCTTTCCTGACGGTAGCCGGCGTTTGGGAGGGCTGAAGGTACTCGCCCCTGGCCCGCGCAGCCTGCTCCCCGCTGACCATGCCGAGCTCCACCATCCGGTCCAGCACAGTGACCTGGCGGGCTTTGGCCGCCTCGTAATTGCGTGAGGGGTTATAAATGCTGGGACCCCTCGGGACTCCGGCCAGCATCGCGCTTTCGGCGAGGCCCAGGTCTCTGGCCGGCTTATTAAAATAAGTCCTGGCTGCAGCCTCAATGCCATAGGCGCCCTGGCCAAAATAAATCTGGTTTAAGTACATCTCCAGGATTTCATTCTTGGTATACATTCTTTCTAACTGGACGGTCAGGACAAGTTCTTCGAGCTTGCGGCCGATGTTCCGACCGGGGTCAAGGTACAGGTTTTTGGCCAGTTGCTGGGTAATGGTACT
>DHTR01000043.1:2994-3224 GCA_002408725.1 Pelotomaculum sp. UBA5255
GCCAGTTGCTGGGTAATGGTACTCCCGCCTTCCACGATCCCGCCGGCCTGAATGTCTCTGATCAGTGCCCGGGCCAAACTTATCAGGTCGATCCCATGGTGCCGGTAAAAGCGGGCGTCTTCAATGGCTACAATGGCCTCCCGCATGTAGCTGGAAACCTGATCCAGGGAGACCGGTACCCTATTTTCGTCGCTGATGACCGTGATGGTTTCACCGGAGGCAGCCAAAAT
>DHTR01000043.1:3414-4259 GCA_002408725.1 Pelotomaculum sp. UBA5255
CCTGGATGGCACCGGAACTTCGGGATTGACCAGGGCGCGCGCCGAGCAACCTGAAGCGGAAAAAGCCAGGATCAGGCTAATCAATAATAACAGTATTTTTCGGGGGACTGGTTTTTTACTGCTCATGCTTCAAACCTTTTTTTATAGACTCCTGTTTTCATCGTCAACTCCTATTATCCCCGGGTTACGGAGTGTCTATGTTTATTTTAAAAGGGCACCTTGCGTGCATGATCGCGTGTTTTTTCTTGACTATTTCACAGCAGATGAATAAGCTAATGATAAAAAAGGTAATGATCCTAAAATAAAGTAGGTGTCTTTGTTGGAAGTATACGCCCTTGTTGGCCCCAGCGGCACCGGGAAAAGCCACCGCGCAACCATTATTGCCCATCAATTGGAGGCCCAGGCAATCATCGACGACGGCCTCCTGATCCAGGGAAACCGCATTCTTGCCGGAGTATCAGCGAAGCGCCAGCCAACCCGGATAGGCGCCATTAAGTCTGCCCTTCTTATGGATGATCAGCAGGCTTTGGATTTAAAATCATCTCTCTCGAGCCTTGATCTAGATAAGGTTTTAATCCTCGGCACATCCGAGGCCATGGCCGAAAGAATTGCCACGCGCCTGGGGCTACCTGCCCCATCACGGTTTATTCGTATTGAGGAAGTTGCCAGTGAAAAAGAAATTCGCAAAGCAAAGTTTCTCAGAACCTGCCACAGCAAGCACGTTATACCCGCCCCCACCCTGGAGGTCAAGAAGAGCTTCCCGGATTCACTGGTCGACCCCCTGCAGGTCTTTCTACGCAGAAAGGGTGTCCCCGGAAAAAAAGACTGGCTCGAACAGTCGATGG
>DHTR01000043.1:4459-12757 GCA_002408725.1 Pelotomaculum sp. UBA5255
CGATGGTACGGCCGACTTTTACCTACCACGGCAAATTGACCATCGCCAACAGCGCCCTTTGCGCAATCGCCGGCCATGCCGCCGCATCGGTACGGGGCGTCAGCAACTCCGGGAAAATTGTTGTCAAGGAGCAGGAAAGCTCCGTTGTTGTCGACATCGCACCCACCTTTGCTTTTGGCGGCCGCCTGCACGAGGTGGCCGCAGAAGTCCAGCACGGAATCAAGCAGGCCTTGGAGGACATGACCGGACTACAGGTTAAAGAAGTCAACGTGCACGTCAAGCGATTGAGTTTTATTCAGGAAAAGACAGAGGCGACCGGTTGACGGCCGCCTCTTTTCTTTATAAGCAAGTCGCAAATACGTGATTACCAATCCGGGTCACCACCGGCAGGGTTCGGATCCACTGATCCGCGCTGATGTCTGGATTGTAAAAAAACAGGGCTCCTCCCGTAGGATCTTTCCCGGAAAGCGCCTGTTTGGCTGCCTCCAGGGACGGCTCGTCAGGCTCCAGGTTAAAGGAACCGTCGCCCACCGGCGAAAACTGGTAGACCCGGTTGTTTTTCTGGAGAATGACATCCGGAATGGTTTTGGGAAAGTGCGGGCTGTTAATCCTGTTCAGGATCACGGCGCCCACCGCTACCTTCCCCTCAAAGCTTTCACCCCGGGCTTCCGCGTGAATAATCCTGGCTAGAAGCACCAGCTCTTCCCGGGATATCTTCCCCCTGGACAGGTTTACTTCTGCCTCAGTCAGTTTCGGTAGCGCCAGTACATCTCCAGGCCTGATCAGGCTACCGCCCAAATTGTTGGCCTTCATCAGCTCACGTAGCGAAACCCGGTGCTCCTGCGCAATCTCGTATAGCGTATCCCCTTCCCGTACTTTATAGCTTACCGCTGTGGAACCGGAGCAGACCTCAAGCTGAGTAGCTGATTCCTGGACGCACTCGCTTTCGGACGCCATAATGGCGCCTCCGGCCAGGAACGCCGTCATGACGATCGTAGCCAGGATAAAAGCAAGCCTTGGAACGAATTTACTCATTTTTCCTCCTTTCCCGACTCCAAAAGGTATTTTAACCCACAAAACTTTTAATATACATTCATTTTTAACCACCATATAGGATTATTAACAAATTAAACAAAAAAAATACCCGCTTATCCCTCAAGCGAGTATTTATCTTAGTTAGAAAGACCTTGCATCGAACGTGCGATGGCCGCCGCTCTTGATTCCATTTTAGCGGATAAGCCTTGAATCCCTTTCCTTACGCTGCACCGCCCGGATATCCATGTCGACCAAAAGCCGGTAGGGCCTGCACATTTCCAGCAGGCGGGAGGTCGTTCTTTCCCCCAGGTACCCTTCCAGGTTTTCGGGGTTAATGTTGGTGGTGGCAATCACAGGCAGGCGGTGGTTCAAGCGGTAGTTGATGATGGAATAGACTTTGTTCCGTGTCCAATCCGTATAGTTGTGTGCGCCTAGATCGTCCAGCACCAGGAGAGGCGCCTGCCTGGCCCTGTCCACAAGGTCGAACTCGGTTGGATCATCGGAGGCCCTTCCCGGATCAAAAGTGGAGCGGATCTCGTCCAGCAGATCGGGAACGACCGCAAACAAAACACCCTGACCCTTCTTTAATAATGCGTTGGCGATACAGCAGGCTAGATAGGTTTTCCCGCTACCCACCTGTCCGGTAAACAGCAAACCGTCCGTATGGGGATCCTTTAAAAAATTGGAAATAAACCCACCTGCAGCCTTAAAAGCAATCTGGGCGATTTCATAATACGAAATTCCAATTCCGGTTTCCATGTCGGTGCAGTTCCTGGCGTAATACTTAAAGCTGAAGTTTTCCAGAGAGCACTTTAAAAAGCTTTGTGGTAGCCGGGAGTCCTTCAAGAGCTTCGCCAGCGCTTTTTCTTTTAAACACTTACAGGATACCGCTACCTCATCCCTCAGGATAAAGCCGCGGTCCCCGCAAAGACGGCAGGTCACGCTATATTCCCTTCCTCTCCCCCGTCTTTCTAAACGCATCTAGATGTAGAGCGTCCGGATAAACGCCTTTTTTTTAGAATCAATCTTGCCGGCATCCGGTGCAGAGGCTGGACCCGGTTCAGAAGTCCGTTTTTTGAGCCCCGCCCGGCGTTTCTGAAAGTCCCTGTCGTACTGCTCAACAGATTCCAGGGTCCGGATATTGTTCTTTTTCCACTCAACCAGGATACTGTTGATGTACTTAAAGTTATGCTTGCCCCCGAGTACTGCCCTTTTCAATGCTTCCACAACCAGGGGCAAATCCATCTCAACGGCCCATTGCTCAATTTGCTCCACTTCAATGGGAGAAAGCGGCCTGCCGAATTCTTGCTCAAAGCTGTTAATCAGCCCGGTCATCCGGCTGTCGAGCCTGTCCAGGGCAAGGTCGTGCGAATTGAGCAGTTTTTTGGACTCCTCAATTTCCCTGGCCCGAATTCCAGCCCAGACATCCGAAACCTTCGAAAAAAGTGGTTCAAAGTCATATCCTTCAAAAATAAGATGACGGCTACTGTCGTAAAACTGGCTAACAGCGACAATCTCTTTATCCAGCAGATCCTCCAGTTCCCGTTTAATCCTGGCAGGTTCCGATTCCATGCTTTCGGCAAGCATCTCAGGGGAAGGGTAAAACTCCCTTTCCTCCACGTTGAAACGAATCAAATGAATTAAAACCATCATTTGAAAGTCGGAAATACCCACAAGGCAGTAAACTTTCAAAAGAATATTTGGAATGGCTGTGGAACCCCCCAGTACCAGGTCCGAACCAAAGGTGGCAGTGATATCGACCTTCTGGTCACATTTGACTATCCTACCGCTGTACTGCAATGCCATAAGTCCATACCTCCCCCCTTATTCTTCTCTTATTTTATGGTAAGGCCGGATTTTTGTCCACCTTTTTCCTGCCCAGCGGGGCCTGCCCAAACCCATAGGTGGCAGGCCTGATCCCTTGTCCGCCAGCATTTTTATCGCGTCATAATGATTATTCATAATGGGAGGAGATAGTTTACAACCATTGTAAAATGAATGATACTGCCAGCTATAACAAACAAGTGAAATATTTCATGAAATCCAAAACGGTTTGGAAAAAAATCAAGACATTTTGTGGCGTAAACAATACCACCCACAGTATAGATAACACCACCCAGGATCATTAGAATAACGGCTCCAAGAGGCAAGCATTTAAACAGTTGCAGGAAAGGTACCAGTGCAATCCATCCCAGCGTAATATAAAACGCCGTTGAGACATACCGCGGAAGATTAATAAACCATACCTTCATTAAAATACCGATTATGGATAGAGTCCATACTGCAGCTAGCATTGACCACTTCCATATACCTGGGAGCCCGTAGTAAAAAACGGGTGTATATGTGCCTGAAATTAGCAAGTATATTGCTATGTGATCAAGTTTTTTTAAAATCATTAATTTGCGTGGAGTTGTCTTTATCCAATGGTACAGTGAGCTTGCGCCGTACATCAAGACAATACTAACCCCGTATATAGTCATTGTCGTAAGTTTAGAAATGCTATATTTTGATTTAGTTATTAGAAAGATAAGCCCTGCAATTGATATAACAAAGACCGCAAAGTGTGTAAGCGCGTTGACGGGCTCTTTGATACGTAAAATATTTTTCATAATATCCTTTGCTTCTTTCTACTTAAAATAAAAAACCATTGCTTGCATCCCGCTAGACGCAGGTGCAAGTTCATTTACACAAATGCAACTTAGACCGCGCAATTCGGCGCTAACGCGCCGTTTTCGATTGAAATCGAACCTACATCGCTTGATATTTTTCTACTCTACCGGCACCGCCTGCGGCATTAGGAAACCATCTGGAAATATAATTTTCTGACCCTTTGAATGGGGGTTGATTAAAACGGGCTGCTTTTACAGGCCAATCACCTTCAGCTTACCAATTTTTTTTCCACTCATATTTATCACTCCTCGTCTTAATATCAATAGTTAGTACGGCACTAGAAAACTCCATTGTCATCGTTTTTCCTTCCTTTAAAAAACCTCCGCAGAGGCGGACGTTTTGGATATCAAATTCATTCAAAATTTCCAGGGCTTCTTCTCCCGGAAAGCCCAGGACCGTCATTCTTTCTGCAAACCTGCGTTTGGAACGGTTGAAGTGAACCGTGGTCTCAACCAGGGTATCATCAAAATCAAAAAGAATACCTTGGCCCAAGGACGCCCCCTCCCCCGTCAAGATAAAAATGCATTTTATGAATTTTATAGCTTCTAGTTGTATGATACCATAACCCTGGCCTCATCGAAATGTCACTTTTTCCAGCGAGTGTGTCAATACTTAGCGGGTAAATTTCCTCATCGCAGAAAAAAATTCTAAAACTATCATTTACCAATGGCTTAGATGCAGCATACTTACTCCTTTTAAGTACAGAAAAACAGTTACTGGCGCGATGGATTGACCCCGTTTCCAGCCCCTCCCCATAAGGTAGGTTCGGGGACAGGCGCGGTATCAGTTCTAGACCTTGTGAGGCCAAGCAGTTTCTCCCCTTTCAGGCGAGTGTCCCCCTCAAGCGGCTCATCTGCCCCGTTTCCAGTTCCCGCCTCGTCAAACGCAGCGTTTTATATTGCAAATACCTTGATACGGTATCCAGAAAAGAGCAATACAAGAAGGTCAACCCAAAGGTGCTACTCCGTACCGTTTATACAAAACTTTCTACCCTCGGTAAAGGCGGGGTCATCATTATTCCTGATATCTATATCAAACTTTCCTATGACACCACAAACAGGAAAGGCAAACCCATGAGACGATGGCGGTATGTGCCCATTGCGGCTGTTTACGTCAAACGCTGGCAGATTGGCGTGTTCAGCTAAGGACACAACATCTAGTCGGTGAAAGTCCGACCGGGAGAAAAGACTCTCCTCCCGTAGCCTGAGAGGCACCAGGGAGCGAAAGCGAGATGGTGGAGCCCTCTGACATCGTGCTCATTAGGAGCGCGGGCAAAACTCCAGGTTGTAACGTACAGTGAACGCAGATGTAGCCTCGTTACACGCAAATCCGGTGGCTGAGACGGTCGATAACGTGCGAAAGCAACAAGTACTGACCGAAAGGAGTCTGACACGGCAGTATTCACCGGCGGGGTATCAGCGGCGACATGGAGTGAAAGATGCTGTGGAAACTGGAGAAGCCCTCGGCACCCGGTGAAGAAATCTCATCGAGGAGGCCATCCCTATAACCGCGATCGGGAAGTGGGAAAGGAAATTAAACAAAATAACCAAGGTAAGGACTTGAAGTATGAATACAAAGTTAATACCAATGTGCTCATTGGCAAATTAAAGGATTCGCTGGTACTAATGTTACTAGAGGATGATCCTGAAAAACGCATTACAATGTTTCAAAAAATAATGAAAGAAATCTCGAAAAATATGGTACCTATTCGACCGGGGAGAAGCAAAGACCGAAGAAAGGGTCTAAGAGCACACAAACATCCGGTAAATTACAAAAAAAGTTTGTAATTACTTCCTAGTATTTTTTTATAAAAAGGACCAGAGGGGCCTGCAAAAACTTAAGTTGCAAGGCCCGGGAATGCCTTTTTCCGGCTAGACATTTCAGCTACTTTGTTCAACGGAAAAAATTCTATATTCTTTAGAGGATTAATTTTATTTTTTATCGAGAGCATTTGGCTATTGTTAGTTGGTATTATAGCTTTATGACATTGGGTCTGACCCCCACACAATGGGAAACAATTCTGATAATTTATAGGGCAGTCGCGGCCGCGCAAAGCGGTCATGGCTGATTTCTTTTTATAGCACCGAGTTCCGGTAGTGTTCAACAGACTGACGCAATTGATGGCAAAAAGGCACAAGGAACTAAAAAATTGCTCCCGGGGCTGACGCCATTGTATTGGACGTTAAGGTTGGGTCCGGAGCTTTTATGAAATCATTGGCCGAAGCCAGGGAACTGGCTCAGACAATGGTTGAGATAGGCAAATCGCTTAACAGAAAGACCCTGGCTGTTGTTACAGATATGAACCAACCTTTGGGTCATGAGGTCGGCAACGCAAATGAGGTTAGAGAAGCAATAGAAGTGTTGAAGGGCAGGGGCGCAGAGGATTTAACGGTTGTATCCCTGGTAATAGCCCCTTACATGAGCGTGCTGGGTGGAGCTTATTCAGACTTTAATGCCGCCTTCATCGAATTAAAAAGCTTGATTGAATCCGGTAAAGCCATTGAAAAACTAAAACAGCTCGTAAAAAATCAAGGCGGCAATCCGGACATTATTGACCATCCCGATCGGCTTCCGCAGGCCAAATATCATGTCGAGGTTAAATCCTCTGAAACCGGATACGTAACAGCTATCAACGCTGAATCAATAGGGGTTTCAGCGATGCTCCTCGGGGCAGGACGAAAGCAGAAGGATGACATAATAGACCACTCAGCCGGCCTGACGATAGTTAAAAAAATAGGGGATAAGGTAATCACCGGCGACACAATCTGCTTATTGCATACCAACATCGAGGAACACGCAGAAGCCGAAATCATGGTTAGGAGCGCCTTTTCCTTCGGCGACACCAAGCCGGCGCCAATTAGCTACGTGTATGAGGTAATTCAGTAAAGGAGCGGGGTTCTTCCTAGCGTCGAGCAGCATTAATTCTCCTGTTGTGATACTTAAAGAAGAAGTGTATAATGGCACAAATACCAAAATAAGTAATTTAGGGGGGATATCATGAGAAAGACCTGGTACGCTCTCGTATTTGCTACTATATTACTAATATCAATTATGGCATTAATGATAGCCTGCACACCGGAACAAAGTGCGAACCTTCGAGGCGGAGATATCGATTTGTTCAAAACTGCTTTAGAAGAGGCAGGATTTAAGGTGCAGGAAGGGGCCTACGGTTACCAGGATGCCATTGCACTTTGCAGTGCTGGCGTTATCGCTAACTGTATGGGGGCAAACGTGGAGGCTCCCTACCTTGCTTACAAATTGCCTCCAGCGCCGGGTCAGAAGACACCCAGTATGAAGGTTGATTCGGCCAGCGGTCTGGCATTTGCCTACCCCTTGCGGAGCGACGAAGCCATCGTCCAGATCGGTTTTACACCGCCGGAATCAGCTTTCTTCAGCTATCAGAGTTATTTAACAATGAGATATGATCCCGTCCTTAACCAGTATAAGGGGTTCTTCAACAGCATTGGCGATACGATAAACAACCTGACTATCAACACCCATAACACCGAAGGCAATCCGTTCAACCAGCCTGTGATTATCATATCAACCGCTGATAAGAGGACAGATAAGCTGGTGCGGGCAGCGGCACAGTCCGCTGGCTATCCACTCGATATGATCAATACGGACGTGATTCCCTCAGCAACAGTGAATATGGGACTCGAAGGCAATGTAGACCTGTTTGGTTTTGTCAGCCGTATAGCGGTCCCCGGGGACAAGACCGAACTGGATGAATATATAGCAAACCCTGGCTCGGTAGTCCTCCGTCTGACACCTGAAAAGATTGTGGCGCCCGATCCATTCCCCGCTCCGGCACTGAGGGTGCGCGGAACGGGGGAAACGGAGTTAGACCTGCTACCTGCTGTCGAGGAACTGCGCCAGGCCATTCTTGCCCGGTACAAAAACCTCAAGGCAACCGAAATACCTGCTTATGTTGCCCTGCCTGAAGGGTTTAATGCTATCCAGAGCGGGATTAATACTATCGGTGATAACCGTGATGCTGCCTACTTCTCTACCATAGAGGTTGATGCCTGGACAAGACCGGATGACAGCCGCAGGAATGCTGGTTTCACCCTCCCTGACAGTCCCGAAGACTTTGTCATCATCTATGGCGTTAACCATGAAGCTGCCGGCAAGGCAATATATGCCAACAGTGTTGTCTACGGTCTGCCATACTTGAATGGGGTTGCCAGCGTTGATAGCAGGACCTATCAGGACAGCGCCGATAATTATATCCCCGGTCACCCTCAAGCACGCTACCTGTATGCCTGGAAGATAGCCAGAAACAGCTACGGTGATCCCCATTGCCTGGAAGTGCCGGTTGGCCCGAAACGCTACGGCATCGGCCTGGATGAAAAGATACTGCTGTTCTTCCGCGCATACCTTGAAGAAGCCACCCAGGTTGGTCCAGCCCACAACGAACTTATCATAAATCGCGTGATTATATTCAGCCCTGGAAAATGTTCGACGGGAGGAAGCCCCCTTTCCGGGTTCTCCCTCCCGAACAGGGTCTGACCCCAATGTCATCAACTTATACTTCCATAATTAGGAATAAGGATCGACACCATTAATTAGTGATTGCCGGCAAATTAAAGG
>DHTR01000005.1:0-2502 GCA_002408725.1 Pelotomaculum sp. UBA5255
TTTTCTTAGGACCGGCAACATTTATTAGGTCTGTGATGTCGAAAAGGACAAGCCTCCTCTTTGTCGAAGTGTTGGGAAACGAGGGGGAGGTGTTTTGGTGAAAATATACAGCGAAAGCGTGCAAATGGATTGCGATCATATTGGAAAGACAGTAACCGTTCTTTACAAGGTTAGAGATTATGGTGATTTCACGAAGGTGATAGAAATTAAGTGTGAAATACAAGGAATTGAACCTGACCAGTGTAAAGGCTCTTGTCATAGACAAAGTTTATTAGTTTTAAAAGATTATAAAAATAAATACATATAGAGCAAAAATAAAAAGGTCTCCGATCTCGGAGACCTTGCTGTTTAGGGTTTTCCCGATAAAACAGAAAGTCCAGAGTTAGGTTCTTCTCCCTGAATCGAAGTTTTGCTAAAATTTCATTATTTCCAATTTTATTATGCCGCCTTTTGCCCTAAGTAGCTTTGTTTAAATGCGGCTGGTGAAAGGTGTCCCAGGGCTTGATGCCTTCTTTTACGGTTGTAAAACACTTCTATGTACCAAAAGTTGTCCTGTTGGGCCTCATCCCTTGTCATGTAGCGTTTATGGTAAAGCAGCTCACACTTTATAGTGCTGAAGAAGGTCTCTGCACAGGCATTATCATAACAGTTACCTTTTCTTCCGGACCGCTTTCATGCGGGCGCAGCGGAGCTGGCAAACACAGGGTGTCAAATCCCAGGAGCGGGCCACGGATAAACAAATCCAATGTGGTCTGTGCGGAACCCATGCCCGGTGATAAGGAGATGCTGCGGGAGTTTACTGCAAAGAAGCGAGCCCGGCGGCGGTGGTGCGCCGCCGGGAGGCATACCGAAACCATGAACCGTTCCAGGAATTCCTGGTGCCGGCAAAGATTAAAATTCTCTGTGGCAGCTACGACCAGTTGTCTTTCGATAAAACCTGCCTTTGGGACGAGCAGAGCGAGCAGTATGTCGCCAAGGCCTTTGGCTTCACGCCGGAACAGGCACATAGCATCGAACGCGATTATTCCAAAAGCCGCCGCCAGGCCCCAATTTACTGGCCACTTTCCACGGCATCGGGTTTTTACACCCTTTGGCTCTACTACCACCGCCTAACCGATCAGATGCTCTACGCCTGCGTCAATGACTTCGTCGAGCCGAAACTGAAAGAGGTGGGCGAGGTCGCCGGTAGGCTTCGCCAGAAGTCCCGCCGCCGCAGGAAGAAATGATTTTATTTTATATTCTTTTGCGATAAAATATTATTACAGTATTACGGTATTACCGCTATAGAGGGGGGAACTGTTTTGGAATACACAACTTTAACATCAAAAGGCCAAGTCACAGTCCCAAAAGAAATTCGTGAAAAATTCAATTGGAAAGAAGGTACCAGGCTAAAGTTTTATATTGATGGTGAAGAGTTGAAGGTAAAGGAAATTACCATTCTTGATGAGATGGAAGATTTAATTACGAAGGACTTAATAGATTTAGGTTATAGCGGGGAAGAACTTAAAGCCAAACTTCTTGAACGAAAGGCTGCTTTTAATAAAGCCTTTGATAGATTATTGGAAGAAAGGCTTAAAGAGGAAACTGTTCCTTTGGAAGATGCCATCAGGAGTATTGAGAATGAAGAAAAATTATGAAATCCGGTTATCCAAAGGTGCCGTTAAAGATCTAAAAAAAATGGAAACTACTCTCAGAGATTTCATATACGGTCAGATTTACGAGATCGCAGAAGATCCATATAAAAATGAGAAGCTATCTGGTTCGTTTAAAGAACTCCGCTCTCAACATAGCAAATTTAGAGGTGTGGAATATCGTGTTATCTACTATATAGACGAGGAAGGTAGATTAATAATTATTGCCCTGGTGGGAACCAGGGAAAACATTTATAAAGAACTAGCCAGAAGGTTATAGTAAATGAGGACAAGCCATGCATACCATAAAGGCTTTTATCCAAGACAGGTTAACAGAACGCATGAAACAAAACGGGGTTTTGGTGGTTTACGACCCGGAGCGCCGCTACCATGAGTTATGTCTTAAGCTGGCAACCGATGAAATCCCGGTCAACGATGCCAGCGAAAGTAGTATTGAAAGCCGCGAAGCCGCTTTGCAGACGCTGAAGGAACTAGGTTAACCAAACCTCTGGTTGAAGACCTTTGCGAACGCCTTCGCAACGACCGCCGGACCCAGGCAATTTACATCGAACGGGCGGAAGCCGTCGAAAAAGAGCTCGACCTGCCTGCCCATTGCAAAGGAATTGAGGATCTAGGCGTACGTGACACTTTTCCCTTTGAGGAGCGCTGTTTTCTGGAGCAGGCTGTGGGCGCGCTGAACAGGGGAGATACCGACGTCGTTCGCGCTGTCCTGGACTGTCGCGCGCGTTCGGTGTGGACCGGAAAAGGCGAAAACCAGGCTCAGTGGGCGGTGATCCGGGCGGCGCTCAAGCTGGTTGAGGCGTGTGAAGACTATGACCGTCAGCTCCCGGACCACGTGCACAGTCAGGAA
>DHTR01000005.1:2693-6945 GCA_002408725.1 Pelotomaculum sp. UBA5255
CACCGGCTGCCGGCGATTGCCTTGATGCCCGGGCGACTTTGGAAGAACCGGTTGAGCAGGCCCGCAGCCGCTATCAGCACCTGGCCGGCAAAGTTCATGACATTTTTGTACGCCATCTTGAAAAATCCGGGTGGCCTCCGGCGGGAGGACTCGCCAATGTTGATTTGTTTGACCAGCTGATTGCGCCGAAGCTCCTGGAGAGTGGCCGCCGCGTAGCCCTTTTCCTGGTTGACGCTCTGCGTTACGAACTTGGGGTGGCGCTGGAAAAGCAATTGTCCGAGGACGGGCAGGCTGAACTGCGGACGGCGTTAGCCCAGTTGCCGAGTATCACCCCGGTGGGAATTGCGAGCCTTCTGCCTGAGGCGGGGCAATCGCTGATGTTGAAACGTAGCGACAAAGGCGACATTGTGCCCATGCTGGGAGATGTCCTTGTGGTGAATGTGAACCAGCGGATGGATGTCCTGCGCAAACGTTACGGTCAGCGTTTAGCGGAAATGCCGTTGAGGAACTTCATTCGCTCCAAAAATAGTATTCCCCAACAACGAGGAGCAGCAGGGCGATGCCGAGAAGGTCCTGAACTCGGTCGATGCTTACGACCGAACCCTGTCAGACGTTAACAGTGAGATTGAGCAGTTCCGCCTGGCTTATATAGCCTTCTACGGTTACGATCCGGATAAACAAACCTGAGCCTTTGGCCTGGATGAGAAAGGGGAAGGTGTTGGCATTGAGTTCATTACGAAGGACCTCAACGATGCCGTGATCGAGAATCATTTAAACCGCCTGGAAAACAATATTATGCGCTTTGGTAAGACTGTCAACATGACCGATGAATTTCGCTAGCAACCTGTCCGGGGTGGCCATCAGGTATAAACTCATGGCACTTGACGTGTCAAGTACGGCTTACCTTATTGAAAATAATGTTGCCACGATTACAAACAACGGAACCGCGAAGGTCTTTCCGGTGTTAACTGCTAACTTCTCCGGTTCCGCGACTTATTTTAAGGTTATGAAGGGAACCCGGCAGGTCTATATCGCGAAGTCCTTTTCCGTTGGTGACGTGTTGATTATAGACAACGCGAAAGCTCTAGTAACAGCCAACATTTTGCGAGTCATGGACACCGTTGACCTAACGAGTACCTTCTTTTCTCTCGATCCCGGTGGGACTGTGATTACTTTTGCTCCAAATGCTAATGCAACCGTCCGGGTAGATTTTAAAGAGAAATGGTTGTAAGGGCGAATCTAAATTTTCTTTTGATATAGATTTTTAATATAAAAAATTAACTTATTGAATAAACGTTACTTTCTAGATGGTGAATTCATACTTTATATTAAAAAATACCCAAGGAGTGGAAAAAATGTCTTTATGTCCAGTAGGAACATTCTCTTATACAATACAATCCGGTGACACTTTATGGCTGTTGGCTCAACGATATGGCACAACCGTGGATGCTATTATTGGGGACAATCCAGGGATAGTCCCCAACCAACTTGTTGCAGGGCATGTTGTATGTATAAAAAATACAAATGCAAAAACAAACGGAATTAGTAAAGCAGAAGATGATTTAAAGAGCAACATGCGTATGGTTTGGGAACAACATGTAGCTTGGACGAGGATGACGATCATCAGCATAGCAGAGAATCTTAAAGACCTGGAACCTACCACCAAGCGTCTACTTCGTAACCCTACAGATATGGCAGCACTGTTAAAACCTTATTATGGGGAAGAGAAAGCATCCAAGTTTGAAAGCTTGATGAGAGAACACCTGGTGATTGCCGCACAACTTGTTAAAGCTGCTAAAGCAGGAAACAGTAAATTGGCTGCGGATCTAGAAAAGAAATGGTATGCAAATGCAGATGAAATCGCCGCATATCTCAACAGTATTAATCCTTACTGGTCTGAGGAAATGTTCAAAAAAATGCTTCATGAACACCTTGCCTTGACCAAAGCTGAAGCTGTTGCCAGGCTCAATAAAAATTACACAACAGATATAGCAACATACGATAAAATAGAGTTGCAAGCTTTAGAAATGGCTGATGCATTTACGGAAGGGATTGTCAAACAATTTCCAAATAGATTTTTATAGTATTGGAAAATTTTTTATAATAATGAATCTAATCTAAGAGGGGTGATTGATCTTGCACTGGGTTTTTGGGCAGGACGAAAAGCTGTTAGCTATCCTCTCTAACGATAACCCGAAATCCTGTCCTTATTTTGAAGCTTCCCCCACGGAGAAGTTGAACGGTGAGAATACGTTCGACTTCTCCGTTCCTTTTTCCCATGAGGATTCGGTTTATGTTGTTGAGGAAAACCTCGTCGCGTTTAAAAACCTGGACAACAATTACCAATTATTCACCATCCGACAGGTCGCTTTTCTCCAAAGAGTAAAATAACTTATCTTGGGCTATAACTGTATAAAAGGTCTGCAGCAGCAGGCTGCTCTTTTTCTTTGTGGGCAAATAATTAGACACAATGATCCAATTTCGATCCACTAAATTTTTTAGAAAAAATATGGTAAAAATAAGCAAGGCCCGGAGGCCTTGTCATTACTGTGGCGGGAGTGTGTGAGAATCGAACTCACCATGGACCTCATCAGCCCAACGACTGGTTTTGAAGACCAGGAGCACCACCAGGCACCATCCACCCCCAAGATAATAATTTGTATAATTATTGTTGCATCAACAATTATAACATTTCAACCGTAGCTAGGCAAGAAAGGCCCACTTTATGTTGTATTATGGCCAAAAAACCAACAATATATCAATAAAATACAAATATGACAAAATCCGCGGACCAATATTTACGGAGTGAAGGACTTTTCAAACAATTTTCCCTGTCAACGTGGCAGGATTTCATCTTGTACCAGCGAATATTTTAAAAAGATATTGTTCATACTAGATTAGTTTTTATGTCGATAGAGAAATTTTTTTCTGTTTTGATGTGAGTAGGTGAGATGGACGAGATGCTGGGGTTTTTTGAAGATATACAGCAAGACTTGCAGGTTGTAGAAAGAGAACTGAGGTCCGTAGTTCGCACGCAAAATTCTCTCCTTACGGAGACTTCTATCCATCTTCTGAATGCGGGCGGCAAGCGGTTGCGGCCTGCACTCAGTTTGTTTGGTGCAAAATTTTATAACTTTAACCTTGAAAAGGTTTTGCCGCTGGCTGTTGCCCTGGAACTCATCCACATGTCGAGTCTGGTTCACGACGATGTGGTAGACGCTTCCATGACCCGCAGGGGCGCCCCTACGGTTAAGGCCAAGTGGGGCAATAGTATTTCCACTCATATCGGGACCTACTTCTTTGCGAGATCCCTGATCCTGCTCGCCCGTTATGAAGAAACACCCTTAATTTCGAAGATCCTGTCCGATACAAGTGTAAAAATGTGCGAGGGTGAAATCCAGCAGATTTCTGCATCATTTGATCTACAACAAAGCCTTCGGGACTATCTTTATCGGATTAAACGTAAAACCGCTCTTCTGATAGCAGCCAGCGTGCAGCTGGGCGCGGTGGCCTGCGGGGCGCCAAGAAGTATTCACCTGCCCCTGCGGCGTTACGGACACAGCATCGGCATGGCTTTCCAGATTACCGATGATATCCTGGACATAGTTTCAAATCAGGGTCAGTTGGGTAAGCCGGTTGGCGGAGACCTGCGGCAGGGGATTATTACGCTTCCGGTGATTTATGCCCTGGCCCGCAGTGATCGACAGGAGCGCCTGGAAGAACTTGTTCACAAGGTCGAAAAAAGCGAGGAAGAGGTTCAGGAATCCATCAGAATTATAAGGGGCTGTGGGGCTATCGAGTATTCTTTTGAGATTGCCCTGAAATATATCAGGAAAGCGAAAGAAGAGCTAAAGTCGCTTCCGAATATTCCCACAAGGTTAACCCTAAGTTCGGCGGCGGATTTTGTGGGCATCAGGAAGTTTTAAATCAATTAAAGGATTGGTAAACTTGCTTAGGCGTTACTCCGTATCCCTGGATTTATCCCAAAAAGCGTGCCTGGTGGTTGGCGGTGGACCGGTTGCTGAGCGCAAGGTTCACTCGCTGCTGGAATGCGGCGCGCGCGTGCTGGTTGTTAGCCCTGAAATAACGCCGGGGCTCGAATCCTTGTCGGGGGAAGACAGGATTGACTGTCGGCGGCGTCAGTACCGTACGTCCGACCTGGAAGGTGTTTTCCTGGTTGTGGGCTCAACAGACCAGGAAACTATAAACCAGCAGGTTGCGGAAGATGGTTTTACCCGCAACCTGCTGGTCA
>DHTR01000005.1:7130-7886 GCA_002408725.1 Pelotomaculum sp. UBA5255
TATATGCGCGATTAACGATCCAAGTAAGGGGAATTTTTTCGTACCGGCGGTGGTCAAGCGTGGCGCCCTCACAATCTCGGTTTCAACGGACGGCAAGAGTCCGATGCTGGCCAAAAAAATTCGTGAAGAACTGGAAACGGTTTACGGCCCTCAGTATCAAGAATACCTGGAAATGGTTGGTAGTCTGCGGGAAGAGGTCATCCGCAATGTTCAAGACCCGGGGGAAAAGAGAAAGATACTTGAAAGCTTTGCCGATGACAGAGTTCTTGGCCTTCTCAAAGAAGGCCGGATGGGTGAGGTAAAGGAGAGGTTACTGAGTGCTCATTGCGGTAGTCGGTCTTAACCACAGAACAGCCCCTGTTGAGGTGAGGGAAAAGCTGTCGTTTTCAGGGCGCTTCCTTAAAGAGGCCCTTCTGCGCCTGAAAGAATACCCCGTTATTGAAGGTTGTGCCATTTTGTCGACCTGCAACAGGACTGAAATCTATGCTGCAACCATGGAAATGGACGAAGGGCTGTATGCTATCTGGGATTTTTTGTCCTGCTGGTCTGAAGTGGATATATCTCAAATTAAAAACTATACTTACTGCCATACTCTATACGATACAATCCGCCACCTTTTCCGTGTTGCCGCCGGGCTGGATTCGATGCTTCTGGGTGAAACACAGATTCTGGGTCAGGTGCGCTCGGCCTACCAGGAGGCCGTGGAATACCAATCTACCAACCGGGTCCTGAATGTGCTTTTCCAGCAGGCAATCA
>DHTR01000005.1:8051-10921 GCA_002408725.1 Pelotomaculum sp. UBA5255
TGTTGGGAAGCGTGTGCGCACGGAAACGGGCATCGACCGGAACCCGGTATCCGTCAGCTATGCTGCTGTGGAACTGGCCAGGGTCCATCTGGCCGGTCTGGAAAATCGCTCCGTGCTCATTATCGGCGCCGGCAAGATGAGTGAGCTGACTGCCAGGCACCTGGTGGCCAACGGTGTTTCCGGTGTGATTGTGTCAAACCGTTCCTTTGACCGGGCGGCGGTGCTGGCGGCGCAGTTCAACGGCAGGGCGGTCAAGTTTGATGATCTCTACCTGTATATGGAAGAGGCGGACATCGTGATTAGCTGCACCGCTGCAAACCACTGCGTGGTCAGGGTGCAAGATATGAGGCTGGTCATGAACAAAAGGCAGGGTCGTAAAATCTTTATGATCGATATTGCCGTACCCCGGGATATCGAAACAGAAGTTGGACAAATCGAGGGAGTCAGCCTTTTTGATATTGATGATTTAAGCAGTATGGTGGACCAGAACCTGGCCGTGCGCAAGAAGGCGGCAGTCAGGGCAGAGGGGATTATTGAAGAAGAACTGGACGGGTTTTTGAAGTGGTTGGGGACACAGTTTATTGTGCCCACCATCTCCGCCCTTAAAAAGTGGGGAGACGAGATTAAGCAGAAAGAATTAAAGCGTGCTCTGAACCGTCTTGGCGACCTTTCCGAACATGACAGAAAGGTGGTCTGCTCCCTGGCCAATTCCATTGTCAATCAGATCCTCCATCTCCCTGTGTCGCAGTTAAAAAGCTACGCCCTTACCACGGAGGGACACCTGTACACCGAGATCCTGCAAAACCTTTTTAACCTGGATGTTCCGGGCCAGAAACCCAAAAGGCAGATGGCCTCTCATCATCTAGAAAAGCTCCTGATGATTAAAAGGGGTAGTTACACCAACCAACGATGCAGATTAGGAGGCCGGGAATGACGCGGGAAATTGTCGTGGGCACCAGGGAAAGCAAGCTTGCCATGTGGCAGGCCCGATGGGTGGTGGATAGCCTTAAGGAATCCTGCCCTGAATACAATTATCGCATTCAGGGAATTCGTACGCTGGGAGATAACATCCTGGATGTGGCCCTGGCGAAAATCGGGGATAAGGGCCTCTTTACCAAGGAACTGGAAGTGGCCCTGCTAAGTGGTGAAATTGATCTGGCGGTTCACAGCATGAAAGACCTACCCACCGAACTCCCGGAAGGTCTCGCCATCGGGGCCGTTTGTAAAAGAGAATACCCCGGCGATGTACTGTTCTCCCGGGAGGGGAAAAGGCTGGAGGAATTGCCGCCGGGTGCGCTGATTGGCACCAGCAGCCTCCGGCGCTGCGCCCAACTTCTGAGCTTCAGAAGCGACTTCAAGATGGTCAACCTGCGGGGAAACATTGACACCCGCCTGCGCAAGCTGAGGGAGGAAGGGCTTGACGCCACCGTCCTGGCTTTTGCGGGAGTCAACCGCCTGGGCTGGAGAGAGAGGATTACTCAGATTATCCCATATGAGATTTGCCTGCCTGCAGTGGGTCAGGGGGCGATTGGTGTGGAGGTGCGCGCCGGAGACGATGAAATCTTAAAACTGACGCGTAAAATTGAAGATTATGAATCCTGGTGTGCCATCAGCGCCGAAAGGGCGTTATTGAAAAAACTTGAAGGCGGCTGCCAGATTCCTGTCGGCGCTCTGGGTGCAGTTCATCAAGGGCGTTTGAATTTACAGGGAGTTGTGGCGAGCCTGAATGGGGAAAGGATTGTACGTTCCTCACTGGAAGGTAAGATCCGGGATGCTGAAAAAATCGGCATCCGACTGGCCGACCGTCTCATCAAGCTGGGGGCCGGGGAAATTTTGGCTAAAATGCGACAGGGGGGCGGGTGCTGTGAATAAAGGTATTGTCTACCTTGTGGGCGCCGGACCTGGAGACCCGAAGCTGATCACGGTAAAAGGCGCGGAATGTCTTCGGAAAGCCGACGTTGTTATCTATGACCGCCTGGCCGGCCACAGGCTCCTGGCTCTTGCCCGGCCTGGGGCCGAAATTATTTATGTGGGTAAATCACCGGATCGCCACACGCTGAAGCAGGCTGAAATAAACCGCTTACTGGTTGAAAAAGCCCGGGAAGAAAAGGCCGTGGTCAGGCTGAAAGGGGGCGACCCCTTTGTTTATGGGAGGGGCGGGGAGGAGGCGGAGTCCCTTGTGGAAGCCGGAATCCCCTTTGAAATCGTGCCTGGTGTGACATCCGCCGTTGCAGTGCCGGCTTATGCCGGCATACCGGTGACCCACCGAAACTGTACATCCACCCTGGCCGTGATCACTGGAAACGAGGATCCCTCCAAAGAAAGCCCCGGCATAGCCTGGGACAAGATAGCCACCGGCGCCGGCACCCTGGTGTTTCTGATGGGCATGGCCAACCTACCGGCCATAGCCAGACGCCTGGTTGAAAATGGGCGTTCCCCTCAAACGCCGGTGGCGCTGGTAAGGTGGGGGACCAGGCCGGAGCAGCAAACTCTAACGGGAACCCTGGAAAACATCCATGAAAAAGTGATGGCTGCGGAGTTTAAAAACCCCGCCGTCATTGTTGTGGGAGAAGTTGTCTCGCTTCGGGAAAAGCTGAACTGGTATGAAAGAAAACCTCTTTTTGGCAAAAGGGTGCTGGTGACTCGTTCCCGGGAGCAGGCCAGCGTGCTGTCGGAGGCCATAGAGGAAGCCGGCGGTGAGCCTTTGGAGTTTCCCACTATCCGCGTGGTGGAACCGGAGGATTACGCGCCCCTCGACCGGGCTATCGGCGAGCTCAATACTTTTGACTGGATCATTTTTACCAGCGTCAACGGAGTGCAGGCATTCTTCCAGAGGCTTCGCCACCATTGCAAGGATGTCCGGGAGCTTT
>DHTR01000005.1:11086-18155 GCA_002408725.1 Pelotomaculum sp. UBA5255
CCGGGAGCTTTATAGGGCCAGGCTCTGCGCCATTGGGCCTAAAACAAGGGAGGCGCTGGAAAACTACGGATTGCTGGTGGAAACCGTACCGGGGGAATACCGCGCGGAGAAAATCATCGAAGCCCTACGCGACAAGGTTGCCGCGGGTACGAAGATTCTCCTGCCCCGGGCGGATATCGCCCGCAAGGTGCTGCCGGAGGCCCTGAAGCAGATGGGTGCGAACGTGACGGAAGTCACCGCCTATCGCACAGTGGCGGGCAACGGTGACAGCGCGAGGGTCAGGGAGATGCTGAAGCACGGTGAAATCCACCTGGTTACCTTTACCAGTTCTTCAACCGTCCACAACCTGGTTAAAATGCTGAACGCCCCGAACCTGGAAGCTTTACTGAAAGGGGTCACTATGGCTTGCATCGGGCCGGTCACCGCCGGGACCGCCCGGGACCTGGGGCTCAAGGTGGACTTGGTGGCGGAAGAGTATACCATTGAAGGGCTAATGAGGGCAGTGCTGGGGTACTACGGTTTATAAACCGGTTAAATTAAGGAACCCGTAAAGGTGTGAGATATATTGATCAGTATAACCAAGCTTTTATGCGGCACGGATTATTACGGTGACACCCTGCGCTACAGCTCGGACTCGCAGGGTCAGGTGCACGGTGCGGTTCGCGGGCGCGGCCCGGTGGTGGTCTGGAACTGCACCCGCACCTGCAATTTGAAATGCATCCACTGCTACTCAAACTCTGATTCCAGAGCATATGAGGGAGAGCTTACTACTGAAGAAGCCCTGCGCTTTATCGACGATCTGGCGGAATTCAAAGTGCCCGTGATCCTCTTTTCCGGTGGGGAGCCCTTGCTGCGAAAAGATTTAAAGGAACTGGCGGCTTACGCCGGAAGCAAAGGGATCAGGGCAACCATCTCCACGAACGGTACGCTGCTGAACCCCGGCGCAGTGCAGTCCCTGAAAAGCCTTGGGATCGGCTATATCGGCGTCAGCCTGGACGGCATCGGGGATCACAACGACCGCTTCCGGGGCCGTGCGGGGGCTTTTGACGCCGCCCTTGGCGGGATCCGGAACTGTATTGATGCCGGTCAGAGGGTGGGGCTGCGCTTCACCATCAACCGGTATAATTACGAGGATCTGGACGCCATTTTTGACCTTGTGGAGAGGGAAAACATCCCTCGTGTCTGTTTTTACCACCTGGTTTATGCCGGGCGCGGAAGTAAGATGATGAAGGAGGACGTGACCCGGCAAGAGGCGCGGGCGGCGTTGGACCTTATCGCCCGGAGGACGCTGGATTTCCACCGGCGGGGCTTAAAAAAGGAAATCTTGACCGTGGACAACCACGCTGACGGTGTTTATCTATATCTTAAGCTGAAAGAAACCGACCCTGAAAGGGCGGTTAAGGCGCTTGAACTCCTCCGGCTCAATGGGGGTAACCGCACCGGGATTGCTATCGGAGCGGTTGATTGGTACGGGAACGTGCACCCTGACCAGTTTACCCAGAATCATACCTTCGGCAACGTCCGGGAGAGAAAGTTCGGTGAAATCTGGACCGATGCTTCCCATCCCGTTCTGGACGGCCTGAAAAACCGCAAGCCCTTGCTGAAAGGCCGTTGCGCCGCCTGTAAATGGCTGGACGCCTGTAACGGCAACTTCAGGGCCCGTGCCGAGGCCGTTACCGGAGATTTCTGGGAGTCCGACCCCGCCTGTTACCTGACCGATGAGGAAATAGGGGCCGGTTCGTAATTTAACATAATTCTTGAACAGGAGGTCCTGGTTTTATGCCTTTCCCTGCACAGCGTTCGAGGCGCCTGAGGAGCAGTGAAAACATCCGGCGGATGGTATGCGAAACCGTTCTCTCTGTGGATAATTTAATTTACCCCGTTTTTGTGACACATGGAAAGGGTATCGCCCGCCCCGTGGAATCCATGCCCGGTATTTATAACTATTCAATCGACATGCTCTTGAAACACCTGGAGGAAGCGGTCCGGTTAAAGATCCCTGGGATTCTTCTCTTCGGTATACCGGCTGTGAAGGATGAAGCAGGTTCCGAAGCTTACGCGGAGGACGGCATCATTCAGCAAGCGGTGCGGTCTATAAAAGAAGCCTTTCCGGAACTCCTGGTCATTACTGATATTTGCCTGTGTGAGTATACCAGTCACGGCCACTGCGGCCTGATCCGGGAAGGTTCTGTGCAAAACGACTCCACTTTGGACCTTCTTGCCAGGACCGCTGTTTCCCATGCTGCGGCAGGGGTGGACATGGTTGCTCCCTCGGACATGATGGACGGCCGGGTGGGGGCTATTCGCCGGGCCCTGGACGAAGAAGGGTTTGAGGGTGTGCCGGTCATGGCCTATTCGGCCAAGTACGCCTCCGCATATTACGGGCCGTTCCGGGATGCGGCGGGGTCCGCCCCGCAATTCGGCGACCGGAAGGCCTACCAGATGGACCCGGCTAATTCTGACGAGGCGCTGCGCGAGGTCTGGTTGGATATCGAGGAGGGCGCAGACATCGTGATGGTCAAGCCGGCCCTGGCCTATATGGACGTTATCCGGCGGGTCAAGGATGAGTTTGGTTATCCCGTGGCTGCCTACAACGTCAGCGGTGAGTACAGCATGATCAAGGCTGCGGCCCAAAAGGGCTGGGTGGACGAGCGCAGGATTGTCCTGGAGTCCTTGACCGGCATCAAGCGGGCCGGCGCGAATATAGTCATTACCTACCACGCCCTAGACGTGGCGAAGTGGCTGCAGGAATAAGGCCTAACCGAAATCCTGCAACGAGGACAATAGCAGTTATCGTTTAAGGGGGAAAAGGGTTGATCATATCATGGAACACGACCAACGCCTGCAACATGTACTGCAAGCACTGTTACCGGGACGCGGGAATAAAGGCTGATCAGGAACTGAGCACGGAAGAGGGCCTGACACTCATTGACCAGATTGCTGAAGCAAGGTTTAAGATCATGATCTTCAGCGGCGGCGAGCCGCTGCTGCGCGACGATATTTATACCCTGGTCAACCGTGCCCGGGAAAGGGGGATGCGGCCGGTTTTCGGCACCAACGGAACCTTGATCACCGGTGCGGTGGCCGGGCGGTTGAAAGAGGCCGGGGCTGTTGCCATGGGGATTAGCCTGGACAGTGTTGACCCGGTGAGTCATGATACCTTCAGGGCCACAACCGGGGCCTGGCAGGGGGCGGTGGATGGAATGCACGCCTGCCGGGAGGCAGGACTGCCTTTTCAAATCCACACCACCGTGCTGGACTGGAACATGGCGGAGGTAGAGAAGTTGACCGACTTCGCGGTGCAGGCGGGGGCGGTCGGCCACCATATTTTTTTCCTGGTTCCCACCGGCCGGGCCGTGAACATTGAGGCAGAGACTCTGAAGGCCGAACAATACGAGGAATTGCTCCATCGGATCATGAAAAAGCAAGCGGAAGTCAAAATTGAGCTGAAGCCGACCTGTGCCCCCCAGTTCATGCGGGTAGCCTCGGAATTAGGGCTGAAGACCCGCTTTAGCAAGGGCTGCCTGGCCGGGCTGTCCTACTGTATTATCAGTCCCCTGGGCGTCGTCCAGCCTTGCGCCTACTTGAATATACCCGCCGGCAACGTGCGGAAAACTCCCTTTGACGAGATCTGGCGGGAAGCTGAAATATTCAAGGTTCTCCGCACTGAGCAATACACGGGAGGCTGCGGTTCCTGCCGTTACAAGAAAATATGCGGCGGCTGCCGGGCTCGTGCCTACTTTTACCACGGCGACTACATGGGCGAAGAACCATGGTGTTTGTACCACGGGCGAAAGGGATCTTAACCATGCAATTTGATGCTGTAGACAGGAAACTGCTAAGCCTGATTCAAACGGAATTTCCCCTGGCGCCGGAACCTTACCGGGAACTGGGGGATGCCCTTGGGGTCCCGGAAGAGGAAGTTATGACCAGGCTCAAAGCTTTAATGGAGAGTGGGGTCATCCGCCGCCTGGGAGGAATTTTTGACTCCAGGAAATTGGGTTATAGCGGCGCTCTGTGCGCTATGAATGTTGCGGAAGAGCGGATCAGCGAAGTGGCCGGCGTAGTCAACTCTTTCGCCGGGGTAACCCATAATTACTTGAGAGAAGACGTCTTCAACATGTGGTTTACGGTGCTGGCCCCGACCCGTGCCAGGCTCGAAGAGATTTTGGGTGAAATTAGGACACGTACGGGCATACAGGACATCCTGACGCTGCCGGCGGAAAATATTTTTAAGATCAGGGTAAGCTTTGATCTTGACTGAGGTGTTGTCGTGCTGACCGAACAAGACAAGCAAATCATCCGGGAACTGCAGAACGACTTACCCCTGGTGAGGCGCCCCTTTGGAGCGATAGCGGAAAAACTGGGAATGAACGAGGCGAAACTCATCGAGCGGATCAAGCTATTCATTGAAGATGGCCGGATCAGGCGTTTTGGAGCGGCGGTTCGTCACCGGGACCTGGGGTACGTGGCCAACGCCATGGTGGTCTGGCAGGTGCCCGATGACAGGATCCGGGAGGTGGGGCCTGTCATGGCCGGTTTTAAGGAGGTTTCTCACTGTTACCAGCGACCCCGCCGGCCTGAATGGCCCTATAACTTTTACACAATGGTGCACGGTCAAACCCGGGAAGAGTGCGAGCAGGTTGCGGAAAGGATCGCCCGGGCCACCGGGCTGAAAACGTACCGCCTGCTGTTCAGCACCGCCGAACTGAAAAAGAGCAGCATGCGCTACTTTGAGTGAAAGGAGTTTGTTGCGATGCTAAAGAAATATTCCAAGTCTGTTGCGCTTTTCAGCGAAGCCGAAAAGTTCATTCCGGGCGGTGTGAACAGCCCGGTGCGCGCTTTCAAGTCGGTGGGCTTGAATCCGGTCTTTATCAGCCGGGGGGAAGGTTCCAGGATCTACGATGCGGACGGAAATGAGTACATCGATTACGTCGGCTCCTGGGGCCCATTGATCCTGGGGCACCGGCACCCCCGGGTAATCGAGGCGCTGGAGCGGTGCCTGCGGGAGGTAGGCACCAGTTTTGGCGCTCCGACAGCGATGGAGAACACCCTGGCAGCCATGGTTGTGGCGGCGGTTCCTTCGGTCGAGCTGGTTCGCCTGGTGAATTCGGGCACGGAGGCCACCATGAGCGCTCTCCGGTTGGCCCGAGGGTACACGGGCAGGAATAAAATTGTCAAATTTGAAGGTTGCTACCACGGGCACGCGGACTTCCTGTTAATCAAGGCCGGTTCGGGTGCGCTGACCCTGGGAGTGCCGACCAGCCCTGGAGTCCCGCCGGGCTCGGCGGCATATACCATTACTGCCGGCTACAATGATCTGGAGCAACTCAGGGAAGTCTTTCGGCTGGAAGGTGAGGATATTGCTGCAGTAATTGTGGAGCCCGTGGCCGGAAACATGGGGGTTGTCCCGCCCGCGCCGGGGTTCCTGGAAGGCCTGCGCGAGTTAACCACTGCTTATGGGAGCCTTTTGATCTTCGACGAGGTTATGACAGGCTTCCGCGTCGCCTACGGCGGCGCCCAGGAAAGGTACGGGATCAGCCCCGATTTGACCTGTCTCGGCAAGATCATCGGTGGGGGGCTTCCGGTCGGCGCGTACGGGGGGAGGCGTGAAATCATGGAGCATGTTGCGCCTGCCGGCCCGGTTTACCAGGCCGGGACGCTGTCCGGCAACCCACTGGCTGTTACCGCCGGAATTGCCACCCTGGAAGTAATGGGACAGCCGGGTGTTTATGAGGAGCTTGAGCAAAAATCCTCGGAATTGGCCCGGGGATTGGAGGAGTCTGCCAGGGAAGCGGGGATCGAGGTCAGTTTTAACCGGGCGGGTTCGATGCTCTGCTGTTTCTTTACGGGGCAGGGGGTTTGCAATTACGACACCGCCTGCTCGTCGAACACGGCCCGTTATGCCGCCTACTTCCAGTCGATGCTCGATCAGGGCGTCTACCTCGCTCCTTCCCAGTTTGAGGCTGCTTTTGTGTCCCTGGCCCACAGCCGAGCAGAGATTGACCAGACGGTGGGGGCATCCCGGGCAGCTTTTCGGGCGGCATTGGCAGTGTAAAGTATTATTTTCTTTACTTTTAGTTTTTGTGGTTGAAAACACAAAGTAAAAGAGTATAATTAAACCAAAATACAAAAAGTAAACCTGACGGGTACAGGCAAATCCTGTCCCGGAGGGTCTAATATAAATTCTGCGAAAAAGGGGAGTTTGAGTTCCCTGCTCTCAAGGAGAACGTGACGGCTTATAAAGCCCTTTTTTCGCATTGCGGAAAAAGGGCTTTAATTTATGAAGGGGGTGGTGAGCTGGGCCGGCGCATTGGGGTGATTGGAATTGTTGTGGAAAACAGGGAGGAAGCCTCCCGGAAGATCAACAGCGTTCTCAGTGAATACGGTGAACTTATTGTAGGGCGCATGGGTATTCCTTACCGGGAACGAAATTTGTCGGTTATTTCCCTGATTATCGACGGATCAACCGATGAAATTGGCGCGTTGAGCGGAAAACTGGGTGGAATTGCGGGGGTTAAGGTCAAAACGTCGCTGCTCTCCAAGGATTTGTAAGGTTTTTAAACAGGGGGCCTTGATGCCGCTGATTGCCCACTACCTAAAGCAAAAATTATTCTGTGAATAAGGAGGCGGGAGTTGCCTTGAGTGCGGGAAGCTTAAATGAAACACCTAGGGGAAGCAGGCTCCACATTGCCATTTTCGGCAGGCGAAATGCCGGAAAGTCAAGTCTGATCAACGCGTTGACCAACCAGGAAATCGCCATTGTTTCCAGCGTGCCGGGCACGACCACCGACCCGGTTTACAAGACGATGGAGATTCTGCCGCTTGGGCCGGTTGTGCTCATCGATACGGCCGGGATCGACGAACAAGGGGAATTGGGCAGCCTCAGACTTAAAAAAACCATCGGGGTGCTCAATAAGGCCGATTTAATGGTCCTGGTGATCGATGCCGGGCAGGCTGCCGGGGAGTATGAACTGGACCTGATCCGGAAAGCCGGGGAGCAGGGTGTGCCCGTGCTGGGTGTGCTGAACAAAATCGATTTGGAACCGGAAGCGCGGGCGCCGGAATT
>DHTR01000005.1:18332-21880 GCA_002408725.1 Pelotomaculum sp. UBA5255
GGAATTGGAATGGTTGTTAGGAATCAAGGTCGTTCCGGTTAGCACCGTTTCCCGGCAGGGCCTCGATGTTTTAATTAAAGAAATGATCGGGCTGGCTCCTAAGGACTGGGCTTCGCCAACCATTCTCGGCGACCTGATTAATCCGGGCGACACAGTAGTACTGGTTGTTCCCATCGACCTGGCGGCCCCAAAAGGAAGGATTATTCTGCCCCAGGTCCAGACGATCCGCGATCTCCTGGACAACGAGGCAATTACGCTGGTGGTCAAAGAAAAGGAATTGAAAAAGGCGCTGGCCGGCCTGGTCCGGAGGCCGAAGCTGGTGGTCACGGACTCCCAGGCTTTTTTGAAGGTGGACGCCGACACTCCGGGGGAGATTATGATGACATCCTTCTCAATCCTCTTTGCCCGCTACAAGGGAAACCTGGAGGCACTGGTAGCCGGGGCTCTGGCCGTGGACGAGTTGAGGCCGGGGGACAGGGTTTTGATTGCCGAGGCCTGTACCCACCACCGGGTGGAGGACGACATCGGCACCGTAAAAATACCCCGCATGCTGCGTCAGAAAGCGGGAGGCGAACTGCGCTTCGACTGGTCCAGCGGCATGGAGATGCCTATCGACCTCAGGCAGTACAACCTGATCGTCCACTGCGGCGCCTGCATGATCAACCGCAAAGAAATGTTGCACCGGATCATCCAGGCTGTCGGCGCCGGCGTACCGGTCGTCAACTACGGAGTGCTTATTGCCTACAGGCACGGTATCCTGAGGCGGGCGCTGTCGCCCTTTCCGTCCGCCCTGCGCCTGCTTGAACAAAGTAAGACGGGAGTGAATGCAGGTGGGAAAAGCCTTTGCGGAGGCACTGGAGCGGATTGCTGACGGAAAGGAGCCAACATGGGGGGATCTGACAGCGCTGATTGAAGCGGATGAGGAGGAAAGCGTATCCCTTTTCAACCTGGCGGATCGGGTGCGATCCAGGTTTGTGGGAGATGGTGTCCATTTCAGAGGGATCATCGAATTTTCCAATTACTGCGCCAGAAACTGCCTCTACTGCGGACTGAGGAAAAACAACCGCGATCTGGCCAGATACCGGATGAGTCCGGTGGAGATTATCGAAGGAGCCCGCCGTGCCGCCGCCCTGGGGTGCCGTACGGTTGTTCTCCAATCGGGCGAGGACGGCATCCATACAGCCGGGGTACTGGCAGATATTGTCCACACGATCAAAAGAGAACTGGGCGTGGCGGTTACGCTTTCCATCGGGGACCGATCCAGGAAGGACTACGCTGTCCTCAGGGAGGCCGGCGCCGACCGCTACCTTTTAAAACACGAAACATCCGACGCCCGTCTTTTTGCCACCCTGCGCCCCGGGACCACCCTCGAGGGAAGGCTTAGAAGAATGGGGTGGCTGAGAGAACTGGGCTACCAGGTTGGTTCCGGCAATATGGTCGGGCTGCCAGGCCAGACCATGGAGTCTCTGATCGGGGATATCCTGCTGATGCGCAGGTTGGGCGTGGAAATGGCCGGGATCGGGCCTTTCATCCCAAGCGCTCTGACACCCCTGGGCGGAGTGCCCGGCGGAGCCGTGGAAAAGGTTTTGAAGACCCTGGCCGTAACTCGCCTGGCTTTGCCTCACGCCCACTTGCCGGCAACAACGGCGGCGGCCACCGTGGATCCCCTCGGCAGGATCAAGGCGCTGAAATGTGGAGCCAATGTGATTATGCCGAACATGACACCGTTGCCTTATCGGGGAGATTACTGCATTTACCCGGGAAAAGCCGAACTTTCAGAAACACCGGAGGAAAGTTATGCAAAGGCGGTCCGGACGGTTGAAAGAGCCGGGCGCAGGGTGGCAGAAGGTTACGGGTACGCGTTAGGATCTACCTGACCCACGGAAGTTTGAATTAATACAGTTTATCCGGCTTGCCGGAACCAAATCTTAAGGAGGGATTGTCTTGCCCGAATCCAAAGCGGACTTTATTGATGAGAGGTACATTTTCGCGCTGCTCGAGGAAGCCCGCGCTGCGAACCAGGTGGAAGCCGGGCGGATTATAGATAAGGCGGAACTGTGCGAAGGGCTGACACCGGCTGAAACAGCGGTGCTTTTGCACGCTGATGATCCGGAAGTAATGGAAAGAATATACCAAACGGCCAGTGGAATCAAGGAAAGAATTTACGGTAAAAGGCTTGTCTTTTTTGCTCCATTGTATATCAGCGACCACTGCATCAATAACTGTGTGTACTGCGGCTACCGGCGGGACAACAAATTTGACCGGCGCAGGCTTACCATGGAAGAAATCAGGGGCGAAGTGACCATCCTGGAGGAAATGGGGCACAAGCGCCTGGCTCTCGAATGCGGAGAAGACCCGGTTAACTGCCCGGTAGATTATGTTTTAGACGCTATTCACACTATTTACTCGGTCAAGGAAAAAAACGGTAGTATTCGGCGGGTTAATGTCAACATAGCTGCAACCACGGTTGAAGATTACCGGAAGCTGAAAGATGCGAAAATCGGCACCTACATTCTTTTTCAGGAAACTTATCACCGGCCAACTTACGCCAGAATGCATCTAGCCGGCCCCAAAAGGGATTACGACTGGCACACCTGCGCTTTTGACAGGGCTATGGAGGCCGGCCTTGAAGATGTGGGGGCGGGCGTCCTGTTCGGCCTGTATGATTACAAGTATGAGGTACTGGCCTTGCTACTCCACGCCCTGCACCTTGAAAAGATCTTCGGCGTCGGGCCGCACACCCTTTCCGTGCCGCGAATGAGGCCCGCCCGGGGTGTAAGTTTGCATACTTTTCCGCACCTGGTTTCGGATGAATCATTTAAGAAAATCATTGCCATCCTCCGGTTGGCCGTTCCCTATACGGGGATCATTCTTTCAACCCGGGAAGGTCCGGATTTCCGAGACGAACTGGTTAACGTGGGAATTTCCCAGCTCAGTGCCGGTTCCTGCACGGGTGTGGGAGGATATCATCTGGAAAAGGGTGGAGATTGCCTATTTAAAGAGGCACCTCAGTTTGCCGTAGATGACCACCGCAGCATCAATGAGATCATCACCAGTATCTGCAGGTCGGGTTATATCCCGAGCTTTTGCACGGCCTGCTACCGCAGCGGGAGGACGGGGGACCGCTTCATGTCCCTGGCTAAAACCGGACAAATTCAAAATGTTTGCCAGCCCAATGCCATTCTTACCTTTAAGGAATTCTTGATGGATTATGCCACTCCTGAAACCAGGCTGGTCGGGGAAGAAACCATTGCCAGTCACCTGCAGTTGGTTGCAAGTTCGGCAGTGCGGAAAAAAGCTGAAAGAGTGCTGGAGCAGATTGAACAGGGTCAGAGAGATTTTTACTTTTAAGAAATTTACACCTTGGATCTTATCGATACAAGCAGGTTTGAATAAAATCGTACTGCAACTTTAGTTTTCTTCTTCTGACGCTGTGTCAGCGGTACGAAAGCCTGATGGGAATATTTTTTATAATTGTTTACGCCGGGGTTTTTAAAAGATATAATGATCAGACAAGGAGGTGTTAAAAATAATCTTGACAACTACCC
>DHTR01000005.1:21970-24490 GCA_002408725.1 Pelotomaculum sp. UBA5255
GCCTGATGGGAATATTTTTTATAATTGTTTACGCCGGGGTTTTTAAAAGATATAATGATCAGACAAGGAGGTGTCAAAAATAATCTTGACAACTACCCCGTCCGTTGATGGCCGGCGGATTCAGGCTTACTTGGGCATCGTTTCCGGAGAGGCAATTATGGGCGCAAATATTGTTAGAGACCTTTTTGCCAGTATTACCGATATCGTGGGCGGACGCTCGGGTGCATACGAGGAAAAGTTGTCTCAGGCAAGGAAAATCGCCATCGATGAAATGGCTTCCCACGCCAGAAGACTGGGGGCAAATGCTGTGGTCGGCGTGGACCTTGACTACGAGGTTGTGAGGGATGGAATGCTCATGGTAACCACAAGCGGCACTGCAGTTATGCTAGAAATAAAATGATGCTTCAATCTAAATTCACCTTGCTTAAGGCAGGGTTTTTTTTGAGAAGATACCCGGTACCCGTGGGCGGGAAGCCCCCGGCTGTGTATATGGATTATAAAACCTGTGGACTGCAAAAGTTATTTGACGTTGTGTGCTCTGATAATATAGAATAGAATAGTACATAATTGCACAAACATAATATAGCTCATATGAAAACTGTGTGAATATGAAAAATAGCAAGCTTTTATTCTCATTAATGAAGTCTGTTTATTGTTCCGGGAGGTTGATTTATGAAAACACTCAGGGTCCCAGAGGCCACCATTACAAGGTTGTCCGTTTATTCCAGGTTTCTGGAGCATTTGGATCTAAGAGGAATTGTCACCGTGTCATCGGTTGAGATAGCAGACGGGGTGGGGGTCAGCCCGGCCCAGGTCAGAAAGGACCTGGCCTACTTCGGTGAATTCGGAACCCGGGGCGTCGGATATAACGTTAGGGACCTGATGCATTATACATCTAAAATCCTGGGTCTCAATGAGCCCTGGCCCCTGGTGCTGGTCGGGGCCGGAAATCTCGGCTTTGCCTTAAGCACCTACCGTGGGTTTAATAACCGCGGTTTTTCCGTTGTTGGAATTTTTGACAATGACCTGACTAAAATCGGCAAAAAAATTGTTGATATGGAAGTTAGTCCTCCCGAAAAGATGCCGGAAATAATCACCAAGCATAAGGTTAAGATTGGTATTGTCGCGGTTCCGGCCCGAGCGGCCCAGGATGTAGTGGATCTTATGGTAAAAAATGGTTTATTGGCTATCTTGAACTTCGCTCCGGTGTCACTGAATGTGCCTGAACATATTGAGCTGCGAAATGTAGACCTGTCGGTTAACCTGGAAATTTTGACCTTTAACCTCGGCATGCGGAAATTCGAATCGCGCGGGAATTCATAGGGCAGCGATCATGAGTTTAAGAATTTATACCGTAGAGGTTTCGACGCGTGAGAGAACGCAGATGGTGGATATCACCGGTGAGGTTAGCCGTATTGTTGCCCGGAGCGGTGTGAGTGAAGGCGTCTGTCGTCTCTTCGTGCCGCACACGACGGCCGGTCTGACCATCAACGAAAATGCCGACCCGACGGTGGTGGACGACATTCTGGCGGAACTTAACAAGATTATTCCGTTTGAGGACGGGTACGGGCATAGTGAAGGGAATTCGGCAGCCCACATCAAGTCGTCTCTAACGGGGGTTTCCCTTACTGTGTTCGTCACGGGGGGAAGGCTTCTTCTTGGTACCTGGCAGGGCCTTTATTTTTGCGAATACGATGGCCCGCGGCGCAGGAAGGTGCTAGTCAAAGTTATAGAAGAATAATGTTACCACGGGCCCCGGCGATACCCGGGGCCTTAAGTTTTTTTAAAATCAGTTTGTCAGGCTGTGAATGGGGGCAGGGATTCGGCCGCCCCGCCGAACGAAATCGGCCGATGAAAAAGGCTTCACGGGGATTATGGGCGCTCGGCCCAGCAGTCCGCCGAATTCTACATAATCACCAATTCTTTTTCCCACTGCCGGGATCAATCGAACGGCAGTGGTTTTTTTATTAATCATTCCAATGGCTGCCTCGTCTGCGATGATGGCCGCGATTGTTTCTGCTGTAGTATCGCCCGGCACGGCAATCATATCTAGCCCCACCGAGCACACACAGGTCAGGGCCTCCAGTTTGTCCAGTGTCAGCGCGCCCGATTCGACGGCACGGATCATGCCGGCGTCCTCGCTGACTGGGATGAAAGCGCCTGAAAGACCACCTACATAAGATGAAGCCATGGCCCCGCCCTTTTTAACCGCATCGTTTAGCAGCGCCAGGGCGGCTGTGGTGCCGTGCGTGCCGCAGCGCTCCAGCCCCATGGATTCGAGAATTTCCGCGACACTATCGCCGATGGCCGGAGTCGGCGCCAGTGAAATGTCTACAATCCCGAACGGGAGATCCAGCATCCGGGCGGCCGTGCGCCCAACTAATTCGCCCATCCGGGTGATTTTGAAGGCAGTCTTTTTCACGGTCTCAGCCAGTATTCCAAAGTCGGCGCCCTTGACGGTGTCAACCGCATTTTTGACGACACCAGGACCGCTTACGCCCACATTGATCACGCACTCAG
>DHTR01000005.1:24699-25168 GCA_002408725.1 Pelotomaculum sp. UBA5255
CCCGCCATAAAGGGGTTATCCTCGGGAACATTGGCGAAAACCACGAGCTTGGCGCAGCCGATTCCATCCTGTTCAGCTGTCCGTTCCGCTGTTTTCTTAATCACCTGGCCCATCAGGTAGACCGCGTCCATGTTAATCCCGGCTTTGGTGGTGGCCACATTGACAGAGGAGCACACCCGGTCGGTACAGGCCAGCGCTTCCGGAATGCTGTCAATCAGGCGTTTGTCGGCGCCAGTATAGCCTTTATGCACGAGGGCTGAAAAACCCCCGATAAAATTCACGCCGACAGCGGCCGCGGCATCGTCCAGTGTCCTGGCGAAATCGACATAATGGTCTGACCTGCTGCTTTCCGCTACGATGGCAATAGGGGTGACCGAAATCCTTTTGTTAACGATGGGCAGACCGTATTCCCGCTCAATATTTTCTCCGGTCCTGACCAGGTTTCCGGCAAGCCGCGTGATCTTATCAT
>DHTR01000005.1:25352-42568 GCA_002408725.1 Pelotomaculum sp. UBA5255
TATTTTTTGCCTGGCTGCCGCCGAATTAGGGTCGGCGCAGTCCCGAAGGCTGATCCCCATGGTGATGGTGCGGATGTCGAGATTTTCCTTCTGAACCATCTTAATGGTCTCAAGGATCTCTTGTAAAGTAAACATACATGCTCCCCCTGACTATATCCTGTGCATAAATTTAAAGGCGTCTTCGTGCAGGGCATCGATCTGGACTCCAAGCTCAAGCCCCTTTTCATCTAATTTTTCTTTCAAGGTAAGAAGGTCAACGGTACTGCCACTCATGTCGGCCACCATTACCATGACCAGGAATTCCTGGAGAATCGTCTGGCTGATATCCAGAATGTTTATTTTGTTAGATGCAAGCACCTGTGCCACACCGGCGATAATGCCCACACAATCCGGGCCGATGACCGTTACAATGACGCGGCTGCCCTTGGGCTCCATGGGATTCATTTGAGACAGCATCCAAAAAACTCCTTTGCAAAAAAATTAAAGCTGGCATCCAGCTTTGTTTGGTAGGTATCCCCATAAATCATTCACGAATTGCCTTCAAGGATCATTAAGATAAATGAAAGCTCGCGTTTTTATAAAACAATATTACCTTTCACAAGATAAAATGTCAAATCTTTTTCAACTTGCCAGGCTGGTTTCAAGGGTGGAGCGGCAGGTTTTTGTTTATAGCTTCACTAGCTATTAGCCGTACCTCCGGCTTCCGGTTAAAGAGCTGCTGCGCCGGCGGTTCGGGGTACACTGGCTCCATCCATTTCGCTGCCACTTTTGAAGAGGGTTTCTTTCCACAGAAATCTATCTTGAAGGATTCAAAGTTCCATCCTTCAAAAAAACCGGTTGCAGCCATTACTCCGGCCTTAAACAGGTCTTCCTTTTGCTGTTGGACGCTCTCAAAGTCCGTGGTCTTCACACCGAGGGAAGGTATTGAAATCGTGCGAACCCTACTTTTGGGATCCAGTTCGTGTATTTTGTCGCGTGCTTCCATCATAGTTGATAGGATCGCCGTGAAAAGGTTAAAAGGGTTGTTGATCTGTGAGGAAAGGTATTCATCGGGCTCTACAATTTTAAAGCCAAAAGTTGGCCACTCCGGCAACTGGTCGTTGTCAAAAATCCAGACGGGAAAATTACTTAATACTCCCCCGTCAATTATATAACTAAACACTCTTTGATCTCCTGAATTGATATACTGGAGCTTGCAGGGCTCATAGAAGAAAGGTAACGAAGCGCTCATACGTACGGCTTTACAGACTGACAGACTGTCAGGATTAAGATGATAGTCTTTGAGATCGTAAGGCAGCCTCAGGAGCTTGCGCCTGGATACATCGGTAGCGGTCACGACTAGCTTATAACGGCAGACCGGGTCGTTTTCATATTCCTTCAGCACCAGGTCTTTAAAGGTATAGACTCCTTTGGCCGCCAATTTCTCGCGGATCCAGCCTTCGAGGTAATCGCCTTCGTACAGGCCGTTTTCAAACCAAAGGCTCAAGGCCATGCCCACAAAAGGTATCCGGTCGAGCCAGTCCTTATCTTTAAACAGGGTGAAGTCAAGCTGCCATACCATCTCCTTAATTTCTCCTGCTGAATAACCAGCCGCAACCAGAGAGGCGATGATTGCGCCGGCCGAGGTGCCGGCAAGGTTGACCCAGTTATAACCTCTGCTTTCCGCCTCGTAGAGGGCGCCCAGCATACCGACTGCCTTGACCCCGCCTCCTTCAAAAATAGCATTCGCGTTCTTCCTCAAATAAATCACCTCCAGTTTGAAATATCTTATTTATTAAAATCTCGGGATGTGACAAAGATATGATCTTAGCTCAAAGACTACTCACAGGCGGTCGATCGGCTGTCCACGCCTGCAGATAAATAATAAGTAAACTGGAAAGAAATTATTGACAGAAACACTTGTTCGGTTTATGATGTATGCAAACATACGTGCGGGGCGAGGGAGGGGATTTTAGGATGGAAAGAGCCTGGAGGGAAAGAGGAGAGTATGTATGCTCTTTATCCGGTTACTGCGTGATTGAAAAGGTACTGGAGTGGCTGGAAAGAGGGGACACAGAACTTGAGAGGGTGACGGGGTACGGGATCTGTTTGGCTTCTTGTACCTACTTTATCGCCAGGCTGATCCAGCTACTTATTAGATAATTTTTGGGGAGGATCAACTCGTAATAAATAAAAAACTTCCGATTGTCTCGGAAGCCTTATGTTTACTGGTGCGGCAGAAAGGACTTGAACCTTCACACCCTAACGGGCACAAGAACCTGAATCTTGCGCGTCTGCCAATTCCGCCACTGCCGCATACTTTATTAACCTTGCTTGCTTCATTTACCGCATAGATAATATAGCACAATTGAAATAGGCTGTCAACAGCCTTACCTGCTTCAAGAAGAACCTTAGCATAACGAGTTTACATATTTGGAAAAAAGGTTAAAGCATCGGATTCTTAAATCGGGGGGAAGATGATAATATCAAGAAAGAGGAGAGGTGCTATGAGCAAGAAAGTCAAAGGGATACCAAAGAAGTGCGGGGTTCCGGGCACAGCCAGGACCGGCTACCGGGACACCTGGGATCTGGGGAAAGCTGCCGAGAATAAAAGAAAGTGGAAGGTCGGGGGGATAAACAGGCCCGGTACATAAATACAGGCCATTACTTTTTAATAATGTTGACAGGGTTTGGCTTCATGAGCCAAGCCTTTTAATTTTTTATCTAAACAATGATTTCCCGCGTTCCGAGTAAAAAATATTATTAAAAAGCTGGACGGGCGGTGTCTTTATCGGTAAGATAGCTTTGATCTGTAAAGCCTTTTTAAAAAGGTTTGTAATGCTGTTAACTGAAGTGGAGTGTTGTGAATGGATGGGGAAGATCCGGATTTCAGCAAAAAGAAACAGGACCATATGAGCGAAAATATAACATCCCCGGAAGGGGCTGGATTTCGTCCGGAAGAGCCTGGAACAGGCGGTTTTTTTGATGATGTTCTTGAAGCCACTGGCGAAGATTACGAGGATGAAGAGGACACGGAAATTTTGCGGCGGCGGCCGGTATGGCTTCGCGCTGTGGCTTTTCTGACCATTTTGGCCTTTCTGGGCCTCGTTGCGGCGACCTCTTTCCCTCCCCAAAAGGTGCGGCTGCTGGACCTTGTCTTAAACTCCTTCAAGCTTCAAGAGGATATCGACGACAGCTTGATGCGGGCTGTGGTACAAATCAATATTATTTCACCGAAGCAGGGTGTACCTCTTGCAGCAGAACAGAAATCCGGCACCGGCTTCAATATAGATCCCCGGGGGGTAATCATAACCAACCACCACGTCATCGAGGGAGCGTTGAATATAGCTGTAACTTTCCCTGATGGAAAAACCTACCGGGCCAGTCGCTGTTCCAGCAGGCCGGAATACGACCTGGCAATGATCATTCTGGAGGCGGAAGGACTTCCGGTGGTGCCGCTGAATGCTTCCGGGCAACCTGCCCGGGGAGATAAAATCAGGGTAGTCGGCAATCCTCTTACCCTTAACAACATCGTAGTGGAGGGAAAGGTTGAGCGGTACTTGCATCTCGGCAGCAAGCCCGACCGGGTTTTCAGTATCGATGCTCCTATATATCCCGGCAATAGCGGCAGCCCGGTGTTTGACAGGAATGGTGAGGTGGTTGGGGTTGTGTTTGGCATTTTCCACAGCTCTGAAAACGACAAAGAAAAAATCTTCGGGTTGGTCATACCAATTCGTGAGGTGCTTGACCTGTCAAGAGTTGATTCCTGATGACTGGTTATCGCTCCCTAAGGCAGTCCCCTAATTCTGCTTATTCCTTGTAAAACAACTTTACCACGTGAAACCTTTACCCATCACTTCGACCGTTTCTGTCACGAAAATAAATGCCTTTTTGTCGGTTGACTGGACAATTTCATTTAGCTTTGCAATTTCATAGTGGCTGACGACACAGTTAATCACCAGTTTTGCGTTTCCGGAAAAGGCGCCCTGGCCCTCTAGATAGGTAACCCCCCGGTTTAGCTCACGCATAATCCTTTCGGCAATTTCCGAACTCTTGTCCGAAACAATCATGACGGACTTATGCCGATTGAACCCATCAATAACTGTATCTAAGACCTTGCCCCCGACCCACATGCTGATGGCGGTGTACATGGCAATCTTCAAGTCGAAGAAGTAAAGGGAGGGTACCAGCACCGCAGCATTAAAGTAAAACATCGTGGCTCCTATGGAGATGTTTTTTTTCTTTTTCATGATCATTGAAGCAATGTCCGAGCCGCCCGTGGAAGCGCCGTACCGGAAGACAATCCCCAGACCCATACCGTTGCCGATGCCGGAGAATATGCAGGCCAGAAAAAGATCGAGCTCGGGTACCGGAACAAAGGGCTTGGATAGCGGGAGCATCACAATGAGTACGATTGTCCCCACGGCGCTGTAAATCATAAATCTTTTGTCCAGTTCCTTTAACCCCCACAGGAAGATGGGAATATTCAAAAGGAGTATTCCAAGATAAACGGGGAAGTCAAAAACATATTTCCCCAACAGCGCTAAACCCGATACCCCGCCAGACAGGAGCCCGTAAGGGATAACGAAGGCGTTAAAGGATACTGCAATTAAGGAGGCGCCAATGGCTATGACTGAAAGCCTTTTTGCCAGGTCCAGGGCTGCTCTTCGAAATCTCGCCAGTTTTACTTTGGTTTTCCGTTTCATTTCTTTTCCCTTCGTACAATACATAAAAAACAAATAAGCCCCCGTCAACGAGAGCAGTATTATATCAAGTCGATGGAATTCTTACCAATAAATTATAGCATTCAAAGGTAAAGGAGATCAATTACATTTTACATTATTAATTAAATCATCCAGTCAATTATACTAAAAAGCTCAATAATGGTTTTTAAGAAAATTGAAACGGTATTTTGTGTTTTTGCAAGGAATATAGGCGGGTAAAATAGAAACAACCACCAGGGGAGATGTCTGTCATAAAATCAATTATCAAGCAAGTTTAAAAGCTATAATAAATGGAGGGTGGCTGGATGTCATTTAAGGAAATTCTATTCAGTAGGGAAGGTTCTGTGGCGACGATTACCCTGAATAACCCGGAGCGCTTTAATGCTCTTGGGCCAATCATCTCCAGTGAACTTTTGAGTGCCCTTGGGGTTTGCCGTGAGGACAGGGGGATCAGGGTGGTAGTCCTGACCGGGTCCGGCAAGGCCTTTTGTTCAGGCGGCGACATCAGTTATTTCGAGCAGTTTGCCAGTTCCGACCCGTCCGAGCCAGTCCGGCGGCTGCTGGACCCTCTGCACCGGATTGTGCTGGAAATACGGCAAATGCAAAAGCCGGTACTGGCGGTGATAAACGGTGCGGTAAGCGGTGCGGGTATGTCGCTGGCACTTGCTTGTGACCTGCGTCTTTGTTCTTCACAAGCCCGTTTTAAACAGGCGTATACCAGCCTTGGCCTGGCGCCGGATGTTGGCTGGAGCCTGTGGGTTGGTTTGTTGGCGGGTTTTAGCAAGGCTGCCGAAATGGTTTTTCTCGATCCCGTATATAATGCTGAACAAGCACTGGCCATGGGGCTGGTGCACCGGGTTGTTGGACCGGAAAAACTAGCGGAGGCTACCCTCGAGTTGGCTGTACAGCTGGCTGCGGGAGCGACGCGGTCATTTGCCATTGCCAAGGCAGATTTAAACCACGCTTTTTTATCACTTCTGGAGCATCAACTGGAGGTTGAGCGAAAGGGTGTCCTCGATGCTTCGCTTACTTCTGACTACCAGGAAGGGCTAAAAGCCTTCAGGGCGAAGCGAAAGCCGGACTACAAGGGTTGTTAAAAGTTTACTGAATCATGAAAGCCCCGGCCCAAGGATACGGTCTCGGGGCTTTCGCATGCGTAAAGCCTCGAAAGCAATGTCGACAACAAAACATTGAGATGATAACCGTTCGAGTCCTGAGCCTGCTTGTTTCCACAGGCAAAAAAAAGATTTTTTCAGAAAAGAGAGAAAAGGTATTTATTTTTTTACTATAATAGTATATATTAGAACAAGGTCGTTTATATTTCGACATAGTACTATGGTCGTGTAGTATATTTTCCTGGTATGGGTAATAATGTTATTAGGGATAATGATTCTATATATATCAATATGCCTTTTGATAATTTTGGTTTAAACCCCAACTTCTTCTACCCCTATATATTTTGACCTTTTACTCATTCCGGGTAAAGGGTCATTTTTTTACTGTAGTTTTACTGTGGAATTATTTTTTTAAAATGTCTTTAAATAGTTTTAACCAGGTGTTACAATAGTTAAAACTATATACTGCACTGGGGAGCTGAGTATTCGGCTGAGAAAGAACTTTTAGTTCTGACCCAATGAACCTGATCTGGGTAATGCCAGCGGAGGGATTGTAACGACTATTTAGAATTACTTAGCACTTCCCTTTTTTTGTGAAGTGTTATTTTATTTGAAAAAGGGAGGCAATAGGATGAAGATTAGAACAGTATTGACGATTGCTGGTTCTGACTCGTGCGGCGGTGCAGGAATACAGGCAGACTTGAAAACATTTAGTGCCCTTGGGGCTTATGGTATGAGCGTTTTAACAGCAGTAACAGCCCAGAACACCAGGGGCGTTCAGGATGTTCGGGAGATGGACGAGGAAATCATTAAAAACCAGATTGACTGCCTGTTTGACGACATCAAAATCGATGCAGTAAAAATCGGCATGGTATCCAGTGTCAAGATCATAAATGTTGTAACAGCATGTCTTAAAAAGAATAAGGCTGTAAATATTGTCGTCGATCCGGTCATGGTTTCTAAGAGCGGCCATCATTTACTTAAACCCGAAGCGAAAGATCAGTTGGTAAAAATGTTGTTCCCTATTGCATCAATTGTTACACCCAACATGTTTGAGTCTGAGTTGATAACGGGTGACAGGATTGAAAACCTTGAAGAAATGAAAGAAGCTGCTCTAAAAATAAAGGGTCTTGGATGCCCCAATGTTATTATCAAGGGCGGTCATCTTACTGGCGATGCGATTGATATCCTGTACGACGGCTGCAATTTCAAGTACTTTAAGGGAAACAGGGTCAATACGAAAAATACTCATGGTACTGGTTGTACGTTTTCATCCGCCATAGCTGCCCACCTTGCCAGGGGGTATCCAGTGCCTGAGGCGGTTGCACTGGCCAAGGACTATATCACCGGAGCCATAGCACATTCAATCGAGCTGGGTCATGGTTTTGGACCTACCCATCATTTTTATGATTTATATCGAAAGGCGGGTTTGAAATTTGAATAAAGCAGGTTCGATTCATTACACAGCATAACTAAAGAAAATATAATCAAAGGGGGTAGAATTGAATGCATCTAGATTACAGTCTTTATCTGGTTACGGACAGGTCCGTACTTAAATGTGGAGATCTATTCGGGGCTGTAGAAGAGGCCCTTCAAGGCGGAGTAAGCCTTGTCCAGTTAAGGGAAAAGGAAGTTTCCAGTCGGGATTTCTATAATATTGCCTTAAGGATGAAAGAGTTGCTTAATGCTTATAACACTCCACTGATCATCAACGATCGCCTGGATATTGCCCTGGCTGTTAATGCGGCAGGTCTTCATATCGGACAGGAAGACATCCCCCTTGAAGTTGCAAGGAGAATTATGGGCCCCCAGAGAATAATTGGTTACTCCGTTTCCAATGTGGAACAGGCAATTTCCGGGGAGAAGCAGGGGGCGGACTACCTTGGCGCGGGACCAGTTTTTTTAACGGCCAGTAAATCCGATGCGGGGGAACCTATTGGTGTGGACGGGCTGAGGCTAATCAGGGAAAGTGTGAAGGTACCGGTGGTCGCGATTGGCGGGGTCGGACTAGACAATTTGGAACAGGTGTGGGAGACCGGTGTCAGCGGTGTATCCGTTATTTCAGCCATTCTGGGAAGCCAGGAGATCGGAACAACGGCAAGAAAATTTATTGTTTCCAGGAGGAAGCATGAAAAAGGTATTCTTCGTTGATTTTGACGGTACTATCACGAAAGTTGATACCTGTGCCGCCATGGTTGAAGCCTTTGCCAGGGAAGGCTGGGAAGAAATCAACAGCCAGTGGGAAAAAAAGCTGCTGTCAACCCGGGACTGTGCCAATATGACGTTTAAACTCTTTCGCGCAGGTCTTAGCGAGATCAAAAGCTTAATGGAAACGATGGAAATCGACGAGTATTTTGAAGAATTCCTGACAGTGTGCCGAACCATGGACTACAGCGTCTATGTACTCAGTGACGGTTATGACTATTGTATAGAAACCGTTTTTAAAAAGTATGGGATTGATATATCTTATTACGCCAACAGGATGATTTATAACAATGGTTTCAAGATTGATTGCCCTCACCAAAATTCGTCCTGCGGCAATTGCGGCGTCTGTAAAACGGGCTTAATGTCTAAACTTAAAGGAGACGCCAATCAGGTGATTTATATCGGAGATGGATATTCCGATACATGCCCCGCCCTAAATGCTGATTTAGTTTTTGCGAAAGGAATATTGTATAACTTTTGTCTGGAAAAGGGAGTGAAAGTTATACAATACGATTCCTTTAAAGATATCGTCCGGCTGGTATGCAATGGTATCTAACTCAGAGAATAAGTTACCATGTTTACAAAACGAATAGAAGTAAAAAGCCCTTCAAGATCTTTTTAGAATCTTGAGGGCTTATTTTTTATTGACTTTTCTGGTGGGCCATGTAGGACTCGAACCTACGACCTGACGATTAAGAGTCGCCTGCTCTACCAATTGAGCTAATGGCCCCTGATTAAGATGTTGATGTAACTGGCTGGGGCGGCTGGATTCGAACCAACGAAATGCCGGAGTCAGAGTCCGGTGCCTTACCGCTTGGCGACGCCCCAAGGGAATGTAAAAAAATTTATGGTGACCCCACCGGGATTCGAACCCGGGTTACCGCCGTGAAAGGGCGGTGTCTTAGGCCGCTTGACCATGGGGCCTGGTCGGGATGGAGGGACTCGAACCCCCGGCCTCTTGCTCCCAAGGCAAGCGCGCTAGCCAAACTGCGCTACATCCCGCAAAATCTGATACAAAGGATATTATATCTGAAGAAGGATTGCGCGTCAAGTTCTACGGACGTTATTGTATCAAAAAAAAGTCCAGCTTGTGCTGGACGGGGAGAGATAGAACTCACCAAAGCGGAGTAACCATATTATTGTCTATTTATAAGGAAAATATACATTTACATTTTTAATACCTAACCCGGACAAGCCGGAACCAAAAGGATTTTGTCATCCCATGCCGAGCTAAAGAAAAAATCTTTTTCAGCATGGGGATAATAAAATGTTGCTCACAGAACGATACAAAGAACAAAAGGAATTAAAGGCCTAAAGTCAACATGCCAGGTTTTACTCCACTAAAATAACAATAAAAACAACCCGTCCTGAATTGGGGCGGGTTGTTTTATTTCGCTTCAGGTAACTTGGAAGGGGTGCCATAATGAAACAAAAAAAGATGCAAGGTAGTAAATCTGAAGGGCAGTTGTTAAATGAAATACATACAAAGTTGTATGCTGAAGCCCCCTGATTAACAGCTAAAAGAATGATCTTATCAACCTTTATTTAGTCCTGAAGAAAATTATCAAAGTACTGTCAGCAGTTGGTGCAATAATTGCATTAGCCTTGAATAGCAAAAAAAATCAGAAGATTGATGCTTGTAAAACAGATAGAAAACACATTAGATGCCGCGAAAGCCATTGTGAATAAAAAATTATCCTGCAGGGGTAATTAGGGATATTTTTTCAGTAAGAAGGTGATAAAAAAACAGACTCGTGGGGTCATTTCAAGCAAAGCGGGGATCAAGTAAGTTTTTAAATTAAAAAAACTTTTAAAAGGGGGCATTTGCAGGTGAAATTCTTTAGAGTTCCAAAAGACATTGTATTCGGTTGGGGTAGCTTGGAGTACCTAAAACAAATTAAAGGCAAAAAGGCTTTTCTTGTTACAGATCCAACCATGGTCAAAGCAGGGGTAGCCGAAAGAGTGGAAAACTACCTCAAGGAAGCCGGTTTAGCAGTGCAAAAGTTTACTGAGGTTGAGCCGGATCCTTCTCGTGAAACAGTGGAGAAAGGTACCAAGCTCATGCAGTCTTTTGAACCGGATTGGATCGTAGCCTTGGGAGGCGGTTCTTCCATGGATGCGGCCAAGGGCATGTGGGTTTTATATGAGTATCCTGATATCACCTGGGAAAAAGTCTTTGCCGCAACACCTGTATTGCGAAATAAGGCCAAATTTATAGCTATTACTACAACTAGTGGTACTGGTTCCGAAGTTACATGTGCCGCTGTTATCACTAATAGAAGTGTTCGACCTAATGTTAAAGATGTCATCGCCAGTATGGAAATCAGCGCAGATATCGCTATTACCGATCCGGAACTTGCTTCTACTATGCCGCCAAAGGTTACAGCAGCTACAGGCGTAGATGCATTGGTCCACGCCATAGAGAGTTATACATCGATTGCAGCAACCGTGATTGACAAGGCTATTGCGTTAAAAGCGATTCAAATGGTCTTTAGTAGCTTACCCAAAGCATATGCCGATGGACGCAATCAAGTAGCCAGGGAAGATATGGCCACAGCTTCTTTGATGGCAGGAATGGCGTTTACAAATTCTTTTCTCGGAATTGTTCATTCACTAGCCCATCAACTTGGCTCTGAGTTTGGAGTGCCTCATGGAGCAGCTAATTCATTAATGCTGCCCTACGTAATGAAATTTAATTCAATTGCCGTTTCAGAATTATATGCCGAAATAGCCAGTGCTTTAAATATTGAGTTTTATGATGACCGAGAAGCAGTAGATAAATTAATCAAGGCAATTTTCCAATTGCAAGAAGATGTTGGTCAACCTCACACTATTAAAGAATATGGAATAGATGAAAAGACTTTTATTGGTTTGCTTGATAATTTGGCACAAAATGCCCTAAATGATGCTTGTGTTTTTTGCAACCCCCGTGTGCCGAGTTTAGAGGATATGAAAAACCTATATCTGGCTGCTTATTATGGTAAAGAGTCATAATTTGAGTTGGCGGTATTAAGTCACAGTATAACAACATTTATTGATTGCATGTACGCCGGGTACTTGTGCGGATTACGCTGTATCGCAAAATGAAGAAATATGGCATGTGTAATAATAACCAAAACAGTCTGTCCTGAACTGGGGCAAGTTGTAACATCTCGATACAGGTGACCTGAAAGGGTACTTTAATGAAACAGGACATAGACAAGGCGAGGGTCTTAAAAGATAGAAGGTTGTTAAATACAATAATAAAATTATGTGTACTGAAGCTCCCTGATAAACAAGGAATGATATCATCAACCTGTGTTTTAATTTTGAAAGAGAAAAGAAGTTTGTTTAAAGCTTGCTAGCAGTTGGTACAAAAATTGCAATAATTATAGAATAGCAAAACAAGTCAGACGATTGCGATTTGTAGAATAGATAACAGATTCATTAGAGCAACGAAGGCCATTATAAATGAACAAAGGAGCCTTATTTAAGCGTTGGTAATGAAAGATTCGAAACATGAAGGTTTTACCCTGCCAGGAGGTATGGATAAATCACTACGGCTCTTTTGCAATCCTGCAGGGACAATTAGCTCAATAGGGGGGGATGAGAAAGAGACCCGGAGATCTATGTCGAAGTGAGCGAGAATATGTGATTACAAGGTGTTCAAATCTGAGATTGTAAAAGAAACATTTGATTCAAAAAGTTTTTAAAAAATTTATTAGGAGATGAATAATATGGCATTGGCAGATCAAGTTTTTGGATTCTTTATTCCTACAGTTTCACTGATGGGTGTCGGTTCAGTTAAGGAAACAGGTAATCAGGTAAAAAACCTGGGTGGCAAAAAAGTTCTTATCGTTACCGACAAGGGCCTTGCGGCGCTTGGTGTAGCTGATAAAGTAAAAGGTTTCGTGGAAGAGGCCGGCGTATCAGCGATTATTTATGACGGGGCAGAGCCGAACCCGACGGATAAAAACGTTCATGATGGCCTCAAGGTCTTTCAGGACAACAAGTGTGATATGATTGTGTCCCTGGGTGGCGGCAGTTCTCACGACTGTGCCAAGGGTATTGGCATCGTTTCCACAAACGGCGGCCACATCCGTGATTACGAAGGAGTCGATAAGTCCACCAAGCCGATGCCTCCGTTCATCGCTATCAACACCACCGCCGGAACCGGCAGTGAAATGACCCGCTTCTGCATTATCACCAATACCGATACACATGTTAAAATGGCTATTGTGGACTGGCGGGTCACCCCAAATGTCGCTATCAATGACCCCGTTTTGATGGTAGGGATGCCGCCTGCGCTGACCGCTGCCACCGGCATGGACGCCCTGACCCACGCTGTGGAGGCCTATGTTTCCACTATCGCCACCCCTGTCACCGATGCCTGCGCCCTGATGGCTATCAAGCTGATCTCGGAAAACCTGCGTAACGCTGTGGCCAACGGTCAGAATATGGAAGCCCGGGATAAAATGGCCTACGCTGAATACCTGGCCGGCATGGCTTTCAATAACGCTAGTCTGGGCTACGTCCATGGTATGGCTCACCAGTTGGGTGGTTTCTACAACCTGCCGCACGGTGTCTGTAATGCCATCCTGCTGCCGGCGGTTGAATCTTTCAACCTGATCTCCAACCCCAAACGCTTTGCCGAAATTGCCGAAGCCATGGGTGAGAATATTGAAGGGCTCTCCGTACGGGAAGCCGCTGATGTGGCCATTGCTTCCATTAAAAAGCTTTCTGCTGACGTTGGTATCCCTGCAGGTCTTAAGGAACTGAACGTCAAGGAAAAAGACTTCGAAGTTATGGCAAAGAACGCCATGAAGGACGCCTGTAGCGCCACCAACCCGCGCCTAGCTACGTTGCAAGATGTGATCAATATCTTTAAATCAGCAATGTAATTATCGCTGAAGCTACAAAGTAGACGTCCCAATAGCTGACATAAATATTGAAAACCGCACAGCCCTTGTTGCTGCCCAGGCAGCACAAGGGCTGTGCTTCTGTATGGGAATTATTAAATAAAGGAAATAATGATAGACAGTGATTATATAATCATGTTAGAATGATAAAAATGGATAATTAATTCAGGTTCCCCGGTTTTTGCCGGGGATACAAAGGGAACCGGGTGGAAGTCCCGGACGGTCCGGCCACTGTAAGTGGGGAGCGCTTCCCGAATGCCACTGGGTGTGCGAATACCCGGGAAGGCGGGAAGTATGCTGTGAGCCACGAGTCAGGAGACCTGCCTGAATGTGTTTGCTGCGAGGCTTTCCTCTGAAGAGCCAGTGGTGATGGTAAGGCATTTTTTTAGTGCATTGCCTTCTATTGACATTAACCCTGGCTTAATAATAGAGCCGGGGTTTTTATTTGTCCTTACAATAGTGTAAACGAAGATTCATCCATTTTTAAAGCAATAGAATCAATTAATTGTAATCAAGTTCCCCGGTTTTGTCGGGGATACGCAGGGAACCGGGTGGAAGTCCCGGACGGTCCGGCCACTGTGAGTGGGGAGCGGCTCCCTTAATGCCACTGGGTTCTAGCATTGCCCGGGAAGGCGGAGAGTACGCTGTGATCCACAAGTCAGGAAACCTGCCTGATTGTTCAATTACCGCCTTCCGTTGAAAGGCAGGGTTCTTATTTTGTTGGAATGATCCAGCGTAAAAAGCCCGGTCACCTGCGGAGGTAGCCTGGCTTTTTTAATACCTCCTCCTGTTTTGTTGTTTCGCCCGTTCTCTGGTGGGATGGGCCCCTTTTAAAACAAATGCTTTTATAAATATAGTGACGTAATTTAGTTGTTTAACATTGAGCTTGAACAATAGTGCAAAAACATTATCCAGGGAGTTCTATGCGGAACTTTAATAGAGAGGAGGATTTAATTCGAATTTAAGTTGGAATAAACGAGAGAGGGGGTTCAATGTAAATGTCATTTGGTTTCTTTTCATTCATAGGAGTCGTTGCCCGGTTGATTGGTCGAAAAAGATGGGGTGTAAAGAATAAGGCTGCTGTATTACTGGCCATGCTATTCATCCTGTGCTTCTCCAGCGCGGTCCTGGGACCCTCGGTCAAATCATGTTACGCAAACAGCGACGGTACGCTTACAGCCGCTGAGATGGCATCCAGAGCAGTTGATTTTATCAACACAAAGTACATGAATTATGAAAATATCGATGGTTATTCAGCCTATGTTTTAAACCTGGCTAAAGAGGACCTGGCTTCCGAGAAGTGGACGCTTGACAATGAAACGTTAAAAAACAGGATCAAGAAGCGTTCGGGCCTTCTTGGGGACAGCAACAGTTTGATTACGTACATAACGGCCACCCAGAATGCCGACGGCAGCTTTGGACCCTACGCCAACGAGTACGGCAGCAAGGTTCCGCTGCAAGCGCTGGCGGCGGTCAGGATGGACTCTTCCGGCACTGCCGCTTACGACCAGGTGAGTCATTCCATTGCTCTTGCCGGATCCTACTTTAAAGACGGTTACCAGAGCGGGAGCATGCTTTACTCCGTGAACGGCTGGAATTTTGACTACCGCAGCGTGGAGGCGCTGGCACTGGCCGGTGAAGATCTTGCAAGCGGCGCGTGGGTAAAAGGCAGTACTTCCTTAATGGACGAGATCATTGCTTCTGCTAACGCGGCAGCAGCGAACCCGACAGAGCAGGAAGCTGTGTGTCTGGCCAAGGAGATCTCCGTTATTGAAGCGGTATATCCTGAATTCACTGACATAGACATCCTTGCCGACGCGTTGATTGCCAAACAGGATCAAACTGTGCCTGGTCAAGTGTATTTTGGCGGCGGTATTTACGATGATGTCCTTGTTTTGACCGCTCTCGGTAAGACAGGCAGGCTCGGAGATATCGACCAGAACAAAGCACTTGCTTATCTCAATACCTTCAGGCATGCCCACATAAACAGCTGGGGTCTGCCGGTCGGGACAGCCTGGGGCGGTTATTACCAGGAGGAACCTGACCTGACGGCACAGGTATTGACCGCGCTCAGCTACTTTGACGGTGCAAAGAGCCAGGGCAGTGAAGTTCAAAGTGCTATTGAGGACGGCCTGGCCTACCTGGCCGACATTCAGGATAAAGATACGGCGGCTATAACGGCCCCCTGGGACAGCACCTATGCAACCGCCGAGACGCTTATTGCCTTAAAATCAATCGGCAAGAGTTATGACGAGTATGCCGGGGCCGGGTCATCCTGGGTGAAGCAGTCAGGGACCAAAACCATCGCCCAGTGCCTGCTGGCTGTAAGTTGCTGGGACAGTGATACGGCTTCTCGTGACAGCCTGGCCGGGCTGCTTGCAGGCAGGCAAAAGACGGCCGGCACCGGTCTGGGATCTTTTGACAACAGTGTCTATAGCGATCTGTGGGCCTATATCGCACTCGGCGAAGCCGGCCGGATCAACAGCATCGACACCGCAGCAGCGAAGAATTATATACTATCAAAACAGGGAGCGGACGGCTCGTGGGGCGAGCGTTTCGGCGAAACTTACTACGCCGATGTGTTGTCCACCACCCAGGCTCTCCGGGCACTAACCTATCTGCCCGATTCATCCGGCCAGCCGGTCCAGACAGCGGTAAACAGCGGCCTTGCCTATTTGAAAAGCCTCCAGCAGGCGGACGGCGGTGTTTACTCCTCCTGGGACGATCCGGCAGTTGATAACTCAGAGCTAATCGTCGCTCTGTGCAAGCTGAACAAAGACCCTTCCGGCGATGCCTGGAAAAACCAAGCAGGTCTCACTCCGGTTGATTGCTTGCTGAAAAAGATCATGAACCAAGACGGCAGTTTCGGTACTGCCGGGAACGTATTTGGGGCAGCAGAAGCTTTATCGGCTTATCTCCTGGTAAGCGGCCAGGGCGGTTCGGGAAACGGTGGGGGCGGCGGGTCAGGATCACAGGACGAGTGCAGGATCAAGATCACCGTAGTTGGAAAGAGCGGAGAAACTCTCTACGGTCCGGGTAGCGTGACTGTGAGGGCGAGCGGTCAATGGGGAAAAACGGCTATGGGCGCTTTGCATGCCACCGGGCTCAGTTGCAGTGTGGAACAGAGTACCGGCTTCGTGAAGAGCGTTGCCGGACAGGCCAACAGCGGCATGAACGGTTGGATGTTCAAGGTAAACGGCGCCATACCGATGGTGGCGGCCAAAGACAAGCTGTTAAGTGAGGGGGACGAGGTTTTTTGGTGGTACAGCACTGACATTGATTCCATGGGCCCGGGCTCGAACTCGGGCGGCGGGGTTGGGGGCGGTAGCATTGCGGTTGCTGAAAGCAAGCCTGCCGAAGACCTGGCGTCGGAGCTGCGAGCTTCCAAAGAAGCTTTTGAGGCTATGGAGAATTTAGCCGGTTTGCTGGGGTTGAAGCAGGGAGCAACTGAAATAGGTCCTCTTGGCGAGGCGGCCGTTGCAGTGGTCGTGGTGGGCACAAAAAAATCTCCGGGCAGGTCCGGATTCCTGGACCTCCAGAATGAACTGGCTGGAAATCCCTTCGACCTGGCCGTGAAAATAAGCGCCGCAAAAGTTAATCTAATAACAGACAAACTGGGCGAGATAGGTCTGATTATTCCAGAAGGAGCATTCGGTAAGGATCTAACGGTCATTGTTAAAAAGACGGGCGCGAAGTCGCCAGAAGACGGTGCGGACAATAGCGGGTCACCGCTTGCGCCTGCCGGCTACTGGCAGCTTACGTCTGTGTACAGCCTGGGGCCGGAAAGCGCCAGCTTCACCAAACCGGCGACCTTGGCCTTGAGAGTAGCCATACCGCACCTTGTCAGGCCGGATAACCTGGCTCTGGCCTGCTACGATCGAGAAAAAGGAATCTGGGTTGCTGTTCCGGCGGTGGTCGACATTGACAATGGAGTGATTTTAGCTAAAATAGGTCATTTTTCGGACTTTGCCGTCCTGGCCAGGCAGGAGAGGAAGGCCTTTGAAGACGTGACTGTTATTGACTGTGACTGGGCTGTAGAACCCATAGAATTGTTGGCCGGTGCAGGCGTGGTTGAAGGTTTCGACGGGCGTTACGAGCCGGGCCGGCCGATCACCAGGGCTGAACTGACCAGGATCCTGGTTAAGGGCTTGAGCATTCCGGAAGCATCCGGCGGTACGTCCTTTAAAGACATAACCGGAGAAGAATGGTACTCCGGTTGCATTGCTGCGGCAGTCGAGGCGGGGCTGGTCAAAGGCTATGAAGACGGCACTTTCTGCCCGGAAAGGGCCGTCACC
>DHTR01000099.1:0-2827 GCA_002408725.1 Pelotomaculum sp. UBA5255
TGGAGAAATTATTGACCTGATTTGCTCAAGAATTATGGTTATATTTTGGCCTCCGGCGCTCACCTTCAACTGGAAGCTTTTAAATGTCTCTGTGTGATTTATATCCGCGCCATAGCTTGTCATAAAATACGTGAAATGGTAAACTGTTATAGTAATATCTGCTTTTTTAAGATTAATATTGAGCCGGGGGAGGTCAATGGCTAGAAGTCTAAAAAGTAACGGTAACGTGTGGGTGCTGGTCCTTCTGCTTCTTGTCGGGGGGCTTTGCGGCAGTGCTCTCGGCAACGCCCTGGCGCCGGCTGTCCCGTGGTTGAAGGCAACCTCAACCATTGGCTTAAAGCCTTCCATGCTGGATCTACAGTTTTTGAACCTTACCTTTGGCTTTACTTTCTCCCTGGGGCCGCTAACCGCGCTGGGGCTGATCCTGGGCTACCTGATCTACCGCAAGGTTTAAAATGACTAGACAGTTGATTCTTGCCTCATCATCCCCCCGCCGCTCGGAACTCTTAAAACAGCTTGGCCTGGATTTTCGCATCCTGCCCTGCGAGGTGAATGAAACTTCGCCTCCGGGTCTGCGCCCGGGTGAACTGGTGGAAACGCTGGCCGCCAGAAAGGCATTGGCAGCCGCTGGGCTGCTTGATAAGGGGATCGTGATTGGTGCGGACACCGTGGTCGCATTAAACGGGCAGGTGCTGGGCAAACCTACCGGTACAAGCGATGCCGTAGAGATGCTTCGACAATTACAGGGGACGAACCATGAGGTCTACACGGGAGTGGCTCTGGTGGATGCCGGACGTCGAGAAATCCTAATAGATCATGAGCAGACACGGGTTTATTTTAAGCCGCTGGAGGAAATTGAAATCCTTCGGTACGTTTCTACCGGGGAACCGATGGACAAGGCCGGGGCCTATGCTATACAGGGTCTGGCCGCTATGTTTATCAGCCGCCTGGAAGGTTGTTATACCAATGTGGTTGGACTGCCCCTGGCCAAGCTTTCAGAAATGCTTAGACAATTCGGTTATAATGTGCTGTAAAATCACTTAAAACTAATTATTGTTTCCTGTTGAGGCTAGTTTAGGAGTGGAAGCATTTGGTTTCTTTAAGCTACCGGCCTACCATGAAAGATCTTCCGGAAGACGCTCGGCCCCGGGAAAGACTTTTGAAAGAAGGGGCCGGGGCGCTTTCTGAAGTAGATCTACTGGCCATTCTCTTAGCAACCGGTTCCCGGGGGGCTACCGCTCTGGAACTTGCTTCCCAAATGATGGCTCAATTTAGAAGCCTTCATCTGCTTCAGGATGCTTCGGTGGAAGAGTTGAGCGGGGTCAAGGGTGTCGGCCCGGCCAAGGCAGCCACGGTGAAGGCGGCGCTGGAACTTGCCAGGAGACTTTCCCAGTTTTCCGGGCCACCGCGTCCGGTAATTAAAACACCGGATGACGCTGCCGCTTTGGTAATGGAGGAAATGCGTCATTTTGACCGGGAACACTTCAGGGCCCTGCTGCTCAATACCAGAAACCAGGTTATCGGGACGGACAAGGTGTCGGTGGGCACGCTTAATTCTTCCACCGTTCACCCGCGGGAATTGTTTCGCAATGCCATTAAAAGGAGCGCAGCTTCGGTCATTCTTGTGCACAACCACCCCAGCGGCGACCCTACTCCCAGCAGGGAAGACATAGATATAACCAGACGCCTGATTGAGGCCGGTAAGATTATCGGCATTGATGTCCTAGACCACATCATTATTGGGGATAATAAATTCACAAGTCTTAAAGCAAAAGGACTAATCTAGAGATTTTTTCAAGAAAGGGGCCGGAACATGCGCGTCGGTCTGTTTTCAAAAGATATGGGGATGGATTTGGGAACTGCCAACTCCCTGGTTTACGTCAAGGGGAAGGGAATTGTAATCAGAGAGCCTTCGGTGGTAGCTATCCAGAAGGGTACCGGCCATATCCTGGCCGTCGGGGAGGAAGCCAAAAGAATGATTGGCCGCACCCCCGGGAATATTGTAGCAATCAGACCGATGAGGGACGGGGTTATCGCTGATTTCGACGTGACTCAGAGTATGATCAAGTACTTTATCAATAAGGCGCTCCGGGGCCGTGCCTTTTTAGTACGACCAAGGGTCGTCGTGGGTGTCCCGTCCGGCGTTACCGCCGTAGAAGAAAGGGCCGTGCGGGAGGCTGCGCTTCAGGCCGGGGCCAGGGAGGCTTACCTGATTGAGGAGCCAATGGCTTCAGCCATCGGGGCCGGGCTGCCGGTTCACGAACCTACCGGCAACATGATCGTGGATATCGGTGGGGGCACGACCGAGGTAGCGGTCATTTCGCTGGGGGGGATTGTTACCAGTCGTTCAATTCGGATTGCCAGCGATGAAATGGATGATTCTATTATCAACCACGTTAAACGCACTTATAATTTAATGATTGGGGAGAGGACTGCTGAGCAGATTAAAATTCAAATTGGTTCGGCCTATCCTCTGGATTCTGTGGAAACCGATGAAGTACGGGGCCGTGACCTGGTTACAGGCCTGCCCAAGACTATCGAGATTACGTCGGAAGAGATCTATAAGGCCCTCTCAGAACCGGTTGCCAGCATCGTTGAGGCCATTAAGGCCACCCTGGAGCAAACTCCGCCGGAACTGGCGGCGGATATCATGGACCGGGGTATTGTCATGGCCGGAGGCGGCTCGCTCCTGCGCGGGCTGGACCACCTGGTCAGCGAGCAGACCGGTATGCCTGTACACCATGCGGACGAGCCCCTGCTGGCCGTCGCCTATGGAGCGGGCCGGGTGTTGGAGAATATTGACGTGTTGCGCAAGGTGCTGATCCAG
>DHTR01000099.1:3012-4329 GCA_002408725.1 Pelotomaculum sp. UBA5255
AAGGTGCTGATCCAGCCCAAGAAGCTGGCGTAGTGGGCGCGAAATAAGGTCGCAGGTCGTAGTTACCTTGTAATGAATGTGCTTCGGATCGTGAAGCTGCAAATTCATTCGCACAAAATAAACCCGCATAAGATCTGATCTGTGCAGCTTGAGTGAGGAGTGAAATAAGGGGTGAGTTGGGTTACTGCCAAAAGGCTTTTTTTCCTTATTGTCCTGGTAGCGGTTACCCTGTCGGTCATGCGCCTTACTGTTCCGGAGACCACCCGGCTTACGCTCCTGGAATCTTCCCGGTTCAGGGATGTTCTGGCGCCGGTGCAGACAGGTTTGACCTGGCTGGGCAGACAGTCGCATTTTATCGTTTCCTTCCCGGCAGCTATGTTTCGGGCTGCTGAGCGCAACCAGACCCTGGAGCAGGAGGTAACCCGCCTGGAAAGTCAGCTTACCCAGTTGAACGAATACATTATGGAAAACCAGCGGCTGGCCGCACTTCTGAATTACAAGCAGGTCATGGTGCGGGACTATAGCTTTCTGACAGCATCTGTAATCGCCCGTGATCCCGGAAACTGGTTTGCAACAGTAACGTTAAACCGGGGCAACCAGGATGGGATCCGGGAAAATATGACGGTCCTTACCCCCGAAGGACTGGTCGGGCGGGTGGTGTCAGTTTCTGCTGCAAACTGTGAGGTTCTCTTAATTACAGACCCGCGCAGCGGGGTTGGCTCACTGATTCAGGAAACTCGCACACCCGGAATCGTGGAAGGAGCGGCCGGCAGCTCCGGAATGGCCAGGATGATTCATATTCCCAAAAACGCGCTGCTGGAAGAGGGCCAGGCTGTCGTTACATCAGGACTTGGCAGCGTGTTTCCGAAGGGTATCCCGGTTGGTGTGCTGGGCAGTATTCGGAACGAGCCGACAGGGTTGTTCCAAAGTGCTGAGATCCATCCTTATGCAAATTTAAATGAGTTAGAAGAAGTTCTGATTGTAACCACTGTTATTAACGGGGCCCAATCTCCACCGGGGGGAGGTTAATACCTTGCCGTTTCCTATTTTGTTACTTTTTTTGGCTGGAGCCTTAATCCTACAGTCTACCGTACTGGAATTTGTTACCGTGATGGGTGTAAAACCTGATCTGGTGATGCTCGTTGTAATTCTAAACGGCTTCCTCCTGGGTACCAGGCAGGGGGCCTTTTTGGGTTATGCCGCCGGAATGGTAGAAGACCTTTTTACCGGCAGCTACATTGGCCTGAACGCGCTTTCCAAAATGGCCGCCGGCTACCTGGCTGGAGCGGCGGGCCGGCGTCTCTACAGGGAAAACAC
>DHTR01000099.1:4511-4830 GCA_002408725.1 Pelotomaculum sp. UBA5255
CTACAGGGAAAACACCCTGGTAGCCACCGGTGTCACATTTTTTTCGGCTTTTATCGGTTATATTATAAACTACATTTTGCTGCTTTTTCTTCACATTGAGGTACTTCCCTTTTATGCTTTTTTAAGGGTCATCCTCCCGGCTGCTGTGTATACTTGTCTGCTGACACCTTTGTTTTTTAGCCGGATCTTCCGCCTGGTACAGTTTAGAGATAGAGATATTTAAGTATACAGGCGCCCCTTTTGACATCAGTACTGATTTTTGCTACAATTTATTTTTGCTGACTGGTTAACTTCTACAAGAGAGGTTTGAAGCAGCTAT
>DHTR01000055.1:0-3809 GCA_002408725.1 Pelotomaculum sp. UBA5255
ACGGTCATCAACAGGACCAGATCCACCATGGGCAGGATGTATTCGATGGAAGCGGGGTGCGTGGCGGGGTTTAAGGCGACACCGGCCCTTGCGCCTTTCTCCTTAATTAAGCTCAGGGTGCGGTGGAGGTGCCCGGCTGACTCCACGTGCACCGTGAGCAGATCGGCGCCGGCGTTAATAAAGGGCTCTACGTATAGTTCCGGTCTTTCAATCATCAGGTGAACGTCAAAGAGCATGGAACACCTGGGGCGCAGCGCCTTGACCACCGGGGGGCCGATGGTGATGTTCGGAACAAAGTGGCCGTCCATCACGTCAATGTGAAGGTATTCCGCTCCGGCCTCTTCCACCCTTAAAACATCCTCCAGAAGCGCCGTAAAATTAGCAGATAATATGGAAGGGGCCAATTTAATCAATCGTCTTTAATACCTCCTCCGCTCTCTTAATTCTTTTAAAAAACCCAGGTATTGAAGATAGCGAGCCTGATCTATTAGACCCGATTCCACCGCGCTTTTTACGGCGCAACCGGGCTCCCGGTCGTGCAGGCACCGGTTAAAGTAACATTTTCCAAGGTAAACATCTATTTCGGGAAAATGGCCGGGCAGCTCCTCCGGCTTTAAGTCGGGTAAATCCAGACTGGAAAAACCGGGGGTATCGGCAACGAGACCGCCCTGGGGCAGGGCTATTAATTCCACGTGGCGGGTGGTGTGTCTGCCTCTTTTGAGCTTTAAGCTCAGTTCTGCTGTTTTCAGGGAAAGGGCGGGGTGAAGAGCATTCAAAATCGTGGACTTACCCACCCCTGATGGTCCGGCAAAAACGGAAACCTTGCCTTGCAGAGCTTCGCGAAGAAGATCCAGTCCCTCGCCTGTTTTGGCGCTGGTCACCACCACACGATAATTCTCCCGGTAGCGAGAGATTAAATCAATTTGGCCGTCCTTCGTCAGATCCGCCTTATTAAAACAAATCAGCGGGTCGACCCCATTTATGGAAGCCATAATTAAAAAGCGATCCATCAGCCCCGGGTTCGGGTCAGGTTCCCGTGCGGCAAAAACAATAACCGCCTGGTCCACGTTGGCCACCGGCGGGCGCACCAGCGTCGTTCTGCGGGGCAATACTTGCTCAATGACCCCAAAACGCCCACACCCCGGCCTCAGTACAACGCGGTCCCCTGCGAGAACCTGCTGCTTTTCATGGCGAAAGCGGCCCCGGAGCGAGCACTCCCATTCTTCCTTGCCATCATGGACATAATAATGACCACTGTAGGCTCTGAGCACAACACCTTCTATAAGGTTTTCACTGTTAGTCAAAAGTTTGTTCACCAGCCAATTTTTCGTCAATGTATGCCTGGACAACCGCTTTCCCGTAATAGGGCACTTCTTTTACAACCTTCTCTCCGGGGGGGTATTTTTTACTGTAGGCCTCGCTGCTTCCCCTGACATCCTTAACCATGATTTTGAATTCGTGTTCTTTTTTGTCGTCCGGGATTCTGGCGTCAACCATGGCCAGGCGTTTTTTCGGCCCGGGTCCATTGCTGATGGTGACCCGTACCGCCGAGCCTTCCTCAACCTCCGTCCCGCCGACAGGATTTTGACTGATTATTTGGCCTTGCAGGTAGTCGGCACTGGTTGCCCTGATCACATTTTCATCCAGCTTTAACTTTACTTTTTCCAATTCTGCACGGGCTTTATCCACCGTCAGTCCAATCAGGTCCGGAATCTGTCGAATGACAGGCTGCGGGCCCTTACTTATATACAAAGTCACGCCGGAACCCTTTACCTGGCTAGCGTTGGGCTTGGGGCTCTGGTCAATCACCAACCCCTCCGGGTAATCGTTGCTGTACATTTCCTGCGGCGGTTCAGCCTCATTCAGCTCATGCTGGCTAAGCTTTATTCTGGCTTCACTGCGGGTAAGACCAATAACCTCCGGTACCGTACGGTATTCCAGCCCCTGGCTGACAGTCAAGGTGACGTTGCGGCTCACCTTGACCATGGTCTCGGGCGGGGGATCCTGGGATATAACCCTTCCCTGAGCTACTGTGGGGTGATAGTTCCGGGAGACATGAATGTTTTTAAAGCCCTGAGCCTGGAGAATTTCCTGAGCCTGATCATATGTACTCCCCTCAACATTGGGCATTTTTATTTCTGGAACGTTAACGTACAATTCAAAGGCGGCAAAAGCGGCTGCCGTCAAAACCACGGCCAGCAACGCCGCCCATAGCCAGACAGGCCTGCGCTTTCTGGTCACCGGAAACCTTTCGGACGGCCGGGCTATCTCCTCGATGTTTTTCACAGTAGGAATAACCCGTGTAGCAAACTCATCTAGCTTCGAGCCGGCGCCGGTATCCTGGAAAACCTGACCAGACAAGCCTTCCAAATCCGCTGAAAGAACCCGGGCTGACTCATAACGGTCCATTGTATTCTTGGCCATCGCCCGGGCAATGACTTTCTCCAAACCGGAGGGCACCGACGCGTTCAAGCTGGAAGGAGGCGCCGGCACTTCCTGGATATGCTTTAGAGCGACTCCTATAGGTGTATCTCCCTGGAAGGGCAAGACACTGGTAGCCATCTCATACATCACAATGCCCAGGGAATAAAGATCGGAGCGGGGACCGGCCGTCTCCCCCCGCGCCTGTTCCGGAGATAGATAGTGAACTGAGCCGACAATAGTGTCAGTCTGCGTAAGGGTAGCGGTGGTGGCCTCCCTGGCGATGCCGAAGTCTGTGAGTTTGGCTCGCCCCGCCACCGTTATTAGAATATTTTGCGGCTTGATATCCCGGTGTACAATATTGTTATCGTGGGCATGCTGCAGGGCCTCACTAACCTGCCTGGCAATTTGGGCGACCCGTTCCGGCGGTAAAGCGCCCTGACTCCTGATCAGGTTCTTCAGGTTATCCCCTTCCACATACTCCATCACGAGGTAATGAACTTCATTTTCCCTACCGACGTCATAAATACTGACAATGTTCGGATGGGAAAGACTGGCGACAGCCTGGGCCTCTCGCCGGAACCTTTTTACAAAATCCTCGTCACATGTAAATTCGGGGCGAAGAACTTTAATGGTTACCAGCCGGTTTAAGAAGGTGTCCCGCCCCTTGTAAACGATGGCCATGCCTCCACCGCCAAGCTGTTCAAGAATCTCGTAACGGTTCCCTAAAAGCTTCCCGATCATTGCTTTCACCTCTAATCTATGATGAAGAGAAACAGCGCTCTAATCCTACTAACAGCAACAGCGATCCCTCAAACTCGGCAACCGCAAGAACCCTCAATAGCCTTTGGACATGGCTGCCGCCAGAAGCCTCCCGGCAATGGGCGCAGCCACAGCGCCGCCCGAGCCGGCGTTTTCCAGAACAACTGCAACCGCCAGCCCTGGCTGTACTGCTGGCGCGAAGCCAATAAACCAGGCATGAGCCGGGCCTTGCGGGTTCTGTGCAGAACCGGTCTTGCCGGCTACTTGTATCCCCGGAAGCGCAGCGGCCTGTGCCGTTCCATACTGCACCGCACCCACCATCCCTTCTTTGATGATCCCGGCGATATCCGGCGTGAATGCCTTCTGCCAGGAATGGTAAACTGTCCGCTGCACCGTAAACCCTGCAGAATCTTTGACGGACTCTACCAGGTACGGCTTCATGATCACACCTTCGTTGGCAACAGCCGCAGCCACCAAAGCCATATGCAGAGGGCTTACCAGCATCTGACCCTGGCCAATAGCACTGCCGGCCAGTTCCGGTTGAGTCATCTCCCCGGCTGACGCCATGGTGCAGACCCGAACCGGGATTCCCAGACCCGGGTCCTGTTCCAACCCGAAAGCCCTGC
>DHTR01000055.1:3963-22067 GCA_002408725.1 Pelotomaculum sp. UBA5255
TCCAACCCGAAAGCCCTGACAGCTTGCTGAAAGCCGGCGGCCTTCTGGATTAGACCCAGTCTGGCAAAAGTTGTGTTACAGGAAACCGCAAGCGCTTTTTTCAAATCGACTTCCCCGTGTGCTGCCAGGTCAGTGAGCTTGTATCCCTCAACTTCCAAGAAGCCCGGACAGCTGAAGATCATCGTGGACAGGCCCGGGTCGACAGCCAGCGCGCCTGCGGCGGTGACCACTTTAAATATGGAACCGGGTGGATAGGCGCCCTGGGTGGCCCGGTTCAGCAGGGGAGAAGACGGATTCTGCAGCAGTCCCGACCAGATTTCGTCCAGCCGGTTGGGGTTGTAACTGGGGCTGGATACCATGGCTCGAATGGCGCCGGTTCTGGTATCCAACAAAACCACGGCGCCCCGCCGGCTTCCCAGCAGGTCCATGGCCAGGTCTTGAAGCCCGGCATCAATTGTGAGAAAAACATTGCCGCCTGCCTGTTCCCTGCCAAGGAGCCGGTTGATCAAGTTGCGGATGCGATCGGTATCTTCTAGCCCCAGAAGATAGCGGTCATAAGCAGACTCAAGCCCCGTCCTGCCGTACCGCTCCGAAACGTAGCCCACCAGATGGGCCGCACTGACCCCTTTCGGATAAACACGCTGCCCCTGATTCCCCTCGTACTCGGTTTTGGCCAGAGCGACTCCTCTTACGTCATAGATCGTACCCCGCCTGATCTGGGTCTCCAGTTCGTAAAAACGGCGGTTGTAAGGATTGGCCGCCAGCACAGGACCCCTGATTAGCTGAAGGTAGGAAAGGTAAACGACCAGAATTATGAACAGCCCCAGAAGCAGGTAGCTTAATTTTAAAATATTTTGTTTCATGGGCTGTCCTGTGCCTCATTCGAAATATTTAGCAATAAACCCAAGAGAATAAAGTTGGCAACCAGAGAACTGCCGCCGTAACTCATGAAAGGCAGTGTTACACCGGTCAGCGGCAAAAGTTTGGTCACCCCTGCCAGGATAATGAAAGCCTGCAGCCCCAGCAGGGCAGTGAGGCCGGAAGCCGCCAGCGCGGCAAAGTCATCTTTTGAATGGAGGGCCGTTTTTAATCCCCTGTAAATTATGATCATGAATAAGACAATGATGCCCGCGCCACCAACCAGGCCCAACTCTTCACAGAAAGCGGAAAAAATAATGTCGGTGTGAACAGCGGGAATAAATTCAGGATAGCCCTGCCCAAGTCCTGTTCCAAAAAGCCCGCCAGAGCCGATAGCAAAAAGGGACTGGGCTACCTGGTAACCCGTTGTATCAATATAAGACCATGGATCCAGCCAAATCTCTACCCTCGCACGCACGTGACCAAACAAATAATAGCTGGCGGTTGCTCCGGCCCCAAAAAGCCCCAGCCCAAAAAGCGTGTACAGCACACGGGAAGTAGCAATGTAGACCATGGCCAGAAAGGTGCAAAAATAAATCAGGGCGGTGCCCAGATCCTTTTGAAAGACGAGCAGCAGCAGCGAAACACCCCACATAGCCACCAGCGGAAACCACTCCTGCGGACCTGGAAGCGCAAGTCCGCCCAGATTTCTCGTACCGGCAGTCAGAACAGCCCTGTTTTCAGCAAGAAAACTAGCCAGGAAGAGAACCACCAAAATCTTCACAAATTCGGAAGGCTGTAAATAAAAGACGCCAAAGTCCAGCCAGCTTTTTGCTCCTCCCTGCTCCCTGCCGAAAAAAATAGGCAGAATCAAGGCAATTAACCCTGCCAGGGCGTACAGGTACTTATAATCGCTTAAAAAACGAAAATTAATTAAGAGCCGGGTGGTCAGGACCAGCACCAGGAGACCGATTAAAAGCCAGACAAATTGGCGCAGTCCGTAGGCTGGGTTCAGCCTGAACAAAAAAACCAGCCCGGTAGCCGAGAGGACAGCAACAACCGGCAGTAAAAAGACGTCCCCCTTGTATCCGCTCCATTTCCAGTAAAAATGAACCACGAAAAAAGCTGCTGTGACCGCTAGCCCGGCGGGAAGGGCCTGGCGGGCGGCCGTCCCCGGTCCGAGGTAAAGCACCAGCGTCCCGGCCAGCATGTAAACCCCGACAAGCAGGAGAAGGTTTTGCTCCACTCTCCGGGCCCCGGCCACCACCCTTTTGGACTTGTCCGGCCTGCCTCCCAGTTTGTGCGTCCCGGGATTCATGCAAAAGACCTCCATAAATAATTTATACGGCAAAAAGACCTTTTTTCGAGGTAATGGGACAAATTTCTTCAAATTTATTTGATACACCTTTAATCAATTGGTGGAACCTGCAAATAGTTTAATTCTTGAACCAACAATACCGCCTGTCAGCACTCGACCAGGATCATCGTAATATTATCCGAACCCCCACAAGCCAGTGCCCTGGCCAGAAGGCTTTGCACGGCTAGATCAAGGTCCGGTGCAGCGCTAATCGCCAGCAGGAGCTCTTCAGGCCGCAGGTAAACCGTTAGCCCATCTGTGCAGAGCAGGATTAAGTCACCCGGGTTGACCTGTGCGCGGTACAGATCGACTTTAAGTGACCGTTCTGTTCCCAGTGCCCTGGTCAGGACATTGCGCTGCGGGTGTGTAAAAGCCTGCTCCTCGGTAATACCGCCTTTTTTCACCAGTTCCTGCACCAGCGAGTGATCCTCTGTCAGACGCGCGATCACGCCGTCCCGGAGCAGATAAGCGCGGCTGTCCCCAACCTGGGCCACAAAGAGTTCCTGTTCCCGCTTTAGGCACGCGGTTATGGTTGTACCCATCCCCGCCCATTCCGGGTTGTGCCCGGACATTTCAAAAATATACCGATTTGCTTCCTGGACACAGTCTACCAGGGCCTTTTCGGGCGGCGCTCCGCCGGCAAGCCTGCTCCCCAGTTCCCGCTCCAGGATCCGAAGAGCCACGCTGCTGGCAACCTCCCCGGCCCGGTGGCCACCCATTCCGTCTGCTACTGCAAACAGCCCTACCTTCGGCGAGATACACAAACTGTCTTCGTTCAATGCACGAACCAGTCCAACATTAGATGTTTGAGCCCACCTCATACCCCCACCTCACAAACTGAAAAGTAATGCCGCCAATTTTGATTCTGTCGGCATTTGCCAGAACGGTCGGCTTTGCAACCAGGACCCCGTTCAAAAAGGTGCCATTGGTACTTTTTAAATCCTCCAGCCAATACTGCTCCTCTTTTAAATACAACCGGGCATGCCGGGTAGAAGCAAAAGAGTCCCTGATTATGATATCGCTTTCCTCACTTCGGCCGATGATCATTTCACTGTAAACACCGAATGAGTCGCCAGGCTGAAGATCTGGCGTGGAAGTTTCCAGAACGGTCATTGAAAAGGTCGGCATTTCAAGGAAAGAACTTTTATTTTCCCGGAGTCTGGCGGGCAACCCTGCATCTTGCTGTTCCCGGGGGAATTGGAGGTCGCCAACCATCCATTTAACCAGCCTGAAGATGAAAAGGAGCAATAGCAGTAAAAATATGTATCTTAAAACCATAAGCGCTATGCCAACCAAATTTTATTCCACCTTAAAGGTGCAGACTGTTGTCCCAAGGGTTAACACGTCCCCTGGCTCAAGCACCTTTGTCGTTATTTTAACACCGTTCACCCGGGTGCCGTTTGTGCTCCCAAGATCCTGAACGGTGTAGCGGCCCCGGTGCAGTTCCAGGCGGGCGTGGCGACGGGAAACGCTGGTGTCGTTGAGGATGATCTGACACCCCTCGCGGCGCCCTATAAGAATGGTGATTTCGCCTAAAGGAAAGGTTTTCCCTTGATCGGGGCCGGCGTCAACTTCAAGAATCCCGTATACCAGTGGCGCAGCATCTGCCAGGACGATGTCCTTTACTGGAAAAAAACGCTGGGTATGCTCAATATCCCTGTCTAGCGCGGTGGGTTCCTCAAGAGAAGGCACCTCGCTAAAACCGGATTCCAGTCTGATCATGCCTTCGTCCAGGCTTTCATCCTGGGTAAAACTTACCGATGGCGCGCCTGAAAGAGTATATTTCTTTTCTTTTGCCTTTTGCCTGATATACTCCTGCAGTTCCTCGGAGAGCAGCGTTCCAAAAGCGGAAATCTTCTCCCACTCGGAAGGATTGAGGTGGACCATGTACTGATTGGGAACATAAATATGATTGATGCTGACGCGTCTGCAATTCCTCATCTCTCTGGCCAGTCGCTTGGCAATTTCCACGGGCTGAACACGCCCGCCAAAGGTATCCTTGAAAAAGCCCTCGATGTACTTTTCCAAACTTCCTTCCAGTCCTGATAACACACCCATGAATCTCACCTCCCAATTGGTCTGTTGATGATCTGTCACTAATACGCTCAACTCTATAAAGGTTTACCGGGTTCATCATGCAACCTGCCCGGAAAAACGCCACAGCCTTCAGGGTAGACTCTTCGCCTCAACTGACCGCAAGCCGCATCGATATCCGCACCCAACTCCCGCCTCACAGTAGCGGCTATACCATGCTTTTCAACAAGCCGCTTAAAGCATTCAACCCGTTCCCGGGAAGGCGGAGCAATCCCTCTTTCAATTACCGGGTTGGCAGGGATCAAGTTGACATGGCTGAGCATCCCGGACAACAGTCGCCCCAACTCCGAGGCGTGCTCATTGCGGTCATTTACACCTTCGATCAAGGCGTACTCGAAAGTAATCCGCCTCCCCGTTTCACGGGCGTAATCCCTACAGGCGGACATCAGCTCGGCTATAGGATATTTTTTATTCACGGGCACCAGGGTGTCCCTGAGCGGATCATTCGGCGCATGCAGTGACACCGCTAGAGTCAGTGGAAGCCTTTCGGCTGCCAACTTCCTGATCCGTGGAACCAGGCCGCAGGTTGAGATCGTAATATGGCGAAGCCCGATCTTCAGACCATAGGGAGCTGTAATCTGCTTGATCAAGGCAAGGGTGGCGTCATAGTTGTCCAGGGGCTCCCCGGCGCCCATCAGGACCAGGTGACCGACCCTCTTCCCGGTATCTTTCTGGATCCCGAGAACCTGGTCGTACATTTCCCCCGAACTGAGGTTTCGCACAAGTCCTTCCAGGCCGGAGGCGCAGAGCCGGCAACCCATCCGGCAACCCACCTGCGTTGAAATACACGCGGAATGGCCGTAATTATGCTTCATGAAAACACTTTCTACCACCTGTCCGTCATCCAGGCCGAACAGGTACTTAATCGTGTCTCCCCGCTTTGACGTGCTTCTGGCCAGTATTTTCGGATGACTGATCCAGGCTACGGCAGCCAGGCGTTCTCTAAGGTCCAGGGAGAGATCGGTCATTTCCCGAAAAGAATCCGCCCCTTTTTGAAAGATCCATTCGGCAACCTGCCGGGCCCTGTACTTTTTAGCGCCCAGACGGCTCAAAAAAAGCTCAAGTTCGGATAGGGTCAGGTCCTTTAAATTAATCTTGTCGGGCACTTGTAGAAGAACCTTCTTTCCTGATAAAACTATTCTCCATCCTTTTATCCGATCCCTTTTTTCTCATCCGGGCTATGAAAAAGCCGTCCATTCCATGGAGGTGAGGATAAATCTGTAACTGCCCCCCGGCCAGGGTCCCTTCCTGATCAAGCGCTCCCGGCAGGTATGCGCGTAGGTCCTCCAGGGCAAAGTCCGGATGGCCGGCAAGAAAGTTCTCCACCTGGCCTGCATTTTCTTCCCGGATCAGAGTGCAGGTGCTATAAACCAGGACACCTCCGTCCCTGACACACCGAGAGGCGCCTTCCAGAATCTCTGCCTGGAGCTTTACCAGCGCTGGAAGCTCGTCCGGATTCTTGCGCCAGCGGGCGTCGGGACGACGTTTCAGGACGCCCAGGCCGGAGCAGGGGGCGTCCACCAGAACGAAATCGGCCAGGTTGTACAGTTCTTCAGGCAACGTTCTGGCATCCCCCGTCCGGCCTTGTACAATATCAATCCCCAGGCGAAGACAGTTTTCCTCGATCAACGACAGCTTGTGGGGGTGAATATCCACCCCAAGAATTAACCCGCGGTTTTCCATCAACTGCGCCAGATGTGTGGTCTTGCCGCCGGGAGCGCTGCAGGCGTCCAGCACAAAGGACCCGGGCGACGGCATTAATGCCCTTCCGGCCAGCATAGAGCTTTCATCCTGCACTTGAAACAGGCCCTCTCTAAATGACGCTAGTGAGCCCAAAGAATAAAACCCTTCAATTTTTAAGCCTTCGGGGGCATAAACGGTCTCTGAAACCAACAGTCCTTCCGCTTTTAGCCTTTCAGCCAGATCGGACCGCGTTATTTTCAAGGTATTGGTACGAATCGTGTTGGGAGCAGGCTTATTATTCGCACAACACAGGGCAATGGTTCCCTCCGGACCAAATTCTTCGAGCCAGCGCTTAACCATCCAGGCAGGATGGGAATAACGCAGGGAGATGTGTTCCAAAGGATTTTCCAACAGCGTAGGGTAGCTAATTTCCCCGCATTGTCGGGAAACGCTGCGTAAAACACCATTTACAAACTTCACGGAACCAGGGTGCCCGTGCTTTCGCGCTAATTCCGCCCCCTCGTTGCAGGCGGCTGAAGGGGGCACCCTGTCCATAAAGATCAACTGGTACACTCCCAGTCGGAGGATGTTTCGCACTGCTGCCGTCTGGGATTCCAGGGGTTTTTTGACAAAACGAGCCAGAATCCAGTCCAGGGTATTTAGTGAACGCAGCGTTCCGTACGCAAGTTCCGTGGTAAAAGCCCGGTCGAGCTTTCCCGGACGGTACTTTTCCAGAATTCGGTGTAAGGCAATGTTGGCATAAGCGCCTTCCTCCTCCACTGCGATGAGGATCCTAAGGGCTAACTCCCTGGCCGATACCTGGGGCAATAAGATCACCCTTTCTGGGACAAATTGAACCCATTGTATGAGAATTACACTATCAGGATTTTTGCCAAGCATAATCAATCTTATTCCCGGGCGTAGAATCTAGTTTTTCTCATGGCCTTTCATAAAAAAAAGAACGGCTTCCTCTACTTTCGGCACTTGAATTTCAGTGTTGAAGCATGGTCCGAAAGGTCGCTCGTTGGTGACCCCAAGCACCGGAATGGGGTTCGAATCCTGGACCCCACTGGTAAGGTCGCGCTCGCAGGCAACCGCAACAATGGCACGGGGACGGTATTCCCGTACAAATTTACGCGCCAGGGTGCCCCCGGTAACCATGCTCATCTGAATTCCATAGTGGTCCCTCAGCTCAAGCAGCTTGCTAACAGAACACCTGCCGCAGCGACGGCAGTTCTCAATATCCACCGTAATCTTATGCGGGCAATCACTCCTCTGTAAACAATGTGGGGCAAGCACCAGGATCTGGGACGGAAGTAGGTTGAAGTGCTTGGACCGGACAAGCTGGTTGTTCACTTCAATAAAAGAGCTTTTGATTCGATCCTGATCAATGCGAAAAACCCCGCCAAGAGCCAGGGCAATGGGAAAGAATAAATTAATTGCCACACGCATGGGCCCGTGAAGGGCAGTAATATCTTTGGCGTACAGGATGGTCAGAACAATGCCACTGATTCCGAACCCGGCCACTACCAACCCACCAATCAGCAACCCCGCCAGGGCCAAAAGCAGAACCTGATCAAAAATCGTACGGGAATTACTTGTGGCCAGATACCAGACTGCTACCAGGAGGAGCCCCGCTCCCACAAGGCTGAAAGCTAGAAGACTGACAAACAGCCTTTTTCTAACCGGGAGCAAATCAATGTTCAACAGGGTTCGCCTCCGGCATGGTTCTCGCTCCCCAGCACGGTGCCTTCAGGAATGGGGTTGCCCCTTAAAAAAGCTGCTGCATCCAGCCGCTTTCCACCCTGTAGCTGAAGTTCCAAGATAGTTAAAATTCCTTTGGCGGTACCGACCATGATTCCATCACGTCCGGTAGAGACAACCTCACCCGGCTTTGCTCCTGCAAAGCCGTCCTCCTGGAAGGCGGTCCCCCAAAGCTTAAGCACCCTTCCCCGCAACTTGGTGTGCGCTCCCGGCCAGGGGTTCATTCCCCGGACATGGTTAAAAATTTCGAGAGCCGGCCGGCCCCAGCAGATTCGTTCATCTTCCGTCTTCAGCATGGGCGCATAAGATGGCATCCCTTTCTGGGGATGCCTGGGAGCTTGCCCCCGGTAGATTAGCTGAAGCGTCTCAACCAGCAACTGCGACCCTAACAGGGCTAGCCGGTCGTGGACTGTGCCTACAGTGTCCTCCTCGTGGATAAGAACGGACTCCTTTAAAATCATGTCGCCGGTGTCCATGCCTTCATCCATGTACATCGTGGTAATACCGGTCTCCTTCTCCCCGTTGATAACCGCCCAGTGAATTGGGGCTGCTCCACGATATTTCGGCAAAAGAGAGGCATGGACGTTGATACAGCCAAAAACAGGAATAGACAGAATTTCTAACGGAAGGATGCGACCATAAGCAACCACGACTATGACATCGGGGGATAAACCCCGAAGCAGCTCTATAAAATCAGGGTCCTTGATCCTTAATGGCTGGAAGACCGGTATACCCAAAGCCCGGGCAGTTTCCTTAACGGGGGGAGGCGACTTTATTTTCCCCCTGCCCCTGGGGCGATCTGGCTGGGTAACAACAGCTACCAGTTCGTGTCCTGCATTCACCAGGGCTTTTAATGAAGATACGGCAAAATCAGGTGTGCCCATAAATATGATGCGCATTCGTTTGTCCCCTAATCTTCTATTTCTCAGGCTTTCGTAAGGTTTTTAGCCCTATCGACAAACAGGATCCCGTCAAGGTGGTCAATTTCATGCTGGAGCGCTCTGGCAAAGAGACCGGAGGCATTGATGATATTTTCTTGGCCATGGCGATCCAGCGACTTCACTTTAACAGCAAACGCGCGGGCTACTTCTCCGATGATACCGGGGATGCTGAGACACCCTTCGCTGTCGACTTGCTCCCCTTCGGCAGAAATGATTTCAGGATTAATTAATTCCACTAATCCCTCTCCCGCATCCACTACGATGACCCGCTTGGATATCCCGACCTGTGGTGCGGCCAGGCCAACACCTTTGGCGCTGTACATGGTTTTAGCCATATTGTTTAGAAGTTTAATAATATTTGGGGTTATTTTTGGAACCACCCTAGCCTTTTCCCTGAGAACATCGTCTCCCATTTCCACAATATTATAAACCGTCAAAAACCCTGCCTCCTTTTACATCATTCCCTGAGGGTTAAGATCAATGTTAACAATTGGTTTAAAAACCGGCCGGCTGTTCTCTAGAATATCCAGGAATTCTTTTATAACCTGCTTCAAGGAATTGCGTCGGGATCCTTTTAATACCAGTTGCCAGCGATAGCGCCCCTTAATCTTGCTCAGTGTTGCCGGCGCCGGTCCCAGGATGTCGACCTGTTCGTTGGTGTTGACGAGTACCTTCGTGAGATACTCTTTTGCCAACAGGGCCCCCTTTTTCACTTCATCTTCATCTTCATGGGTGAAAAGAAGCCTGGCCAAGTGGCTAAACGGAGGGTAACCCAAAGAACGCCTTACCCGCATTTCACTGCGGTAAAACCCCTCGTAGTCGTGTGAAGCGGCCGCTACTATGCTGTAATGATCCGGGGTATACGTTTGAACCAGCACCTTCCCGGGGATGTCGCCCCGCCCGGCCCGGCCCGCCACCTGGGTCAAAAGCTGGAACGTGCGCTCCGCAGCCCTGAAATCAGGCATGTGCAGGCTTGTATCGGCATTGATCACTCCCACCAGGGTCACGTTCGGTAGATCTAATCCTTTGGCAACCATTTGCGTCCCAATCAAGATATCGGCATCCCCCTCCCGAAAGGAGCTCAGAATTCTCTCATGAGAACCCTTGCGGGTGGTGGTGTCACTGTCCATCCGTACAATTCCGGCCTGTTCAAAGAGTCTTTTGGCCTCCTCTTCCACCTTTTGCGTACCCGTACCAAAATGGCGGATGTGCCGGCTTGTACAATCCGGACAGCGCCCGGGCGAAAGGGTGGTATAGTTGCAGTAATGACACCGCAGACGTCCGTCCTGGTGGTAGGTGAGAGAAATATCGCAGCGAGGGCACTTCAAGACCAGTCCGCATTCCCGGCACACGACAAAAGTAGCGTATCCCCGTCTGTTCAAGAAGAGAAGCACCTGCTCGCGCCTTTCCAGGCACTCGTTCACGGCCTTACTCAGCGCCAAACTAAAGATACCTCTGTTACCATTTTTTAATTCTTGCCGCATGTCCACTACCCTAACCGCAGGCAGGGGTCTATGATCAATCCGGCAGGGCAACTCCAACAACCGGTAAATTCCACCTGTCCTGGCCTTGAGCTGGGTCTCCAGGGATGGAGTCGCACTCCCCAGCACAACCACTGCACCGGTAAGCTGGGCTCTCTTGAGCGCCACTTCACGGGCATGATAGCGCAGGTGATCCTCCTGTTTATAGGTCGTTTCGTGCTCCTCGTCAAGCACAAACAGCCCCGGCCGGGACAGGGGGGCAAAAACCGCCGAACGGGTTCCCAACACAACAGGCGCTTCTCCCCTTTTAACCCGCAACCATTCATCATATCTTTCCCTGCCTGAAAGGGCGCTGTGTAAAACCGCCACTTTCCCGCCGAACCGCGCCCGGAACAATTCAATCATCTGGGGGGTGAGCGCGATTTCCGGCACCATGGCTACCCCCTGGCGGCCTGCTTTTAGCGCGGCGGAAATAGCGCGCAGGTAAACTTCGGTCTTTCCGCTACCGGTTACGCCATGCAAAAGAAAAACACCGAATTGGCTCTGCTCAAGCGCCTTTGCGATCGGGTTTAAAACCTGCTCCTGCTCGCGGCTGAGCTGCGGACCGCCGTTGCCGGGAAGCTCTTTAGCGGGCGGAACACGGGGCAAAGGGCCTTCGGCTACGACGACTTCCAGCAAACCCTTTTCAACCAGGGTTTCTACAGTTTTCAGGGATGCCTTGGCGACTTTAGCCAATTCGCCCCGGGTCAGCCCCGGGCAATTGACCGAAGCCCTGAGAACTGCGGCTTGTTTGGGGGAGCGTGCCATTGTTTCCAAAACCTTTTCAAGCTCTGTTCCGGCCAGGAGTGGATAGAGCCTTTTAACGACCCGGCTGCCTTTTACCTGAAGGCGGGGAGATAAAATGCGTTGAAACGCCTCGGCCGTGCTGCATAGATAGCTATCGGCCATCCAGCGTGCCAGTTCCAGCATTTCAGCCGTAAAAATTTGGGCGTCCAGGACCCCTGTTATACTTCTGATCTTAAATCTGCCTTGAGGGACCCCGAAACCTACCACATACCCAGCCAATTTCCTGCTGCCGAAGGGAACGAGCACCCTGGACCCCACCGACACATGTTTCTCAAATTCTAATGGGACGGCATAGTGAAAAACCCGGTCGGTTTTTTTGGTGTTAAGATCAACAATAATCTCGGCAAAAGGGCCGTTTTCCTTCATTATACCCTCCAGGAGAATCCTTTACAATTATCTTCATGCCAGCCACAAAAATGCCCGGCCGGAAACCAACCAGGCACGAGTTTTCCCCTAGCATCCACTGCAATGGCCTTACTCAGAGTTCTGTAGCTGTATCTCCTGTAAGACACAGCACTTAAAAAGCCCGGGGATACCCGGTTCTACTGTAATTCTCAAAAGGAAAGGTTACTGCCCGTTCCTTCTCAGATTTAGTACCTCGTCCAGGATCCGGTGAGCCAGGGCAAGTTTATCCATTATAGGCAGTGGCAAGACGAATTCACCGGGATAAACCAACTTAACGATATTTGTGTCGGCATCAAACCCCGCCCCGGGCAGAGTGATGTCGTTGGCCACCAGGAGGTCAAGGTTTTTACGCTTTACCTTTTGAATGGCATTGCCTTCCAGGTCGCTGGTCTCGGCGGCAAAGCCGACCAGGGTCTGGTGTGTTTTTCTACGGCCCAACTCGGCAAGAATATCGGGGTTTTTATCACACTCAATGACAAGTGTTGCCCCGGTTTTTTTAATTTTTTGACCGCATACTTCCCTGGGTCTATAATCGGCGACTGCGGCGGCTTTAATGACAATATCGACACGGGGGAAATGTTCCATGACCGCCTGGAACATCTCGGATGCTGTTTCCACACGGGTCAGCTCAACCCCGTTGGGTGCCTGCAGGCTGGTGGGACCACTGATTAAGGTGACTGAGGCCCCCCTGCGGGCGGCAGCGTTAGCCAGGGCGTATCCCATCTTGCCGGAGCTCCGGTTGGTCAGATAACGTACGGGGTCAATTGGCTCCAATGTCGGGCCGGCTGTTACCATAATCTTTAAACCCCTCAAATCCCCCTTTAAGGGGAGGAGGGTATGAATCTTAGCCATAATTTCAGCCAAATCAGCGAGCCTTCCTACCCCTTCCACCCCGCAGGCCAAACGACCCTTCCCCGGCCCTGCAAAATGGTAACCGAGGTCGCGCAGTACGACCAGGTTCCGCTGGGTGACGGGGTTTTGATACATGTTCATGTTCATGGCCGGACAGAACAACACAGGGTAGGTGGTTGCCATGATTACAGTGGAAAGGAGATCGTCGGCTATCCCTCCAGCCACTTTACCCAGGATATTGGCAGTGGCCGGTACAACTACCAGCAATTCTGAAAGGGCGGCCAGTTCAATATGCTGAACTTTCCATTCCGCAACGGGCTCAAATAGATCGCCGTAGACGCGGTTGTTGGTAAGAACCTGAAAGGTAAGCGGGCTTACAAATTCCCGGGCCGACCTGGTCATAATTACATGGACTTCAGCCCCGTCAGCCCTCAAGTTGCTTGCCAGTTGGGCAGCTTTATAAACAGCAATACCGCCGGTTACACCCAGCGTGATATTTCTTCCAGCCAGCATTAGAGGCCCCCTCCAGTCAGAAAGATCTTCTTCTATTAGACACCTCTGCCGCTGACGCGGCATCGGCATTCTCCATCAAAAAGCTTTTATAAACAGTAAAGACTCTGATGAAGGATGGCAAAAACTATTTGACAAAACTCTGGGTCCTCACATACTCTATTTTATTCTGAGCAATCTCAGTAAGAGCAACCGTTACTGGCTTGATAGCGGCCCCGTTAACCTTGGCGCTTCCCCTCTCGGTGAGTGCCCTGGCCCGTTTAGCGGCCACCACAACCAGGGTATACCGGCTGTCAACCTTTTCCATAAGCTCATCGAGAGTTGGTTGCTTCATTTTATCCTCCACATTCCATTGCATCTAAAAGCATCCTTATCACATTAAACTTTGGACTAAGCATCTATTACGCTGAGGCCGCGACTTTTCGGCTATGATGATCGCCCGGACGATATCCAGCGCCCGGGCAACTTTATCATTCACCACGATATAATCATAGTGGTAGGCCATTTCCATTTCATGGGTTGTACAGCGCAAGCGCTTTTCAATTTCCTCCCGGGAATCCGAACCACGGGAGATCAGCCGTGACTCCAGTTCGAGCAAGGAGGGAGGAACAACAAAAATAAGCACCGCCAGGGGAAATCGTTCTTTAACCTGCAGGGCGCCCTGAATGTCGATTTCCAGAACCACATCGTTCCCCTGATCAAGCGCCTCCTGCAAAAACCGACGTGGAGTTCCGTAAAAGTGGCCGTACACTTCTGCCCATTCCAGAAGTTGGCCTTCTTCAATCATTTTTCCAAAGGATTCATTATCTAAGAAATAATAATCAACTCCATCCACCTCACCGCTCCTGGGCCAACGGGTCGTAGCCGAGACGGATAAACGGATGGATGGATTTTCATTTTGAAGAGCTTTGCAAATTGAGCCCTTACCCACTCCTGACGGTCCGGAAAAAACCAATAATATACCTTTCTTTCCCACGACTATGCCCCTTTATTCGGAAAGTTCTTCGTTCTGTGACGGCGAATCCTTCAACACCAAGCGGTGGGCCACGGTTTCCGGCTGCACGGCGGAAAGAATAACATGGTCGCTGTCAGTAATAATGACCGCGCGGGTACGCCGCCCGTAAGTTGCATCAATCAACATGCCCCTGTCCCTGGCCTCGGTAATAATCCTCTTTATGGGGGCAGATTCCGGACTTACTATGGCAATAATCCGGTTGGCCGAGACAATGTTTCCAAAACCGATGTTAATTAGTTTGATTTCCATGCTGCTTCCCCCTTCAAAAAATACCACATACAGGTTATTCTATGTTTTGCACCTGTTCCCTTATTTTTTCAAGTTCACTTTTCACCTCAACGACCAAACGGCTGATTTCCAGGTCGCCGGCTTTGGAAGCAATCGTGTTTATTTCGCGGTTCATCTCCTGGATCAGAAAGTCTAGTTTTCTTCCCACTGATTCCCCATTTAAAAGGCAGGCGCGAACCTGATTCAGATGACTTTCCAGCCGTACTGTCTCCTCTGTTATGTTGGAACGCTCCGCAAAAACTACAGCTTCGACCGACAGCCGGTCGGCGTCAAGGACGCCACCATCCAGAAAATCGCTCAAGCGGTTTTGCAGCCTCTCTCTATAATCCTCCACAACAACAGGCGACCGGTCCCTGATTCTCTTATTGAGCAGGGCAAGATGCTCTACCCTATTCATAAGGTCTTTCGCAAGCTCTTCTCCTTCGAGGGATCTCATTTGGACAAGGCTGGCCACAGCCCCCTCCACAGCTTCCTGAATGGCAGGCCACCAGATCTCTACATCTTCGGCGGGCTCTTCCACAATGATCACCCCGGGAAGTGGTAATAGCTGGCTTAATTTAATTTTTCCGTCAATTCCAACACTTTCCTGAAGTTCTTTCATTGCCTTATAATACGCCGAGGCAAGTGCTTTGTCAACTTTAACAGAGGCTGTTTTTTCGCCGCACTCCTCCAAACCCAAAAAGCCGTCGACCCTCCCGCGGGACACCCGGGCTAAAATGATCCGCCTAATCCGGTCTTCCAGCGGTGCAAGGGAGCGGGGCAAACGTAAAACGACCTCGCTATAGCGATGATTAACCGCTTTCAATTCAAAGGTAAACTTCTTTCTCTCCGTACCGGCCTCTCCCCTGCCGTAACCGGTCATGCTTTTAATCAATACCTCACCACCTGATATCTATATGAATATAGTATTAACTTTTACCATCAAAATAATTTTTCTACCTAAAAGAAGAAACTCCTTTGATCAAAGCCGAATTAATGATATTTTAATTCCATCTTAAAAAGAAAAAGCCAGCACCTTAAAATGCCGGGCTTTTAAACGAGTTGAAAGGGATTTAAGCAAATCAATTAATTTTTTTTAACAGGTCTGTAATCCGGTCCAGTCCTTCCGTAATCTTCTCCATGGAGCAAGCGTAAGAAAGGCGAAAATAATTATCATTGCCAAAGGCAATTCCGGGAACTACGGCTACCTTTGCTTCCTGGAGGAGGATGGCGGCAAGATCGGTTGCGGTGTTGATGGGGCTACCCTTGTACCTTTGACCGAAGCAGCTTTTGACGTTTGGATAAAGGTAGAAGGCCCCGCCGGGGCGGGTACAGGTTACGCCCTCAATAGCGCGCAGCCGATCCAGCATATAATTTCTCCTACGGAGGAATTCAGCCTTCATTCGCTTGGTATCTGACTGGTCGCCTGTCAGGGCTGCCACACTGGCATACTGCGCAATAGAAGTAGGGTTCGAGGTAGAATGGCTCTGCAAATCGCCCATACCTTTGGCCACTGGTTTGGCAGCTATGGCGTAGCCAATCCGCCAGCCAGTCATGGCATAGGCCTTGGAGACACCGTTAATAACCACTGTTCTTTCCTTAAGTTCGGGGGAAAAAGAAGCGATGCTGACATGTTTGAGGCCATTATAAATTAGCTTTTCGTAGATTTCATCGGAAATGACCATTAAGTCGTGCCGCTCTACAACCTCTCCTAAAGCCTCCAACTCCTTCACTGTATAAACAGTGCCGGTGGGATTATTAGGGCTGTTAAGAATAAAAAGCCGGGTACGGGGACCTATGACCGACTCAAGTTCGGCGGGGGTCAGCTTAAAGTCGTTCTCTTCCCGTGTTTCTACGATCCGAGGTGTGGCCCCGGCCAGCCTAATCTGCTCCAGGTAACTCACCCAGTAGGGAGCAGGGAGGATCACCTCATCCCCTGCCTGGACCAGCACTTGCATAGCATTGTAAAGGGAGTGCTTTGCGCCGGCGGACACCACGATTTGTTCCGGTTTATATTCAATACCTTGCTCAAGCCGGTATTTTAGGCAAATTGCATTTTTTAGATCGCTTATTCCTGTTACAGGAGTGTATTTGGTTTTCCCCGCATGGATGGCAGCAATTGCCGCCTCCTTGATATAATCCGGGGTATCAAAGTCCGGTTCCCCGGCTCCGAAACTCACCACATTATGTCCGTTTGCTGCCATTTCTTTAGCTTCTGCGTCGATTGATAGAGTAGGGGATGGATTAATATTTAACGCCCGGTCGGATAATTTCATAAGAACGAACCTCCTTATAGATGAAGGGCCGGTTGTGCACATTGCACCGTAAAAGTTGCCGGTCTTCATCATTGCTGTCAAGTATAGATTGATTCTGTCGTTCAACCAGGCGCTAAAAAGAACTTTTTCGCGTCTTGACAGTCATCTGACAAATATACTTCAAGCAAACGCAAAAAATGCAATCTGTTGAAGATACAAACATCGAACGGCAGAACTGCCAAAATAATTTATTAGAATGAGACTGTGCCGATCGTTTTTCGAATCCTCTCCAAGGCTTCTTGAATCCGCTCCTTTTCAATGGTCAGCGCCAGCCTGCAGTACCCTGAACCATTTTGTCCGTAGCCCGTACCGGGTGTAATAACAACACCTGCCTTATCCAACACCAGTTCAGTGAAGGACTCGGATGTGTATCCCCTGGGTACCGGCGCCCAAACATAAAATGTTGCTTTTGGTTTTTCCAAGTTCCAGCCCAGGCTGTTGAGCCCATCGACCAGGATGTCGCGCCGCTCCTGGTACACTGCATTTTGCTTATCCACGATTTCCTGCGGCCCTGTCAGTCCTGCCGCAGCTGCGTATTGGATAGCCTGAAAAACACCGGAATCAATGTTTGATTTGAGCCTGCCAAGGGCCTCAACCGCTCCCGCATTGCCCGCAGCCCAACCCACCCGCCAGCCGGTCATATTGTAGGTCTTGGAAACCGAGTGAAACTCGATACCAACTTCCTTTGCCCCGGGATACTGCAGAAAACTGGGGGGCTTATAACCATCAAAGGACACGTCGGAGTAGGCTGCGTCATGACATATAAGAATTTCGTACTCTCTGGCAAACTCGATGGCTTTCCGGTAGAATGCCTCTCCGGCCACGGCGCCCGTTGGGTTGTTCGGATAATTAATGAACAGTATTTTGGCCCGCTTAGCTACTTCCTGTGGAATTGTATCAAAATCAATCAGGTAGCCTTTTTCCGGATTTACCGGCACATAGTAGGGGTCGGCCCCAGCCAGAATAGCGCCTCCCGAGTAGACAGGATAGCCCGGGTCCGGAACAAGAACAGTATCACCAGGATTCAAGTAACACCAAGAGATGTGGGCAATCCCTTCTTTTGAGCCAAGCAGGGATACCACTTCGGTTGCCGGGTCGAGCTCGACCTCAAAACGGCGCTGATACCACTGAGCCACCGATTGGCGGTAGCTCAACATACCCACCGAAGAGGGATACTGGTGGTTGGCCGGATTATTCGCCTCCTTTTTTAACGCCTCTATAATATGAACCGGTGTCGCCCGGTCCGGGTCACCGATACCAAGACTGATCACATCAACGCCTGCTTCTTTCTTCCCGGCAACAAGCTTTTCAATCCGGGCGAAAAGATATGGCGGTAAATTACTGATACGCTGTGCCTCTGCAAATTTCAATACGATTTCTTCCTTCCTCTCCAGAAATGATTTACGCGGTTACTCTTAATACTGTCTCTACCCTATCCATTTTATCATTGGACTTTAAACTTGCAATATCCTTATAAAATGTATACATTATAATTCAAAAAAAGCTCCCTGACAACCGTGATCCAGTAATTATGTCAAATAAACTAAGGCTGGGTTGCTGGAAAACCTTTTCATCCTTTCTGTTCCAATACATTACAATTCCTCAAAACAGCAGCTAATAGTTCTTTCGCATCGCTATGCCGGTCGAATGCAGGCGCAGATTCCATTTTGCGCAAAAATTACCTTTGCTCCACCCGAATCTGACAAAACAAAAAGG
>DHTR01000055.1:22270-22703 GCA_002408725.1 Pelotomaculum sp. UBA5255
AACAAAAAGGGCCAAACCCGGAGCTTTTGCCCTTTATTCCTTGAAGATTTTAAAAAAGTTCTTACTTATCTTCAATTGGATAATCTCCACTAAAAACTTCCTCGGCCGGCCCGGTCATGTATACATGATTATCTTTCGCCCACTCAATCAACAGGTCCCCGGCCATTAAGTGAACGGTAATTTTCCGCCCGGTATAACCGTTTAAGAAACTGGCTACTGCTGCGGCACAGGCTCCCGTACCGCAAGCCAGGGTCAGCCCGGCGCCTCTTTCCCAGACCTTCATTTTAATCTCATCCCAGGTCACAACCTGGACAAATTCAACATTGGTCCTCCGGGGAAAGGCTTCATGGACCTCAACCCGGGGTCCAACAGTATTCAGCACAACCTTTTCAAGGTCCGGAACAAAAAGGATGCAGTGAGGGTTTCCCATTGA
>DHTR01000055.1:22884-29969 GCA_002408725.1 Pelotomaculum sp. UBA5255
ATGCAGTGAGGGTTTCCCATTGATACCGCAGTCACGCGAAATTCAGCGCCATCGATTTCCAGCGGCTCATTCACCACCGGCCCCGCCGATCCAAGCATGGGAATATCCGAACGGTCCAGGCGGGGTTCACCCATATCAACCCGGATTGCGCCAACCTGTCCGTCTTCAAGAAGCAATTCAGGCACCCTGATTCCTGCCAGGGTTTCCACCTGGATTTTTTCTTTTCGGACCAGGCCGTGCTCAAAAAGGTATTTAGCAGCACAACGAATTACGTTCCCACACATCTCGGCCTCGCTGCCGTCGGAATTAAAAATATGCATTGAAATATCGGCCCTGTCCGAAGGCTGCAGCAAAACCAGTCCGTCAGCGCCGACACCGAAATGACGATCGCACATTTTAACGGCCAGTTCAGGAAAGTCAATAATTTTAATTTTCTCTTCAAGACCGTTAATTAGAATAAAGTCATTGCCAAGTCCCTGTACTTTCGTAAATCTCAAGTCCATCCCCCCCAGCGCTGTGTCTATACCTATTCTACCATCTTATACCCTGAGATACATGATTTTTTGACGGGCCCGGTCCGCAAAGTAGCGGGACAGGGTTCCGACGACCGTAGGCGCTGAGGCGATTCCCAGGATCAACGCCCAGTGCTGTCCGCTTAGCGGAACAGTATGGAAGATCGGTTGCAAGAGGGGCGTGTAATCCACCAGCAGTTGCAGGGAGGCCGAGATGAGCACAGCCCCAACCAGATAGGGGTTGGTCAGGAGACCCAACTCCAGAATTGTGTGAAACTCCGAGCGGCAGGTGAAAACGAAAAACAACTGAAAGAATACCAGCGTGTTAAAAGCTATGGTGCGGGCCAGGTCCAGATCCCCCATTGACAGCCCAATCCAGAAGGAGAGCAGGGTGCCCAGGCCGATAAACGTGCCGTTAATGCCGATCCGCCAGGTCATGCCGTGGGCGAAAACGCTTTCCCGGGGGTGACGGGGCGGGCGCGTCATAATGTCGCGATCGTAGGGATCCACACCCAGGGCCATTGCCGGAAGTCCATCGGTAACCAGGTTCATCCACAAAATCTGGATGGGAATCAGGGGCAGCGGCATACCCGCCAGTACGGCTAGAAACATGGTCAGTACTTCTCCAACATTGCAGGAGAGCAGATAACGGATAAACTTGCGGATATTATCGTAAATCCCCCTGCCCTCTTCCACGGCGGCTACAATATTGCTGAAGTTATCATCGGTCAGAACCATGGCCGAGGCCTCCTTGGTAACATCGGTGCCGGTAGCACCCATGGCGATACCAATGTCTGCCTCTTTCACGGCGGGAGCGTCATTGACGCCGTCACCGGTCATGGCCACAACATGGCCGGACCGCTTTAAAGCGCGCACAATCTGCAGTTTATGCTTGGGTGAAACCCGGGCATAAACACTAACCCGTTTTGCCAGTTCCTGGAGCCGGCTTTCGGATAACCGGTCCAGATCGCGGCCGGTGAGGATCTCGCCATCTTTGGCCAGGATGCCCAACTCCCGTGCCACTGCCCGGGCAGTAAGCGGATGATCTCCGGTAATCATGACGGCCTTAATCCCGGCCTTGTGGCAGGTCTGGACGGCTTTTAAGGCAGCGGGCCGGGGTGGGTCAATCATCCCGGCCAGGCCGAGAAAGACCAGTTTTTGCTCAATGGCCTCTTCCGAAAACTGTTCACTGCCGGAAGGTAAGTCCCGGCAGGCAAAGGCAAGCACACGCAGAGCTTTTTCAGCCATAAGAGCGTTCCGGCTCAAAATATCTTCCCTGTCCCGGGCCGATAGGGGCACAGCCAGACCGTCTTTGTAGATATGGGTGCATAGTTCGAGGATAACGTCCGGGGCGCCTTTAACATAGGCGGTTATTGAGCCGCCGGGTTGCCTGCAAAGGACGGTCATGCGCTTGCGATCGGCGTCAAAAGGCAGCTCGGCTACCCGTGGCTCCCGAGCTTCAATTCGTTCCCGCCAGAGGCCTGCCTTGGCGGCCATGACCAGGAGCGCCCCCTCTGTGGGGTCTCCCAGTACCGACCAACCGGGTGCCGGACGCCCCTTGACCAACCCCCGGAAGAGTCCGGCAACACTGATCCCGCCACGCTCAAGTACCGCGTTGTTGCAGAGGGCTGCAGCTTTCATGAGCTGGATCAAGGCAGGCCCCTGCGGATCTCCGGCACCTTCAAATTCACCCTTGGGATCATAGCCTTCCCCGGTAACGTCAAAAGCTTGCTCTCCTACAACAACTCTGCGCACAGTCATCTGGTTCTGGGTGAGTGTACCGGTCTTGTCCGAGCAGATTACAGTCGCACACCCGAGGGTTTCAACCGCAGGCAGCTTCCGGATAATGGCATGACGGCGGATCATGCGCTGAACACCGATGGCCAGGGCCACGGTTACAATAGCGGGAAGACCCTCAGGAATGGCGGCCACAGCGAGGCTGACACCGGCCAGGAACATCTGATAGGCCTCTTCACCCCGCAAAATGCCTAAAACGACCACGGCAGCGCAGACAATTAAGCAGAAGGCGACAAGACCTTTGCCGAGTTGGGCCAGTCTGCGCTGAAGCGGCGTTTCTTCCTGCCCGGCCGCCTGAATCATGCCGGCAATGTGCCCCATTTCTGTAGCCATGCCGGTGTGTACAACAATGCCACGCCCTCGCCCCCGGGTCACAGAGGTTCCGAGGTAGGCCATGTTGCGGGTGTCACCCAGGGCGATCTGTTCTCCGGGCAGGGTGTTTTCTTGCTTTTTAACGGGCACAGACTCACCTGTTAGAGAGGACTCCTCAACCTCAAGATTAATGGCGTGTAAAAGGCGCAGGTCAGCGGGAATTCTATCGCCTTCTTCCAGGAGGACGAGATCCCCGGGTACGAGCCCGGCGGCGGATATCTTGCGCTCCTGACCACCCCGGATGACCCTGGCCTCGGGGGCGGTGAGCTGTTTTAAGGCCTCCATAGAGCGTTCAGCACGGTATTCCTGGATGAAGCCCAGGATGGCGTTGACGACGACAATGATCAGGATCGCGACGGCATCAGCGTATTCGCCAAGTAAGCCTGATACAGCGGTTGCAACCAGAAGCACCAGGACCATAAAGTCTTTGAACTGGTTCAAGAAAAGCTGCCACAGAGGCGCCTTGGGGGCTTTGGCAAGTTCGTTGGAACCGTATTGGGCCAGCCTTTCTTTAACTTCCTTCTCAGGTAGACCTTTTTTGCAATCGCTTCTGAGTAGTTCTACGGTTTCCTGTGGTGTCAGGGCATGCCAACGCCCGGCCATAATCATCCACCCCTTGTCCTATGTTACCTAATTATTACCAAATGTATTCTGGAGGGGGTTAAAAAATGACTACTTGCCGGACAGGCTGGGAATTAAACTTAAAACAACCACTTAATTGTAATGTAAGGGTTCTGATTCTATTCTATTTTTATCTGCTTAATAAATTTCTTCCAATTGACTTCGTTAAATATTTTAATAAAATATAGTAAGCAAACCGTTTATTACACAAAAGATCTTGTGGTATGGAGGGAATACCTATGATTACGCTTACACTTCCGGGAAATGAACCCGTCCACTTTAGGCACTTGGTGCTTGACTATAACGGCACCCTGGCCTGTGACGGATCTTTAATTCCCGGTGTAGAAGACAAGCTTAATAAGCTTGCAAAATTTTTGGATGTGCACATTTTAACAGCAGACACCTTTGGGCTTTGCAGATCTTCGTGCCAGGGGATTAATGGCAAGATCCACATCCTTGCTCCTGGGGAAGGCTTGGCGGAGAAAGGCCAATTTGCTCTGGCGCTCGGCCCGGAATGTGTTGTTGCGGTTGGCAACGGTGCCAATGACGCCCTAATGCTGGCGCATTCCGCTCTGGGCATCGCCGTGATAGGACCCGAGGGCGCAGCTGTTAAAGCGCTTCAAAACGCTGATGTTATCGTTACTGATATCAATAGCGGGCTGGACTTACTGTTAAACACAAAAAGACTGGTGGCTACACTGCGGAAATAGGGTGAAGCGCAGGACTTGACTTTGACAAAGTCAAAGATGATCACAATATGTAGTTATTGCATTCCTAATCTATAGATAAATGGATTTTGACGTGGCCTTGTGGTAAAGCGAATCTATAAATAATCAGTTAGACAAGATCCCACTTATTACAACGTGAACCCCAGCGGCCAATGACCCGATCATCCTCGAAAATTTCCACCACCTCGCATACATTGGAGCAACCGTTGCACTCAAAGCTTCCGGTTCGATAAGGAAGCCCTGTAATTTTAAATCCCTTAAAAGAGGTGGATTTTTTTCGTGCAACTTCTTCCATGGCTAACTGCGCTGCGCCAATGGCCCCCATTACACCGAAATATTTCGGTATCTGCACGGTTACACCAAGGGCTCTTTCAAAGGCAGCAATAATTCCCACATTGGCGGCGACACCACCCTGGAATACCACCGGCGGCAATATTTCCTTGCCCTTCCCCACGTTGTTCAGATAGTTCCGCACCAGGGCCTCACATAAACCCCTGATTAAATCTGGAATACCGTGACCCATCTGCTGTTTGTGGATCATATCTGATTCCGCAAAAACCGTGCACCTTCCGGCAATCCGTACCGGTGTCTCAGATTGCAGGGCCAGCTCGCCGAACTGCGTTATCGGAATATTGAGACGCGAAGCCTGCTGATCGAGAAAGGAACCGGTGCCTGCCGCGCAGACCGTATTCATGGCAAAGTCCGTGACGATACCATTCCTGAGGATAATAATCTTTGAGTCCTGGCCGCCAATCTCAAAAACCGTCTGCACATCGGGAATAAGTATGGAAGCGGCAACTGCATGAGCGGTTATCTCATTTTTAATTACGTCGGCGCCTACAATAACCCCCGCCAGGTAGCGACCGCTTCCCGTGGTTCCAACACCCGCAACCTCCACGCCGGCCCCAAGGGAATCGCACGCTATTTTAAGCCCTTCCTGAATGACGGCTATAGGCCTGCCTTTTGTTTGAAGATAATGGCTGGTCATCACTTCTCCGGCCTCGTCAAGGACAACAGTGTTTACACTAACCGAACCAACGTCAATTCCCAGATAAGCTTTCATAATAAATCCTTCCTGTTAATTTGTGCTTGATCATGAACCAGTTGTCGTACCGGATATATGCATCCTTTTAATCATAGCATTGAAAAGATTTGGTGTAAATAAAACCTCAGCAGGAGATCATTGACTTTCTGCTCAGGCCGGTTCGAATTCCATTTCATGGTTTTTATGAACAGTGTAAGATAATTATTTCGGGCAGAACATCTGCATGGTTGATTCTAAAGATAAAAAAGCCGGGTAAAAATACCCAGGCTTTGAAAGATATTAAGATTTAATTAATAAAGCGCTTCTAAAATGATGCTGTCGTCAATACCTGAAACTGTCAGGTCTAGTGACTGCTGTATGGCTTTTTCCAGGGAGCTTTAGACATTTCCTGATAATCCTTCAAAGCCTCCTTCAGAGTATGGGCCGCCAGATCGGCACAGTGTAAATGATCCTCCGGCAACCCTTCAAGCGCACTTAATACATCTTTTGCTTCAATCTTAAAGGCTTCCTCTACCGTATGATTTTTAGCCAACTCGGTGACCATGCTTCCGCAAGCAATAGAAGCCCCACATCCATCCGTCCAGAAAGTTGCCTTATCAATCCGGTTATTTTTGACGCTTAACCAGATTGCCAGCGTATCTCCACATTCGCCTTCTTCCTGGTTAAAGCCGTCAGCTTCAGGAATATTTCCAACGTTCCGGGGATTCCGGGCGTGATCAATAACAATATCGTTGTATTTACCCAACATGTTTAACACATATTTCTTTTCCACCTGTTCATCCATATGAATTTACCACCTTCACAAAATTAAGTCGTTTAGTACAACTTTTATTATAACAAAATTCCGGTCCTGATCAAGCACAAAATAAGGTATGAAAAATACTTTAACGTATTAACGCAAGCAGGGACTAGCCCCACGCACGGATTGGATATGAAAACCTGAATTGACTAAACAGATTTTGCATGCTACTATGTGTATAAGGAGGTGTATAGTCATGCGCACTAATATTGTGATAGACGATACCCTGATGCAGAGGGCAATGGAGATTTCCGGCCTTAAAACTAAAAAAGCAGTTGTGGAAAAGGCCATTATTGAGTTTGTGGCAAGCCGCACCCGTAAGGACTTGAAGGAATTGCGCGGCAAAATACAGTTTGCCGACGATTATGATTACCGGGTCATGCGTAAGAAACGATAATGATACTTGTTGATACTTCGGTGCTAATTGACTTTCTCAAAGGGCAAACTAATGCAAAGACACTGCTTTTTGATGAAGTTCTGACCCGCGATATACCCTTTGGCCTTTCACCCTATACCTTTCAGGAGGTCTTGCAGGGCGCCCGCAATGAAAAGGAATACAAACAATTGCACGACTATCTCTCAACACAAATCATTTATTTTTTGCCGGAAGAAAAAGCCACCTATGAAAAGGCGGCACGCCTATATTTTGACCTGCGACGTAAGGGTATAACGCCACGCAGCACCATTGATATTCTGATTGCGCTCACAGCAGTGGAAAACAAACTTATGCTTTTGCACAACGATCGTGATTTTGATTTGATGGCCGAGCAGGTGGACACCCTGAGGATCCTTAAAATGATATAACTAATAATAACGCAAGTAGGTCTAGTAGATACGGGCCTCATTTTTGAAATTTACTTTTGATACAATCCTGTTATAGTTAGTTTTAAGACAAAGGAAAATTACCGTCATTAGTCTTCGACCTATACGATATTGCTAGGATAGGAGAATATATATCTGTTCCAGTAATTCTACAATGCCGGCAATAATAATATTTATTACTGTATATGGCACAATTAACCATGTACCTATAACATAAGGCAACATAACAAGACATAAAACGACATCAAGTTCCTGCCAGTTATTATTTCCAAAATGGCAGCAGGGCTTCCATATATATGGAAGCCCTGCTGCTGTTGGCGTAGATCAGGTAGTGGTTATTATTACTGCGTCACGCTAAAGCTCAAGTCCTGTTTGGCTTTGGCCCGGGG
>DHTR01000055.1:30077-30531 GCA_002408725.1 Pelotomaculum sp. UBA5255
CGGGGTTTTTTACAGCCATTTTTGCTATTTATCACTGCGTCACGCTAAAGCTCAAACCCTGCTTGGCCTTGGCCCGGGGGACCATGGTGTCCCAGCCGTCCCAGACGAAGACGTCCACGTAGGCCGGTCCGCTGATGCCGGTCGGCATAGTGAAGTCGCTGCTGACGGTGGAACCGGTAACCGGAATTTCGCCGGACAAGCCCACGCAGCCCAGCACCCGGCCGCCGCCGGTGCTGGTGGCGCCATTGCCGCCGCGCACCTGAATGATGGCCAGGCCCGGTGTAGCGCCGGCGTAGTTATTGGCCACGCCGGCCTGGACGCGGTAGCCGCCCTGGCTGCCCACAGTGGTGATAGGCCGGCCGTCGGCCGGGTTGAGCAACTCGGCCTTATCAACCGCAAAATAGTGGCCCGACAAGACGTTGAGTCCTTCCAGCGCCGCGCTGATCTCGTCTGC
>DHTR01000055.1:30896-31253 GCA_002408725.1 Pelotomaculum sp. UBA5255
AAGTTAACGGCAACTACGTCATGAAGTTCAGCCGGTACGTTGCGGCAACCATAATAATTATCACCCCATACGACTACGGTGCCGTTGCTCTTCAGGGCGATGCAAATTGCACTGTTTACATAAATATGCACCACTTCGCTCAAACCTTCCGGCACGTCGCACTGGCCGCAATAATTAATCAAACAAGGAAGGTATTTAGTCAGTTAATTCCTTACTTGTCAGGGGAAAGATGGCGTTGTATACAGCTTAGAGCGATGATTGCCAACCTGTTATTACTGTTAATTTGCATTAACTTAGTTACCAATATCCCCTAAAACTTCCTTTGGCTATTTTACTATTTTTACTTTTATTGTCTGC
>DHTR01000066.1:0-424 GCA_002408725.1 Pelotomaculum sp. UBA5255
AGGCCGGCAGGGTGGCGTGAACATCCGTATAGGTGGCTCCCCAAACGATCCCGGAGGGTGAGAACAGGACTCCGTAGGCATCGAGCCGATACCCCCAGGCCTTCAGCAGCAAAATCAAAGCGATCAAAACGGCCAGGTGGCTCTTGGCGGTGGTGAACTGCCGCCAGTCTCCCAACAGGAGATCGGCGGAGGCGTTGATAACGTAAATTACACCAACCATTATGATGGTCAAAACCAGGGTGAGCATCAGAATGGCATAAACATCATGGTATAAACTGAGATTGAAAAAATAGAAACTCAGGTCTTTGTTAAAAATAGGATCCGCCAGGCCTACCGGGACGCGGTGGAGAAACTGCTGCACGGGAAGCCATTTTCCGCTGCCGGAGGCACTGACCAGCAAGGCGCCGAAAACGCTCAGGCCCAG
>DHTR01000066.1:594-2376 GCA_002408725.1 Pelotomaculum sp. UBA5255
ATGGGGCCGCTTAAAAAGTCCCGCCAGGGCGACAAGGGGATCTGATCCAAATAGATAATATCCCGGCCGTCTTCGGTGTTGTCAGGACGTTCCGTCTCCCTCAGGTGGCGACGGGTAATCTGCAGGTTGATAAAAAAGAATACAAACGACATTACAAACAGAATCAGATACAATCCCACTTGATTGGATATCATGGTGATAAACACACCGGCATAATTAATGGAATCGAACCACAGCCACTGTACATAAAGCCCTGCCAGGGCAGATAATACTCCCAGTACAATCAGCAGCAGGAATAGTTTAGTGCTGCTCTTCATAGAGCGCATTAGGCCTTCCCCCTTTCGGTCACCTCAACGACAATCTTTCTTTATTATATCTTGTCTCAATATATAAAAAACCCCTGTACTAGTTAAACTCTCCCACATATCATGGATGCAGTAGCCGGGGCCCGCATATCAACAATCAGTCAAAAACCCGCAGGACTTCATAGGCGGTATCCCGCAATGCCGGGGTGCGCCCCGCCTGGTGAATCAGTTCCAGCATACTGTCCAGCTGCATCATATAATTTACGCCGGCCATTGAGGCCATATTCTCATCCAGCATCAAACTGCCCAGGTCATCGGCGCCGAAGCCGAGCGTATTTGGCCCCACCGGTTCGCCATGGGCGAAGCAATAACCCTGTATATGATCGAAATTGTCCAAATACAGGCGGGATAAGGCCAGAAATCTCAGGTAATCAGAAGACGACAGCTTTTCCCCCTGCAGCTCATTGCTGCCAGGTTGATAGGTCCAGGCAATAAAAGCCCTGAATCCCCGAGTTTCATCCTGTAAATTCCGAATCTCGCGCAAATGGGCCAGGCGCTGCTCCGGGTTTTCCACGGTGCCCATCATCATTGTAGCAGTGCTTTTAATGCCCAGCCGGTGGGCTGTGCGCATTACCTCCAGCCAGGCCGCGGTATTGATCTTGTTGGGGCTGATCTGGCTTCTAACCGCATCGTGCAATATATCCGCACCGCCCCCGGGTATGGAGTCCAGGCCTGCTTTCTTTAACCTCAGGAGCGCATCTGCAACGGTCAAACCGGAGTTTTGCGCAATGAACGCCACCTCCGGCGGGGTCAAGGAATGTATGGTCAGGCCGTAACGGCCTTTGATTTCCTTAAACATGTCCTCAAAAAACTCGATTTTTAGATCCTCGTTCAACCCCCCCTGCAAAACCACTTGAGTTGCGCCAATTTCCATGGCCTCCATCACTTTGCCGAACAAGGTAGCCTTATCGATGACATAGGCGTCACAGTCGCTTTTACTGCGGTAAAAAGTGCAAAACTTACATTTGCAGGAACATATGTTGGTGTAATTGATTTTCCTGTCAATGATGAAGGTGATGAGGTCGTCTTGAAATATCCTGTCCCTGGCCTGGCAGGCGGCCTGACCGATAGCATCCAGGTCCCCATGTTCAAAAATAAAGGTAAATTCCTCGTCGGTCATGCGTCGTCCCGCAGCCACTTCGCTCAAAATACTCTTGCTGTCCAAGGCCACACCGTCTTTCCTACTATACTCCGGGTATTAAGTTGATGATATTTTCAGGTTGAATTGTTTTAAGACATTAAATCAATCCTAAAAATAGACCTCCCTGATCCCGGCCGGCATACTTTGACAAATCCTGGCTAAAATCAGGGTTTTGCAGTGATTCTATTTTATTATCGCATGCGTTGTTTTCTATTTGAAGGTCTTTTCTTAAATGCGGCCGGGTCAAATTCCTCGACAAAAGTCAAAGCCCACTCC
>DHTR01000066.1:2556-6854 GCA_002408725.1 Pelotomaculum sp. UBA5255
GGCGACGTATAATCTCGTCCGTACTGCCCTGGCCGGTATAAATCAACGGCTGACAGCTGAACTTCTCAATAAAGACCCACAGCTCCAGAGCGGTTTCCTCCAGCTCTATCAAGCCTTGTTCGGCCTTGTCATTATCCCCGGCGTCCATCAATTCTTTCAGCTTCGTAATCTGTTGGCAAATCTCTTCCAGGGTTTCATTTATAATACCTGCGGGCAGGAAGTTAGTCATGCAAACAAAAACTCCTGATTATTGGTATTATATATTTCGTCATATTGAAAGAAACTTCCTTTTTGATGATGTCGAAAAATAAAAGGGGCAGCGTCCCTCAGAGCGGGGTTGAACTGCCCTGTTTCATGCCTAAAACAACTATCGTCAAAAGCTGGCGGCCGGGTCTACTTAATGCCCTTGGCGCCGCCTTTGCCCTTCATGGCCAGAATGTTGGTTTCATAGGAAAACACCAGATTATCCCGTTCCCGGGTGCGTTTCAAAGCCAGTTGGATCAATTCTTCGGTCAATTCCGTAAAGGATTTGCCGGAAGCCTCCCAGAGATAGAAAGAAAGCGACCCCGGGATGGTATTGATTTCATTTACATAGACCTGGTCCAAATCGGTGTCAATCAGAAAATCTATGCGCGATACCCCGCTGCAGTCCAGCACATGAAAGGTTTTAACCGCCAACTCCTGAATTAAAGCGGTTTTTTCCGCGGAAATGTTGGCTGGAAGCTGTCTGGCAGCGCCGCTCATGCCTTTGCCGCCTTCACTCATGTATTTGTCTTTGTAGCTCAAGATTTGCTCAGTGCTCACCGGTTCCTCACAAACCGAGGGGACCGCTTTCTCATAATCCCCCAGTACCGAGCAGTTTATCTCCCTGAGGCTGACCACTTTGTGCTCCACGATGATGCGATTGGAGAAGCTCGAGGCCAGGTCCAGGGCATCCTCCAGTTCTTCCCGGTCGGCGGCCGTGGTTATACCCACACTGGAGCCGGAATTGGCCGGTTTCACTATTAGCGGGTAAGCCAGACGGGACTCGATCTCCTCATAGATGCCGGCCGGGTCCGAAAACCAGCGCTTGGAATAAAACCATACATAGTCCAAAACCGGCAAACCGGCCTCTTTCAAGACCATGCGCATAGCGATCTTATCCATGCCCAGGGCTGATGATAAAACATTACAGCCCGCATAAGGAAGATCCAGCATCTCCAGATAACCCTGCAAGGTGCCATCCTCCACATTGGTGCCATGCACCACCGGCAGGGCTACGTCCAGCGTCCCCAGCCGGCCTTTGCGAAACATGCTGCCGGGGTATTCGGTGATCACTTTCTCTCCATTGTGGTTGCTGATCACAATCTGTTTGGATCGATTTAATAAACGATCCAGGTCCCTGTAATTCTGAATGTCAGTTAATGCCTCGCCGGTGTAAAATTGGCCCCGCTTAGTTATGTAAACCGGTACCACATTGTATTTATTGCGGTCAATGCTGTGGATTACCTGCAAGGCTGATATGATTGAAATCTCATGTTCAACCGACCTGCCTCCGAAAAAAACACCCACATTAATCTTCACCATTTCATCTCCTTTACTCGTTGTATGTATCGGGCAGATCGTTCTCGAATAAGACCACACTGCCCGGTCTGGCGATAAGGCTTAGGTGTTGTAAGGCCTGGTTTAAGTTCCGGGCCACAAGATACTGATCAGGCGGATAATGGGCCTCCTTAAAGGCTTCTTGTATGGGCTGGGTCTGGCGCGGCCCCACCAGTATGACATAATCGCAAACTTCGGCCGCCGCCCGGCCAAACTCGAAATTCAGCTCATATTCCCTGCTCCCCAGTTCCACCATACCCGGGGTTATCATTATCTTGAAGCTCCCTTCCATTTTTGAAAGAACCTCCAAAGCCATTTTAGAGCCCACCGGATTGGAATTGAAGGCGTCATCTATGATCAGATAATCCTTGCCGCGCTTCATCTCCAGGCGATGTTCAACCGGGGCCAGATTGCGGACTGCCAGGGCGATAGTTGCCATATCCATCCCCAACTCATAGGCAACCGCTGTAGCCGCCAGGATGTTATATATATTGTGTCTTCCCAGCAGACGGGTGCGGAATACCCCCTGCTGCCCCTTGCGGCTGCAGACGGTGAATACTGAACCCCGCGAATCATATTGGATGGACCCGGCCCGATAATCCAAGTCTTCTGATAATATACCATAGCGAACATAACGGATGCCCGGCACCGTCGGCAGGGAGCGGATGTTTTCATCATCCCAGTTGACAAAAGCGATGCCGCCTTCTCTTAGCGACTGAATAAGTTCGAACTTGGTGCGCTTGATGTTGGCCAGATCTTTAAAAGTTTCAAGGTGCTGCTCGCCAATTGAGGTTAAAATGCCCATAGAGGGATGGACCAGATCGCAGATCTCTTTTATGTCGCCTTTTTTGCGGGCTCCCATTTCCACAATATAGATCTCATCGGTCGATTTCAGCCTGGTACGGGTGGTGAGAATGACTCCCATGGTGGTATTGTAGCTCTCCGGGGTGGCCAGGACATTGAAACGCTCCGCCAGGATGCGGTTGAGGAAGTTCTTGGTGCTGGTCTTGCCGTAGCTGCCTGTGATCCCGATCACTTTCAGTGAGGAGTGATCGGCCAGAATCTGCTCGGCATCCTGGTAATACCAGAAATTAATGGCCTTCTCCAGGGGCCAGATCAATATATTGGCTAGCAGTACCAAGAGCCAGGTCAGGACGCTGACGATATACAGCACAGCCAGGGTCTCCAGATGAACTGCGGGGGTCCACAGGTTCTGAACCGCCCAGAAGCTCAAGGCTGCCACTAATATGGCGGCCAGAATCAACAGCCGCTTGAGCCGGCTGGTGTAAACCATTTTCTTTTTGGCCCCGGTCTGACGCTGGTTGTTATACAGGGCCACCGCAATCATCAAATAGATCAAGCCCCAGATAAAATAGGCCAGGGTGCTCTGCCGCGCCCACAGCAGCAAAACAGCCGCGAGAGGCAGCAAATCCGGCCAGCCCATCACCCGCTGCAGGTTGCTCATCACCCAGCGCAAGTAGCGCCCGCTGAAGTAACCGCTCAATTGCAAATAATGCGCCGCTTTATTGATTTTCAGAATGGTGTACAGCAGCCAGGGAACTAAAACGGCCGTGGCCAAAATGGTGCCGCTATGCATCTTTGCTCTCCATATCTTCCTTTAAAAACTGCCCGGTGATATGTAAAAAATCGGGGAGACGATCCAGGTAAGAGTAATGGCCGGCATTATCCAGCACAACCAGCCCCGCGTCGGCTATCAGCTGCTCCATCAAGCGCCCGTCCGCCACCGGCGTGGCAGTATCGTCCGCACCCCACATCAATAATGTAGGAACCTTGATCTGGGGCAGCATAGCAGTCAAGTCCTCATTTATCACCTTAACCAGGGTCTCACGCATCACCCCTCTGGCATTGCGGTAGTCTTCGGAGCCAGAGCGGTTTTTCAGTTCCTCCAGACGGCGGTGAAACAGGGGTTTAAGCCCGGGCAACTCCATGAAACGGCGGGCCATTTTATATGAATAGATCTTGAAGTAGTATTTCAAATCTCTCTGGGGTACGATGCCGGAACTATCCACCAGGATGAGTTTATGGATCGGCTGCTGCTGTGCGGCGAGAAAAATGGACACCTTGCCGCCAAAGGAATGACCCAGTAAAATGGGGCGTTCTATACCCTGGTTGTGCAGGAACCCTTTTACCAACGAGGCGTATTCGGCCATCCCCCACTTCCGGGGCGGTTGGTCGCTCAGGCCAAAACCCGGCAGATCCACAGAAAAGGTGCGAAAATAGCGTTCAAAATGCTTGTGCAAGGGGTTCATCAGCGACAAGTTGGCGCCCCAGCCATGAAGCAAAACCATATCCCGGCCTTGACCTGACACCTTGAAATGAACCTTCTGCCCGTTTACTTCAACAAACAATCAATTAACTCCTTAAAAAGCATCAAAACAGGATCAATCGCTCTGATAAAACATTATACAATTTTATTAATAACTATGTGCATATTTGTAATATCTGTCATTGACCTGCGGATTTAATTTATGCTCTTGAGATGGTTATATTGTCCCTCAAAACCGTAAAGGTAACCTTGTCCGGTTTTATTCTGCACATATTATACCTTTTTTTATGAGACAGTTGGGCTTATTTCCAATAATTTCAGGGGCGGGCTAAAGAAGGTGGTTTTCGGGCTTGAGGTATTTCCCTTGAATCGGGCGTAAACATGTGTTAGAATATGTCTTGCGACAAACGCAGGGGAGTAGCTCAATTGG
>DHTR01000066.1:7047-8279 GCA_002408725.1 Pelotomaculum sp. UBA5255
AAAACCGAGGGCTGGGGGTTCGATTCCTCTCTCCCCTGCCATTTATATGAAAAAATAGGGCTTTTTAAGCCCTATTATTTTTGTCTTTTACACGCGGTTAACCTCATTTATGACCCGATGTACAACCTCTTCAGCCGCCTGATCATTTACTTAGTATTTTTCTGCCTTAATGCAGGCCCCTACACAAGCTCCATCACATATAAAATTACCCTCGACTCCGCTGTTCAATTGCGCGGAATGTCTTCATAAAATCTCCATACTTTTAAATTATTATAAATCATACCCGACTACTTGTTTTTAAGATAAAGGAGGCATGAAACGGACGAATATCAGAGGTCTGACAATTGCCGGCAGCCCATTATGAAACCTATTTATCGATGAGGCCGGTAATAATCGTGGCCGCAACCGTAGCAATCGGCGGGTTGACCGGCTAATCCCACACAATATCCCAATAACAGGTTACTATCCATGGAAAGGAGGATCTTGTTACGATGAAGATTACCCGCAGACAGTTCTTAAAGGTAACTGGTGCCAGCGCAACAGCAATGGTCGCAGCGGATTTAGGCTTCGACCTAAAACCCACAGCCGCAGCAATCAGAACTCTGCGCATTAAGAATGTTAAAGGAGTTCCCACCATTTGCCCCTACTGTGGTTCAGGATGCGGTCTTCTAATTTATTCAGAACGGGATGCGGCTGGCAATTTTGTGAAACTACTCAGCGTTGAGGGAGATCCGGATAATCCCATCAATCGCGGTAATGCCTGTGCCAAAGGTTCAGCTTTGTTTAACCTGAGGGAAATCTATGATGAAACAACCCACAAACAGGTTCCCAACCCCAAGCGTGCTACCAAACCTCTATACCGCGCACCTGGAAGCGAAAAGTGGGAAGAAAAAGATTGGGCATGGACGATTGATAGAATTGCTGAGAAGATCAAGGAAACCCGGGACAGCAGCTTCATCCATAAAGAGAAAATAGCCAATGGCAGCGAAATTATCGTTAATCGTACCGAAAAAATTGCCTCCATAGGCGGATCGGCTTTGGATAATGAAGAAGCCTATCTGTGGAGCAAACTGGCGCGTTCCCTGGGTATGGTCTATCTTGAAACCCAGGCACGTATCTGACACTCCCCTTCGGTGGCAGGATTGTCGCCAGCATTTGGCCGGGGTGTCATGACCAACCACATGGGCGACCTGAAAAATTCTGATGTGGCTCTGATTATGGGCAGCAACATG
>DHTR01000078.1:0-5232 GCA_002408725.1 Pelotomaculum sp. UBA5255
ATATCTAGTTATTTTATAGCTGCCTCAAACCTCCATCACGGTTTTTTCTTTTAGATATCTTCTTGCGGCGTCTTCCCAACCCGGCAGGTTATACCCGATGACCTGCTTCAGGGGGAAGGGGTCCAAAACAGAATTCCCGGGTCTGGCTGCCGGCCGTGGGAATTCCCTGGTTTTACAGGGGGCAATACTTGCATTAAGACCGGCGGCATAAACTACAGTTTTTGCTAATTCATACCAGCTTGCAGACCCGCTGTTGGTAACATGATATGTTCCGTATGCTTTGCTGTCCGCAAGATCGGCAAGGGCTCCAGCCAGGTCCACGGTATAGGTGGGAGTACCGTGTTGATCGTTGACGACTTTTAATTCGTCCCTCTCCCGGGCAAGGCTTAAAATCGTATCCACAAAGTTTTTCCCATTTGGGCCAAATAGCCAGCTTGTGCGGGCGATATAAAAGCGCCCGCCGATTTCGCGCACCGAGGCTTCGCCGAACAGTTTGCTGGCCCCGTAGATATTGATCGGGCAGGGAGTGTCATAAATCCGGTAGGGACCCTCTGCTTTTCCGTCAAAAATATAATCGGTGCTGATCTGAACAAGAGCAGCACCGCATCGGCGGCAGGCCAGGGCCAGGTAGCGCGGGCCCAGGCCGTTCATAAGGAAAGCCTTTTCTTTTTCTTGCTCTGCTCCGTCAACATCGGTATAGGCGGCACAATTAACAACAATGTTGGGCCCGATCTTATCTAAAATTGAAAATACCTGCTCGCAGTTGGTTATATCAAGCTCCTGGCGGGCAAGGGGATAGACCGTAACACCCCGCTTTTGATATTCGCGGGCCACTTGTCTCCCCAGCATGCCCCGGGCGCCGGTTACCAGTACTCTCAACCGTGTTTGACCTCCCAACTGTAGGGAATGGAAGGATCGTCGTAAGGGATGCGGTACTCATCGGGTTCCTTGTAATTGTATAGCTCTGTGGGGTAATTGACGATTAAAGCCAGTTGTCCTCCTTCAGCTGTAAAGCCATGGTAAACCAGCGGAGGAATGCGTAAGAGAATGGGGTTCAACTGACCCATGTGAAAAACGTTTACCTTACCCCTTGTGGGGCTTTCCGGCCTGGGATCGTACAGGACCACTTTTGCCATGCCAAAGGGGGATACAAAATGGTCGTACTGCTTCCTGTGGTAGTGCCAGGCCTTATAGACTCCCGGGTAGCACGCCGTCATGTAAGACTGGGCAAACTGCATGAATTCGGGCCAGTCTTTGCGCATCATTTCCATCAGATAGCCGCGCTCGTCGGGAATGAGCTTAAGCGGCTTGACAACCACATCTTGAATCAAATCCACAACTATCTCCTCCTCTAAATCGTTACTTCGGCATCGTCGCCAAGGAAGAGCCGCAGGGCCTGATGATGAGAGTTGCGGCTAACTACCGAGGCGCCGGCGCCGAGCAGGCTGTCCTCAATCCTTGAAACCTGTCGCAGGGTGCACCTTTCCAGGACAACCGAGTGCTCAATGCTCACTTCTTCAATGTTGCTGTTATTGCCGATAGCAGTAAAGGGGCCGATGAAGGAACCGGTAATCCGGCAGTTTTCGCCTATTACCACCGGCCCGCGGATCACGCTGTCCACGATGACTGATCCCGCACCAACCTGAACGCGGCCCACCACCCGGCTTTTTTCGTCGACGCTGCCCAGCAGTTGTGGCTTTGCGTACTCGTCCAGCACGACCCGGTTGGCTTCCAAAATATCGTCCTTTTTCCCGGTATCCAGCCACCACCCCGGGAGCTGCCTGGCGGTCACGCTGTGCTTCATGTTCAGAAGTTCCTGGATGGCGTCTGTGATTTCCAACTCTCCCCGCCAGGAAGGCTTAATTCTCTCAATAGCCTTATGGATCAGCGGGCTGAATAAGTAGATGCCGACCAGCGCCAGGTTGCTGGGGGGTTCTTTGGGTTTTTCAATCAGTTTCTGAACGCGTTGTTCGGCGTCCACTACAGCTACGCCGAAAGATCGAGGGTTGGTTACTTCTTTTAAAAGGATTAAGGCGTCGGAATGGTTCCTTTGAAAATCTGTTACCAGTTCCCTCACACCACCCTGGATTAAGTTATCTCCAAGGAACATCAGGAAGGGAGCATCTTTTAAAAAGCCTTGTGCCGTTTTTACGGCATGTGCCAGTCCTGCCGGCGATTCCTGCGATATGTACGTTGTTTTTAGGCCCCATCTTTCCCCTGTGCCGATGGAGCATTGAATCTTATCGCCGGTTTCGGGTGAAATGATGATCCCTGCTTCCTTAATATTTGCCGCAGCAACCTGTTCCATGACAAAATGCAAAATAGGTTTATTTGCCACCGGCACAAGTTGTTTGGCCATGGTATGGGTTAGGGGACGCAGCCTGGTTCCTTTTCCCCCGGCTAGTATAAGCGCCTTCATAGCTACACTCCTGATCAATCATTTTCTTTTTTGGTTTGTTGTGGTAAAGTTTCAATAGCATATTTAATTCGATAAAGATAGATATTCTCCTTTTTTGCCGTTGATTGGAGCCTGGAGCGTTTATGAAAATGGTTAGAATTTTATTTGTGATCACCCTGTCTGAGCTGGGTGGGGCACAAAAAGTGGTTTATCACCTTACGGCCGGGCTGCCTCCCGGCGAGTTTGAGGTGGATGTTGTCTGCTCACCCGGCGGTGAACTGGTGCAATGGTTAAAAGATTTGCCCCGGGGTGTGCGCGTAATTGAGCTGCCGGAGCTGAAGAGAAATATTTCCCCTGTAGATGATCTGGCGGTCCTCTGCAAGCTCTATGCGCTGATGAAGAGAGAGGGGTACCAGGTGGTGCACTGCCACAGTTCCAAGGCCGGGATCCTGGGGCGCGTGGCGGCTTTTTTTGCCGGAGTTCCCAAGATTCTGTTCACGGTTCACGGCTGGGTCATAACGGGATACCAGGGTTATTTCACCCGGTTGTTCTATACATGGGTGGAGAGATTGGCCGGAGCGATGAGCACGAAGGTTATCTGTGTATCGGAGTATGACCGTTCCAAAGGCCGCAATTTAAGGCTTGCAGTTAGCCAAAAATTACATTTGGTTTATAACGGCATGCCGGTTTCGAAGAAGCGGGCAGGAGCTTTGCGTGATGAACTAAGCCTCAAGAAAGAAGACGTGATTATCGGGACAGTGGCCCGCCTGGCTTTTCAAAAGGACCCCCTCTTTTTCCTGGAAGCAGCTGACAGGATGTTAGCCCGTCGGCGGGTCATCCCGGGGAAAGGGCGTTTGTATTTTGTCTTAATCGGCGACGGGCCGCTGCGTGGTGAGTGCGAGGCATTTATAAAAAATAAAGGTCTGGCAGGGCATGTGTTTTTACTGGGCACCCGGGAAGATGCAGCGGAACTGGTCCAGGACTTCGATGTGTTTACCCTGTTTTCACGCTGGGAAGGTCTACCCCTTACCATCATCGAGGCGATGCTGGCGGGACGGCCGGTCGTAGCAAGCGCGGTGGGGGGCGTTGGTGAGTTGGTTGTGCATGGATCTACGGGATATCTGATTGAGCAAGGGAACCTGGACGAAGCGGTTGAGGCTTTATTGGATTTGGCCTGCAACAAAGAGAGGCGCCTATTGATGGGAGAAGCCGGTCGCCGCAGGGCGGTTGAGCGGTTTAGCTTGAAAACTATGGTTGATAAGTACAGGGAACTCTACCTGTCATAGCAACTATGACATTTGAGAAATATTGGCCGGAGATTAAATCCCGTTGTCAAAGGAAATTGGTTCTTTGTGACGAATAAAGGAAATAATTCACTGGAATAAAATTTCCTATCAAACGAACGGGGAGAATGTCCTTGGACATCCGCAAGAAAACAGTTTTATTTAGCCTGGGTCTCGTGCTGGCCGATTTAACGCTGGTTAATATAAGCTATATCTTAGCCTTTTTGCTTAAATTCGGGTGGGACATCCCGGAATACAACTTTACATCCTACATTTCCACCTGGCCCTGGCTCAGTTTGTCGGCCCTCGTCTTTTTTTGTTTTTACAGGCTTTATGGAAGCTATCGCTGGCGGTGGGCGGAGGTTTTCGCCTCGCTGGTTTGTGTCGTATTTTTTCAGGCCCTGGCTGCCATGGCCTTGTCCTTTCTCTTTCGCGGTTTCTCCTTTCCCCGTACGGTCCTTTTAACCGCGCCGTTCATTCAGTTGGCCCTGCTGGCTTTGTGGCGAAGGGCGGCCTGGCATCTGGAGAGAAGCATTCAAGCGGAAAGACGGGTAATTGTGGCCGGACAACCCCTGGAGGCGTCAGTTTTAGCGGAAAAGCTGGAATCAGCCGCAGGCGGATTTATGAAGGTGGTCGGCCTGGTCTTGGATGTGCTGCCTGAGCAGGGCAGCGCTCAGGCAGAGCAGCTCAAGGTGGATGATCACAACCTTGAATCAATGAATGATGTTTTTAGCTGGCCGGTGCTGGGAGGGGTGGAGGTTATCTGCAAAACTTTAGCGGAAGTCGGCCCCGATCAGGTTTTTGTCTGCTCGACGCTGTCCCAGGAGCACAAAGCCAAAGTTGTATACGCCTGCGTGGATAAAGATGTTAAAGTGTTCCTGGTTCCTGATTTGTATGAGATTATGCTGGCCCAGGCCAGGCTGGAGCAGGTTGACGATGTGCCGGTATTCACGATCGGGCGTTTGAGTATTTCGCTGGAATCGATGTTTTTTAAAAGAGTGACGGATATTGCGCTTTCTCTCGTGGCCCTGGCTCTTACAGCTCCCTTAAGTGTACTGGTCGGCATCGTTGTCAAACTGGATTCCCGGGGTCCTGTTTTATACCGGCAAAAGCGCCTGACCCTGCAGGGGAAGCCTTTTTTTCTGTATAAATTCAGGACCATGGTGGACAACGCGGAGCAGGAGAGCGGGCCGGTGCTGGCCTCGGAAAACGATCCGCGGGTGACCAGGGTGGGGCACTTTTTAAGGGCTGCACGGATTGATGAGATTCCACAGCTTATAAATGTTTTAAAAGGTGACATGAGCATCGTAGGTCCCCGCCCGGAAAGACCCTTCTTCGTCAGTGAGCTGGTTAAAGAAATACCGGAATACGCTTACCGTATGAATGTCAAATCCGGCATCACCGGCCTGGCCCAGATTGCCGGCCGGTACAGTACCAGTCCGGAGAACAAGCTGAAATATGACCTGCTTTACACAAAATCATATTCACCCGCCAAGGATCTGGCCATTTTGCTGCAGACGATCAAGGTCATCTTAATGAAAGACAGGGCTT
>DHTR01000078.1:5446-7668 GCA_002408725.1 Pelotomaculum sp. UBA5255
AAGCCCTGTCTTTCATTAAGATGCATCCATGTGGCCTTGCTGTACCGATTTAATGCGGGTGCCAATCCATTTACGTAAAAAGCTACATTTACATTTGAGCCGCGCAAGTTCAGCGCCGGCGCTATGTATGTTCAAGTACATTTATTAATGCCGGAACTGCTTTATAGTTGTTCTTTACAGCCGGTTTACAACCAGGCCGGTAATGAGCTTGGGATAAAAGAAGGTGCTCTTTTGGGGCATCTTTTCTCCGTTTCCGGCCACCTCAATAACTTCCTCCACCCGGGTGGGGTTTAAGAAAAAGGCCAACTGGTATTTGCCGGCGTCCACAGCAGCCAGGGCGCCTTCCTCCTCGCGGGTGTAAGTAATGTGCTCGGCCCTGGCCCTCAGTTCCCCGCAGATGCCCAGGTGTTTTTCGATGATCAGCGAGTGTAGCACCGAGACGTCGAGACCCTGCCAGGCGCGGGACCTGTCCGGGGGCATGACCTGGGAAAGTTGCCCGCTGTTCATATAGGAGAGCAGGTAGAGCTTGTTGTCCCCTGTATACAGGCCGAATGCGTGTGGATGGCAGGCGTTTGCGCCGGTCCTGACGCCCGGTTCGCCGCCGGCGGTTTCCTTGCCCGTATCGGGCAGATCGTTTTGACTCTTTGAGCTGCCGCAAGCTGCCGGTTTAGGCCGGCCCTTCCCCCGTTCGGCCAGGGTCCTCAGAAATTCCTGGAAGTTGCTCCGGTCCGGAGCAAGCGGGAATTCCTCCACCTGGAAGCTTTCTTTCAGCTTGTCAAGCAGACAGGATCTGTCCTTTGCGCTAATATTTTTAACGAGCCGGTGGGTCGGGAAAACCACCAGGCCGGGGTCGTAAAGATTGACCAGCGTCATCATGACGTAGTTGTAGGCGGGGTCCGTTTCACAAGTGCAGGACATGGCGTCTTCCGGCGTGGCGCTGCAGGAGCTTGTTGCGGCAACGCTTCCGGCTGCAGATTCCTTTTCCCGGGACGCTTGCTCCTTTTGATAATTTAAAGCTGTCTCGTAGCGGTGGTGACCGTCTGCGATAAAGATGCGCATGGTGGCCATGGCCTGTTGCACCCTGTTGATGGCTTCCCCGTCCGTAATCACCCACAACCTGTGTGACTCCCCACTTTCGTCCGTGAAGTTCACGTCCGGGGCGGCTCCCTGTACCGCTTCCCGCAGGGCCGTGTCCACCTTTTCACCCCGGTCCTCATAAAGGCCAAAAATGGGGCTAAAATTGGCGCTGCAAGCACGCAACAACTCCAGCCGGTCCGCCTTGTGCTTGGGCATGGTCTCCTCGTGGGGGAGAATGACGCCTTTTTCATAGGGCTCCAGCCTGACCCCGCAAATGAGGCCGCTGCGGACTTTGGTTTCCCCGCCCGCGGTGAACTCTTGCTCGTACAGGTACAGGGCGGGCTTCGCTTCGGGAGTCATTACTTTTTCGTTCAGCCAGGTATTGAAGTCGGTAGAAGCCCGGGTATAGCGGTTGCAGGACTCGTTGTCTCCGGGGAGGTTCTTGCCGTATTCAAGGCGAATGATGTTGCAGGAGTTGCATTTATAGTATTTTTCCTGGTCGGCGGCATCGATCACATCGTATGGGGGCGTCACCACTTCAGCCAGGTTGCTGACGATTTCAGGGTTATACCGAAGGCCTTTAAAAGGGATCACAATTGCCATTAAAAAGTTCCTCCTAAACATGAAAGCAATACTTCCACGGAATATTTCCAATTTAAACAGAAAACAATTAATCAATAAGGTGTAAAAAACTATCGAAAAGGTAGTATCGTCATGATTCCTTCCGGGTCCACCGGTCGCTGTCCCTGTACCGGTACTTGGCCATAACTCGCTTAAATGCATCCTCCAGGTCGATGTTCAGGGAATTGGCATAACAGATCAGGATAAAAAGAATGTCGGCTATTTCTAGCGCCAGGTCACCCATGGGTTCATCGGGTTTTTTGGGCTTTTCACCGTATTGGTGATTGATTTCCCGCGCCAATTCGCCGACTTCTTCGGCAAGTCGGGCCATCATGGAAAGTGGATTCCAGTAACCTTCCTCGAACTGGTTGATCCAGTTGTCCACTTCTTTTTGCATTTCTTTAATTTCCACAGTCAGATGCCTCCATGTTGCATATGCGCCTTCTCCGAGTAAATTTTACCCTTTTTCGCCGCAACAAGCAAGTTGTATGTATTTTGACATAGAATAAGGCTGTTTTAATAAA
>DHTR01000078.1:7829-28823 GCA_002408725.1 Pelotomaculum sp. UBA5255
AAGTTGTATGTATTTTGTCCTGGAATAGTGCTGTTTTAATAAATAGCCCGAGTGTCGGGAACCGGATGCTGTCATATTTCCTCCCGTTTCTTAGTATGATAAGGTAAGTCAAACTCTTCGGACGGGGGGATAGCCTATGCAGCGTCCACGCTGGGTGGTGTTCAATAAAAAAACGGCTTTGCCCGTTCTGGCGCTGGTGGTTGTAGGCGTACTTGTCATCTGGGGCGGCGGCCGGCTGCTTGCCCGGGGAGGTGCGAAACTACCCCCGCGGGAGATGCTCAGTATCGGCTTGGAGAAAACCGTGTCTAGCGCAAGCTTTCGCTATCAGGCGGAAACTAAACTGATCACGGAAGGCAAGGCCAACGTGGACTTCTTTAGCAAGGTGGAAGGGGAGCGGGTAGCTCCGGATAAAGTTAGGATGAAGGGGATTATGATGAATACACCCATCGAATTTATCCAGGTGGGTGAAAACTCATACTTTAAGGACCATTCGACCGGAAGGTGGATCGCCCTGCCCGGGAATAAACTAGTGGACTCGGAGCTCTTCTACGCCGAACTGAACCCCCTGGCCTACTTTAACTTCAAAGACGTTCCTGAAATAAAATATGTGGGGCAGGAAAAGGTGGACGGGGAAAAACTACTGCTTCTGGAAATGCGCCCAAACCTGATGGACCCCTTTCTGGAGATGCGCCTGAACGACTACACCTACAAGGTGTGGCTTAACCCCGGGGACTACCGCCTGCGCCAGGCCAAACTTCAGGCCAAAGATAAGCATAACCCGAAGAGCGGCATCGAGATTAATCTGCGCTTCTGGGATTATGATCAGAATTTGACCATTGCCCCGCCGGTTTAAACGATGAGGCTCATAGGGCCCGGCAGAAGTGCCGGGTCTTTTTTTCGTGTTGCTTAACCATTGACATAAGTAGCTGTAGCCTGTTATAATATGCCGGATTTTATTGGATTTATGAGTCAAGGGGGCCCGAAAAATGCATCCAGACGGTGAACGTATCCTTTTTTCTGAGGAACAAATCCTGGTTCGCGTGGCGGAGATGGGGGCAGAAATATCCCGTGATTATAAGGGCAAGGAACTGCTGGTCATCGGTATTCTGAAGGGGGCGATCATCTTTCTGTCGGATCTGGTGCGCAACATCACGGTCCCCCTGTGTTTTGACTTCATGGCCGTGTCCAGCTACGGCGCTTCAACGGTATCGTCTGGAGTGGTGCGGATTTTAAAGGATCTGGATCGGACCATTGAAAACTGCCACGTCCTGATTGTGGAGGATATCGTCGATTCGGGGCTAACGCTGAACTACCTGGTGGATAATCTGAAAGCACGCAATCCATCCAGCCTGAAGGTTTGCACCCTGCTGGACAAACCCTCCAGTCGGAAGGTGCCCGTGGAGATTGACTATAACGGCTTTACTGTTCCCAGTGAATTCATTGTAGGTTACGGCTTGGATTTTAACGAACGCTACCGGAACTTTCCTTATATCATGGTATTAAGCCGGAGAGTATACGAAGGGGGAAACTAGTATGTCTTTACCCGAGCAGGAACTGGTTATTGTTCTTGACTTTGGCGGCCAGTACAGTCACCTGATTGCGCGGCGCATCCGGGAACTCAAGGTATTCTGTGAAATGCTTCCTTTTTCCACCCCAATTGAGAAGATCAAGGCCAGGAGGCCGAAGGGCATTATATTTTCCGGCGGCCCCTCCAGTGTCTACCAGGAAAAAGCGCCGGTGTGTGATCCGGCCATCTACGATGCGGGGATCCCCGTCCTGGGGATCTGCTATGGCATGCAGTTGATGGCCCAGCAGCTTGGGGGCGGGGTGTCCCGGGCCGATCATCGCGAGTACGGCAAGACCGACCTTAACGTCCTGGAGCGGGACAGGCTTCTAGCCTGCATGGAACCAGTGGAGCAGTGCTGGATGAGCCACGGCGACCTGGTTGAGTCTCCACCCCCCGGGTTTACGGTTTCCGCCGGCACGCACAATTCCCCGGTTGCAGCCATGGCCCATCCGGGCAAAAACCTTTATGCCGTGCAGTTCCACCCGGAAGTAGTCCATACCCCCAGGGGGCAGGACGTGCTGAAAGCCTTTCTGTACGATATTTGCGGCTGCCGGGGAAACTGGACCATGGGTTCCTTCCTGGAGCGGACCGTTGCGGAGATAAAGGCCCGGGTGGGCGATAAGAAGGTGCTCTGCGCTTTGAGCGGCGGGGTAGATTCGTCTGTTGCCGCAGTCCTGGTGCAACGGGCGGTGGGCGATCAGCTCACCTGCGTATTTGTTAACCACGGCCTTTTACGCAAGGGCGAGGTGGAGCAGGTTCAAAAAACTTTTAGAGAAAAGTTTCAAATAAAGCTGGTCTATGTCGACGCCCGGGAGCGGTTCTTGAACAAGCTCGCCGGCGTGGCCGACCCGGAAAAGAAAAGGAAGATTATCGGCGAGGAATTTATCAGGGTGTTTGAGGACGAGGCCTTGAAGTTGGGGCAGATTGACTACCTGGTGCAGGGCACCCTCTACCCGGATGTAGTGGAAAGCGGTACAGCCACAGCGGCGGTGATTAAGAGCCACCATAATGTGGGCTGCCTGCCCGAGGACATGCGCTTCGAGCTGGTGGAGCCGCTGCGCTGGCTGTTTAAGGACGAAGTGAGGGCCCTAGGCGAGGAGATGGGCCTGCCCGAAGAAGTGGTCTGGCGCCAGCCTTTTCCGGGCCCCGGCATGGCGGTGCGGATCTTGGGCCCGGTAGACGCTGAAAAGGTGGCGCTGATCCAGGCGGCCGACGCCGTTGTAGAGCAAGAGATTCGCAAGGCCGGCCTTTACCGGCGGATCTGGCAGTCCTTTGCCGTGCTCCCGGAGATGCGGAGCGTAGGCGTGATGGGGGACGAGCGAACCTATGCCCACACCGTGGCCATCCGCGCGGTGAACAGCAACGACGCCATGACCGCCGACTGGGTCCGCTTGCCCTACGAGGTGCTGGAGGCCATTTCCTCACGTATCGTCAGTGAGATTAAGGAAGTCAACCGCGTCGTCTACGACATCACTTCAAAACCCCCGGCGACGATTGAGTGGGAATAGCGGAGAAGGTTTGATAAGCTTTGATTTGTGAGGGTTATCAGTTCATTTAGCCAGCTTTGGTACTGGTGGTTAAGGTTTCCACCCCTTTCGGTGATATCGTAACCACCAGTTTTTGTGTCTGCATGACCAGCGCAGCAGATTTGGAAATATATTTTCGGGGTAAGTATCGATCCTATTTATACTCATTTGTACTTGGTGATTGGTTATTGAAATTTTAAATAAAATTTGTTAAGATAAGCTCAGGTTGTAGAACAAGCCCGTTATGCTCTTTTTGCGGGCGTTCTTGTTTTGTTTTAAATTGCTGGAAAACCTCAACATAACTAAAACGAGAGAAAGTGTGCCTAGGGTTCCACGCCCTTTATCTAGCTTAAAGAGCGGTTTGGACCAAGCGGGACAGGCCTTGACGGAAGCTGACCGAATTAGACCTCACCTTCCGAAGGTTACACCGAGAAGGGATAAAAGCCCAGGCGGGTAGGTTTCGCTCATAAACGAAATCTATTCGCCCGGGTTTTGTTTTTCCCCGCAGTATGAATCTTGGCTTCAAGCCCATAATATTTGTCAGCGGGGCTTTTCAATAAGGCGTTAAAATAAGGACAGAAGGAGATAGCAAGCTTATGTCCCAACCTTTAGTGGGCATTGTAATGGGTAGTGACTCGGACCTGCCGGTGATGAAAGAAGCTGCCGGTGTCCTGGAGGAACTGAAAATTTCCTGCGAGGTCGTCATTTCTTCCGCGCACCGGGTGCCGGATAAAACGGCTGCGTACGCTCGTGATGCTGCGGGGCGCGGGCTGGCGGTAATTATCGCGGGGGCGGGCGGGGCCGCCCACCTGCCGGGTGTTATCGCAGCGTACACCCCTTTGCCGGTGATTGGCGTACCTATTAAGTCGGGCGCCTTAAACGGTGTAGACGCCCTTTATGCCATTGTCCAGATGCCCTCCGGTGTGCCCGTGGCTACTGTTGCCATCAACGGCGCACGAAACGCCGGCATTCTCGCCGCCCAAATTATCGGCGCCACCAATCCGGAAGTCCGGTCCAGGGTTGTCGCCTATAAAGACAGGCTGGCAAAGCAGGTTCTTGAGAAGGATACCTTTTTGTCGGAACTGGGTATCAAAGGCTACCTGGATCGTCAGGAAAGGGAACGCCAGGGAGCTTTGAACACATAATCTTGGGGAAACACGGGCGGGTTGGCTTGCGTAACGGTCCGGCCCGACGTTCAGGGCTGACGCATGAATCGCAAACATGGCGGTTATGACGCCGGCTTTATTAATGGAGTGTTATTGAGAGGTATTATAATTACTGCGGGAGGCTAATTTATGATTGAGCGGTATACGCTGCCTGAAATGAAGCTAATCTGGTCGGAAGAAAACAAGTTTCGGAAATGGCTTGACGTTGAGATTTATGCCTGTGAAGCCCTGGCCGAACTGGGACAGGTTCCTGCAGAGGCCCTGGCCCAAATTAAAGAGAAGGCTGATTTCGATGTGCGCCGTATTGCTGAGATTGAAGCGGTGACCAACCACGACATGATTGCTTTTACCACCAACGTGGGCGAATATGTGGGCGAGGCCGCCCGCTACATCCACCTGGGTCTGACCTCCTCGGACGTGCTCGATACCGCCCTGTCCACTTTAATGAAGGAGGCCGGCGGTCACCTGGTAGCAAGGTTGAAGCAGCTTCGGGAAACACTGTTGGAAAAGGCAAAGGAGCATCGCAATACCGTCATGATTGGGCGCACCCACGGCATTCACGCCGAGCCCATCACGTTTGGTCTGAAAATGCTGCTCTGGGTCGACGAAACCGACCGCAGCATCCGGCGGATGGAGCAGGCCGTGGAAGCTGTCAGCGTGGGTAAGATCTCCGGCGCCGTGGGGACATACGCCAATATCGACCCGCGGGTGGAAGCGCACGTGTGTGCCAGGCTGGGCCTGAAGCCGGCCAGGGTCTCCACCCAGGTGCTGCAAAGGGACCGCCACGCCGAGTATCTGACAACCATCGCCGTCATCGGCAGCACCCTGGACAAGTTTGCCACCGAGTTGCGCGGTCTCCAGCGCACAGACATCCTGGAGGTGGAGGAGCCCTTCCGGAAGGGCCAGAAAGGCTCTTCGGCTATGCCGCACAAGCGCAACCCCATCACAGGGGAGCGTATCTCCGGTCTGGCCCGTCTCCTGCGTGGAAACGCTCTGGCGGCTATGGAAAATGTGGCGCTGTGGAACGAGCGTGATATCTCCCACTCCTCGGTGGAGCGGGTTATTGTTCCCGACAGTACCATTACGCTGGACTACATGCTGGTTAAGCTGGTAGATGTCATCGCTAACCTTCAGGTTTACCCAGAAAATATGATGCGCAACGTCAATCGCACCCACGGGCTTATTTTTTCCCAGCGGATCCTGCTCGCCCTTGTCGAAGAAAAGGGGTTCACCAGGGAGCTGGCCTACGAGCTGGTGCAGCGAAATGCCATGCAATCCTGGCGCACGGGTGAGAGCTTCCGCGACCTGCTGTTGAAGGACCGTGACGTGACCGCTCAACTCGGCGAAAAAGAGATTGACGAACTGTTTGACTTTCGCTACCACCTGAAACACGTGGACGAAATTTTTAGGAGGTTCGGCCTGTAAGGTCATCCTCGAAGCCTGTTCAAATCAATGTCAAAACACTGGGATAAACTTGACCCGCCCCTGGCATAAATAGATATAAATCCTGACAACCTTGGTAGAACCTGATAGTCTTGATAAACAACGCGACAAACCTTTGCACAAGGATTTTCCGTACTAAAATAGGAGGTTTAGAGCATGCCGCAAAAGCTTGAAAAGCTTTACGAGGGAAAGGCCAAGCGGGTATACCGCACGGACTGCCCGGACCAGTACCTGGTCGAGTTCAAGGATGACGCCACGGCCTTCAACGGGGCTAAGAAGGGGACCATCCAAAACAAAGGAGCGCTCAATAACCAGATTTCGGCTGTATTTTTCCGGCTTTTGGAGAGGCGGGGTATTCCCACGCATTTTGTGGGGCTACACGGTGACCGGGAGATGCTGGTTAAGTCCCTGGACATCGTTCTGGTGGAGGTAGTGGTCCGCAATATTGCCGCCGGAAGCCTGTCCAAGCGACTGGGCCTGCCCGAGGGCACAGCCCTGTCCCGGCCGGTGGTTGAGTATTATTATAAGAGCGATGAACTGGGTGACCCCATGATTAACGAGTATCACATCGGGGCGCTCAACCTCGCCACACCCGGCCAAATGGAACGAATTAAAGAAATTGCCCTGGCTGTTAATGAGATCCTGCTTGATTACCTGTCGGACAAGGAAATCGACCTGGTGGACTTCAAGCTGGAGTTCGGCCTCCACGGAGGTGAAATTATTCTGGGGGATGAGATATCTCCCGACACCTGCCGCTTCTGGGATCAGAAAACCCATGAAAGGCTGGACAAGGATCGGTTCCGCCGCGACCTCGGCAACGTGGAAGGGGCCTATGAGGAGATTTTTAAAAGGCTTACCGGAAAGAGCTACAGCTAAAGTGCGCTAAATAAAGATACGACGGTAGATTAATTTCCCTATTGCTTTTTATGGTGTATATTTATTTTTATATTGTATTTAATGGTAGTTAAAAGGGAGAGATTAAAATGGTGGAGGACAATGGTCAAGCTCCTACTGAATCTTTACTGTTGGAGGATAAGCTGCGGGAGGAGTGCGGGATTTTCGGTATTTACGGCCCGGGCTGTGATGTGGCCCGGCTTAGCTACTACGGCCTGTACGCCCTGCAGCACAGGGGGCAGGAAAGCGCAGGGATTGCCGTGGGGGATGGAAAAAGGATCTACCTCCAGAAAGACATGGGGCTGGTATCTGAGGTATTTAATCATGAAAAACTAGACCGTTTCCAGGGCCACATTGCCGTAGGGCATGTTCGCTATTCCACCACCGGGACAAGTAATCCGGCCAATGCCCAGCCCCTGGTGTTTCATTATCACAAGGGGATGATTGGGCTGGCCCATAACGGCAACCTGTCCAACGTTTCTGACCTTCGCCACCAGCTATCTTCAACCGGTTCGGTTTTCCAGTCCACCACCGACAGCGAGGTTATTGTCAACCTGATTGCCCGTTACAACCAGGGCTGCCTGGAGGATGCCATCGTTAAAAGCATGATTGATATCCGGGGGGCCTATGCCCTGCTGATCCTTACGGAAAGCAAGCTAATCGGCGTCCGTGACCCCTACGGGTTCCGGCCTCTCTGCCTGGGCCGCATGGGCGACGCCTACGTTTTAGCTTCGGAGTCCTGTGCCCTGGACACCGTCGGGGCCGAACTGGTGCGGGATATCGAGCCCGGTGAGATCATCGTGATTGATGAGGGCGGGCTCACTTCCAGGAAGGCGCTGCAGACTCGCAGGAAGGCACACTGTATTTTTGAATATATTTACTTCGCTCGTCCGGACAGCCGCATTGACGGCTTCAACGTCAACAAGGTGCGCCGCCAGATGGGGCGCCGGCTGGCCCGGGAGTATCCTGTCGAGGCCGATCTGGTCATTCCTGTTCCCGATTCGGGCACAATTGCCGCAAGGGGATTTGCGGAGGAATCAGGGATCCATTTTGAGGAGGGCCTGATGAAGAACCGGTACATCGGTCGTACCTTTATCCAACCCACCCAAAATATCCGGGATCTGGGGGTTAAGCTTAAGATGAACCCAATCCGCGACGTGCTGGCCGGCAAGCGGGTGATCCTGGTGGATGACTCTATCGTCCGGGGGACCAACAGTAGCAAAATCGTGGACATGGTACGTGACTGCGGCGTCAAAGAGATTCATTACTGCTTGAGTTCTCCGCCCTACAGGAATTCCTGCTATTACGGCATTGACACATCGAACGAGGCAGAGTTGATTGCCTCCCACAAAAGCCTGGAAGAGATCCGGGAACACATCGGTGCGGACGGCCTGCACTACCTGAGTATGGAGGGCCTCCTGGAGATCTTCGGCGAGTCCCGGAATAATTTCTGCACAGCCTGCTTCAGCGGGGATTACCCTGAGGAGATCCCTTGCTCTGAAATTCACGACAAGTTAATACTGGAGTAATTTATCTACACAAAATAACTTACAATAAACTTACCGGGGTAACCTACTAATACACCCGCCAATTAATTGGAGGTTTGTGAATGACCGATCAGAAGAGAGGCCTTACCTACGCCGATGCCGGCGTCGATATTAAAGCTGGGAACGAGGCGGTGCGCCTGATGCGTGGCGCTGTGCGAAGCACCTACCGGCCGGAGGTTTTGGCTGATATTGGGAGTTTCGGGGGCTTTTTTGCTTTGGATCTGAAAAAATACCGGGAACCGGTGCTGGTCTCGGGAACGGATGGGGTCGGCACCAAGCTCCGGGTGGCCATGCTGGCGGATTGCCACGACACCATCGGTATTGACGCGGTGGCCATGTGCGTAAACGACATCCTGGTACAGGGTGCGGAACCCCTTTTCTTTCTGGATTACCTTGCAGTCGGCCGGCTGGTTCCCGAAAAAGTAGCCGCTATCGTGGATGGTGTGGCTGAGGGCTGCCGGCAGGCCGGATGTGCTCTGATTGGCGGGGAGACAGCAGAGATGCCGGGCTTTTACGGCCCCGGGGAGTATGACCTGGCAGGCTTTGCCGTTGGAGTGGTGGAGCGCAGCCGGATTATTGACGGGCGCGGTATTAAGCCGGGGGACAGGCTGATCGGCCTTCCTTCTTCCGGGTTGCATAGCAACGGCTACTCTCTGGCGAGAAAAGTTCTACTGGAGCACGCGGGTTACGGTGTGGATACGCGCCTAGAGCGGCTCGGCCGCACTGTGGGTGAGGAAATGCTGGAGCCGACCCGGATTTACGTGAAAACGGTCCTGCCATTATTGGACAGTTTCCGGATCAAGGGACTTGCCCACATTACCGGGGGCGGGCTAACAGAAAACATACCCCGCATCCTTCCGGAAGGCCTGGGGATCCGGATCCGCACGGGAACATGGCCGGTGCTGCCGGTATTTGACCTAATCCGGGAGCTTGGCGACGTTTCCGAGACCGAGATGCGGCGCACATTCAACATGGGCATCGGCCTTGTGGCGGTAGTTCCCGGGGAAGAAGCCGGCGCAGTCATGGCCGATCTGCAAGCACGGGGCCAAAAAAGCTACCTCATGGGCGAAGTGGTTGAGGGCAGCGGGGGAGTTGAATACTTGTAGTACATAAACAAGGCGGGTTAAAAAGGTTTATTGGAGGGGATAGAATTGAGTAAGCTGCGCCTGGGCATTCTGGCCTCCGGCCGGGGTTCCAACCTCCAGTCGATCATGGATGCTGCTGCGGTCGGTAAAATCGATGCAGAAGTTGCCGTGGTCATCAGTGACAAGAAAGATGCCTTCGCCCTGGAGCGGGCACGCCTGGCCGGCATCCCGGCGGAGTACGTTAATTTCAAGGATTACACCTCTAAAGACGATTACGAAAGGGCCATCCTGGAAATCCTGAGGCACAGCGAAGTGGGCCTGGTCTGCCTGGCCGGGTACATGAGACTAGTTGGTAAGGTTATTCTTGGGGCCTACTACAACCGTGTTCTGAACATCCACCCGGCGCTCCTGCCTTCGTTCCCGGGGCTGCGCGGGCAGGAGCAGGCCTGGGAGTACGGGGTGAAGTTCAGCGGCTGCACCGTGCACTTCGTCGACGGTGGGATGGATACCGGGCCCATCATCATCCAGGCGGTTGTTCCGGTTTACGATGAAGATACGGCCGATATCCTGGCGGCCAGGATCCTGGAGCAAGAACACAGGATCTACCCGGAGGCTATCCGACTTTACGCCGAAGGGCGTTTAAAAATTCAGGGACGCAAAGTGTTTATTATAAAATAAAGACGGGAGGAAAAGAGTATGCCTGTAAAGCGTGCTTTAATCAGCGTATCCAATAAGGACGGAGTCATTGAATTTGCCCGGGGGCTTGCGGAACTGGGAGTTGAAATCGTATCTACAGGGGGTACGGCCAAAACCTTGCGGGAGGCCGGGGTGCCGGTTACATACATATCCGATGTCACCGGTTTCCCGGAAATTCTGGACGGGCGGGTAAAAACCCTGCACCCCGCTGTTCACGGTGGGATCCTTGCCCGGCGCAACTCGGATCACCTGGGCCAACTGGAGAAGCACGGGATTACCCCCATAGACCTTGTGGTGGTGAACCTCTATCCCTTCCGCGAGACCATCGCAAAGCCGGGTGTCACCCTGGAGGAAGCTATCGAAAATATAGACATCGGTGGCCCTTCCATGCTACGCTCGGCCGCCAAGAACCACCGTTATGTTCTGGTCGTCGTGAACCCGGCTCGCTACAGTGAAGTGCTGGAAGCACTTCGTAGCGGCAAGGCCGGGAGCGAGCTGAGAATGTCCCTTGCCCGGGAAGCCTTTGCTCATACCTCCTCCTATGACGCTGCCATCACCGCCTACCTGGAGGGACTGGGGGACGGTGCAGAGCTTTTCCCACCCACATTGAACCTTTCGGTGAAGCGGGTCCAGGTTCTCCGTTACGGGGAAAACCCGCACCAGAAGGCAGCCTTTTACCGCGACTCGACGATTTCCGGTCCCTGTGCCGGCAATGCCGTCCAGCTTTGGGGCAAGGAGCTTTCCTACAACAACATTCAGGACTTGAATTCAGCCTTTGAGCTTGTGCGGGAGTTTACAGATCCTACTGCGGTGATTGTAAAACACAATAACCCATGTGGCTGCGCGTGTTCTTCCGAGCTGACGGACGCTTACAGGAAGGCACTGGAGGGGGACCCCGTTTCGGCCTTTGGCGGCATTGTTGCTCTAAACCGGGTGGTGGACGCTGAAACGGCGGAGGAGATGGCCAAGATTTACCTGGAGGCCGTGATAGCGCCCGGCTACGAGGAGGGCGCACTCGCTATACTGAAGAAGAAATCCAACCTGAGGCTGCTTGAAACCGGTGAAATCACCGGGCAGACCAAGGACCTGCTGGATCTCCGTAAGATTAACGGCGGCCTGCTGGTTCAGGAAGCGGACCGGGAAGTGCTGAGCCTGCCCGACGTTAAGGTTGTCACCAAAAGGCAGCCGACCAAAGAAGAAATGGACGAGCTGTTCTTTGCCATGACCGTGGTTAAGCACGTCAAATCCAATGCTATCGTCGTAACCAAGGGGCGCCAGTTGCTCGGCGCGGGAGCAGGCCAGATGAACCGTGTGGGCTCGGTCCGAATCGCGCTGCAGCAGGCCGGGGACAAGGCGCGCGGCGCGGTGATGGGCTCCGATGCCTACTTCCCCTTCAGCGATTCGCTTCAAGTGGCGGCCAAGGCGGGTATCACTGCTGTAGTTCAGCCCGGTGGCTCCATCAGGGATGCCGAGTCAATCAAAACGGCCGATGAGTTCAACATTGCCATGATCTTTACAGGAGTAAGGCACTTCAAACACTAGTGGAGTTCATTATTGAAGGATAAATAAGCCCGGACATAAATCGGATAGCCGGAATGAGTAGCATTTGGTTGTGACTAAAGAAGAATGTCTATGGGGGGAGTGATGAAATGAAAGTTCTGGTAGTAGGCGGCGGCGGGCGTGAGCACGCCCTAGTCTGGAAGCTGAAGCAGAGTCCTCGCGTTAAAGAGATTTACTGCGCTCCCGGCAATGCGGGCATTGCCCGGGATGCCTCCTGTGTACAGATCGGCGCCGAGGATATTCCTGCACTTCTGGCCTTTGCCCTGGAAAAGAATATTAACCTGACTATCGTCGGCCCCGAAGCACCCTTAAACGCGGGTATTGTCGACCAATTTCAGGAAGCGGGGTTGAAGATTTTCGGCCCCTCTCTGGCCGCGGCAGAGATCGAGGGCAGCAAGGTGATTGCCAAGGATATTATGGCCAAGTACGGCATTCCCACAGCCGCCTACGCTGTCTTTACGGATCCCGGGGAGGCATCGGCTTATATCCGGGAAATTGGCGCCCCCTGTGTGGTCAAGGCGGACGGCCTGGCTGCGGGTAAGGGCGTGATTGTTGCCATGGATGAGCAGACGGCCCTGGATGCTGTGCGCACGATCATGGAAGACAGGGCTTTTGGCGATGCGGGAGATCTCCTCGTGGTGGAGGAATGCCTCATGGGTGAAGAGGTCAGCATCTTAGCTTTTACCGACGGGGTCAACGTGATTCCCATGATCTCATCCCAGGATCACAAGCGGGCTTTTGAAGGTGACCAGGGGCCTAATACCGGCGGTATGGGCGCTTACGCCCCGGCGCCGGCCTACACCCCGGAAATCCATCGGCAGACGATGGAGCAGATCCTGATGCCCATGGTCCGTGCCCTACGCAAGGAAGGGCGAACCTACCGCGGCGTGCTTTACGCCGGGTTGATGGTTACCCGCCAGGGGCCAAAGGTGTTGGAATTCAACGCCCGCTTTGGCGACCCGGAGGCGCAGCCCGTTTTGACCCTCCTGGAAACCGACCTCGTGGAAATTATTGACGCAATTCTAGAAAGCCGCCTGGACAGTATTGAAATCAAGTGGAAGGAACAGGCTTCCATCTGTGTTGTGCTTGCTTCCGGGGGATACCCCGGTTCTTATGAAAAAGGAAAATCCATAACCGGCCTTGAATCTGTCCCCGAAGGGGTCGTGGTGTTTCACGCCGGTACTGCCGAAAAGGACGGAGCCATCGTTACGTCAGGAGGTAGGGTACTGGGTGTAACAGCTACCGGCCGGGATCTTGAAGGGGCGATTAAATCGGCCTACACCGCCGTGCAAAAGATTCGTTTTGACGGAATGCACTACCGTCAGGACGTGGGCAAAAAGGCCCTGGACCGTTTTCAATAAAATATTTTCAAAAAGAATTTCCACGCAAATTTAATCTTTTTTCACATCGTCAGGGCACTAATGAGAAAGTGCCCTGTTTTACTTCTTGAAAGAACTCCTTTGACATATTAAAATGATAAAGAGTTGAATTTTATTTAAGGTCGGAGGGGTGTGTATAACTTGTATTCTGGAAAGCTGAAGGACGAATTGCTGGACAGGCTTTTCGAGGCGGTGCTCCTTTTAAGAACACGGGATGAATGCTACCAGTTTTTTGAGGACATCTGTACGATTGCTGAACTGAAATCCCTTGCCCAGCGGCTGGAAGTGGCCAAAATGCTTCAGGAGAACCAGACCTACGGGGAAATTGCCGGAAGGACCGGCGCCAGCACAGCCACCATCAGCAGGGTGAAAAGGTGCTTGAACTACGGTGCGGATGGCTACAAGCTGGTGCTTGAGCGCTTGTCCCCGCCGTCAAAGAACGATTAATGTCCGAAAATAAGCGAATCTCCTTTTTGTTTATAAGTTATACTTGACACGATGTAAGGTAAGAATTTATTATTTTAACGCAGCACTTTGTTAATGCGACATGTTATTGTTTTAATTCATTAAACTATTAAATCACAAAAGAGCTCATTCCTGTTTTGGAGGTATGTATAATCGTGGAACCTCTCATCAAGGTGATTAAATCCAGTGATCCACTTCTGGAGAAGATATTAGAAAGGAACTTTCTAGATCATGTCCAGGCGGCAGACCTAGTATCGGAGGTGCTAACCTCAGTACGGGGATTGGGCGACGCGGCGATATGTGAGTATACCAGTCGCTTTGGAGGGCCAAACCTCCTGCCCGGGCAGTTAAAAGTCACGGACGAGGAGATCGAGACGGCCTGCAGCCTGGTAGAGAAGGAATATTTGCTTTCCCTGCGTCTGGCGCTTAAGAATATAGCTGCTTTTCACCAGAAGCAGCTGGAGCGATCCTGGTTTGAAACACAAGAAAGCGGGGCTATCCTGGGCCAGTTAGTGAGACCGCTGGAGCGGGTGGGGATTTATGTTCCGGGGGGCAAGGCCTCCTATCCCTCCTCTGTGCTGATGAATGCTGTTCCAGCCAGGGTGGCCGGGGTGAAGGAAATCGCGATGGTTACCCCTCCTGCCGGCGACGGCTCCGTAAATCCTTATACCCTGGCGGCTGCAGCCGAGGCCGGGGTGCGCGAGATTTACAAAATCGGGGGCGCCCAGGCAATTGCCGCCCTTGCTTTTGGGACCTCCGTGGTGCCCAAGGTCGATAAGATTACCGGGCCTGGGAACATCCACGTGACCCTGGCCAAGCGGCAGGTATACGGTGTGGTGGATATTGACATGCTGGCCGGGCCCAGTGAGATCCTGATCATTGCCGACGGCGCAGCCGAACCCTCGTTTATAGCAGCTGATCTGCTGTCACAGGCTGAGCATGACGAAATGGCTTCCTCGGTACTGCTGACCCCCTGCGGGGAGCTGGCGCTCAGGGTACAGGATGAGGTGGCAAGGCAGGTTTCCCTGCTGTCCCGCCAGGATATTATGATCCGCTCCCTGGAGTGTTGCGGGGCCATCGTGATTACAAGTGACCTGGAGCAGGCTTTTGCCCTGGCCGACCGCTTTGCGCCGGAACATCTGGAGATAATGGTCAACGAGCCTTTTAGCTGGCTTTCCCGGGTAAAAAACGCCGGAGCTGTCTTTCTTGGGCCCCATTCCCCCGAGCCGGCTGGAGACTATCTTGCCGGACCGAATCATATTCTTCCCACGGGCGGGACCGCAAGATTTTATTCCCCCCTGGGTGTTGCAGCCTTTCTTAAAAAAACCAGTCTGATTGCCTACACCGGGGCCGCCCTGGAGAAGGATGCAGACGCTATCGTAAAGCTCGCTGAAGTCGAGGGCCTCTTTGCGCACGCCAATGCGGTAAAGGTCAGGTTGAAAAAATATGCAAAAGAAAAAGGGAAAGGGGACGAATAATAGAATGAATACAATATTCGATCCGGCTTCCCTGGTGCGGGAAGATATCAAAACACTTGTACCCTATGATGCACCATATTATGCGTCCGTGACTAAGCTTGACGCCAACGAAAACCCTTATCCATTTCCAGCCGGGGTAATGGCCCGGATTTATGAAGAAATGAGCACCCTGGATTTTAACCGGTACCCCGACCCCATGTCGGTAAAACTACGGGAGCGTTTGGCCGTCTATACCGGGGTTAGCCCGGACAAGATCATGGTGGGAAACGGCTCGGATGAGCTCATCCTGAGTATAATGTTGACCTATGGAACCGGGGCAAAAATTGCCGTGGCCACCCCGACTTTCGCCATGTATGGCCTGCAAGGGCGAATCGCAGGCGCTGAAATGATCGATGTGCCACGTTTAGGAGATTTTCAAATTGACGCAGCTGCGCTAAAACGGGCAGCGGACTTACCGGGTGTCAAAATTGTTTTTATCTGTACGCCAAACAATCCAACCGGGAACATTGTGCCCAGGGATGTGACTGAAGACATTATCCGGCACACAAACTCAATCGTAGTGGTGGACGAGGCTTACGGCGAGTTCGGAGGGGACTCCTGCATTCCCCTGCTGGACCGTTATCCCAATCTTATTGTGCTGCGCACTTTTTCCAAGGCCTTTGGCCTGGCTGGGCTGAGGGTGGGCTACCTCCTGGCGGGCCGCTCCATTATCAGCGGTTTGTTGAAAGTAAAGCAACCCTTTAATTTAAATGCCTTTTCCCAAACGGCTGCCCGGGTGGTGATGGAAAACCTGCAGCCTTTCCAGGAAAGAGTCGGGAAAATCCTGGAGGAAAGGGACCGGTTCTTTTCGGAACTTTCAGCGGTGCCAGGTGTGGAGACTTTCCCCACCCAGGCTAACTTTGTCCTTTTCCGGACTCCCCTGCCGGCTCAAGAGGTATACAGCGGCCTTTTAAAGCGCGGCTTGTTAATCCGGAGCATGGAAAGTCCTGCTCTAAACCGTTGCCTGCGGGTTTCAGTGGGAACAGCGGAAGAGAACAAACTTTTTCTTGAAAAACTTTGTGAAATCTTAGCACAGACATCTTTGGGGTAAGATAGTATTTCAGCTGATTAAAGACAGATTAAAATAAATTATGAGGTGATGGAAATGTCTGAAACACGTACGGGTATGGTCAGCCGCAAGACAAAAGAGACTGAAGTAAACGTTACGCTGGATCTTGACGGAACCGGGGTATCCTGGATTAGTACCGGTCAACCCTTTATCGACCATATGCTTCAGCTCTTTTCAAAGCATTCCTCCTTTAACCTGGAATTGACGGCCAGGGGGGACCTGGCTGTGGACGGCCACCACACTGTTGAGGACTCCGGCATGTGCCTGGGCACGGCACTTAGCAGGGCTCTTGGCGAGAAGCAGGGGATTAACCGCTTTGGGCACGCCGTGGTCCCGATGGACGACGCCCTTATTATGGCCGTGGTGGATTTGAGCGGACGGAGTTATCTGGCCTTTGACGCGCAGATGACCTCCCCCAGGCTTGGAGAATTTGACACCGAGTTGGTCGAGGAATTCCTGCGGGCGATGGTTGCCAACGGTGACTTCAACCTGCACATCCGCCAGCTTGCCGGCAAAAACACGCACCACGTCATTGAAGCGATCTTTAAGGCACTGGCCCTTGCTTTAAAGCAGGCAACTGCCATTACGGGCGAGGGAGTACCCTCTACCAAGGGAGTTCTGTAACGATACCAGGGACGTGGTAGCGCCAGGCAAATATAAAAATCACTGGAGATCCATGCTGCTGATGCGGTCAGCAGTGAATCAAAATTGGAGAAACTTTCCCCCGGCATCTGCCTGGGGCAGCAGCTACTTTTTGAAGTCAGTGTCTAGTTTAATCCGGATAAAAGCAGCGTCCTGGGTCTCAATATTTTAGAAAACTTTGGGAGGATGGTTGAAAAAATGTTAATTATCCCGGCGATTGACCTGCGTGAGGGGAAGTGCGTGCGCCTGGTGGAAGGGCGGCTGGATCAGGAGACCGTCTATTCCGACGAACCGGTGACCATGGCAGCCCTGTGGCAGGCGCAAGGAGCCCGGATGCTGCATGTTGTAGATCTGGACGGCGCCTTTTCAGGGACTCCCAAGAACATCGAAGTCATCAAGGAAATTCTGGCCGCTGTCGACATTCCCATCCAGGTGGGCGGTGGGATTCGGAGCATGGAAACAGTAGAAAACCTGCTGGGTTTGGGTGCGGCCAGAGTTATCCTGGGCACAGTGGCCATCTTAAAACCCGAGCTTGTCTCCGAGGCCTGTGCCAGGTACGGGGATGCTGTACTGGTGGGAATTGACGGGAGGAACGGCCGGGTTGCTATTGAGGGCTGGGGACTAATTGCTGACAAGGGAACAGTTGAGCTGGCCCTGGAAATGAAGGAACTCGGTGTTCAAAGAGTTGTCTTTACCGATGTCCGAAGAGATGGTACTCTCAAGGGACCAAACCTGGAGGCAACCGGGGAACTTGCCCGGGCCACCGGCTTGAAGGTGATTGCCTCCGGAGGGGTCTCCACTGCCGGGGATCTCATCTCGCTGAAGAGAATGGAGGATCTGGGCGTGGACTCCGTCATTATGGGAAAGGCCTTATACTCAGGGGCTGTTAGCCTGAAAGAGGCCCTGGCCATAGCGGAAGGGACGGCGGAGGTTGAGGGGCAAGCGCTGTAAAAAAGAATCACTCCTTGCCTGAATGTTAAGGCAATTCATTGGCACGGCACTTTGGTCACGGGTAAGTCAGGTATAGATGTAAAATATTGGAGGTATTATTTATCCATGTCATTTGATGCGGGCAGCTTAAAATATAGCGAAGCAGGGCTGATTCCGGCCATCGTCCAGGACGTCGCCACCGATGTCGTGCTGATGCTGGCCTACATGAACAAAGAAGCCGTAGAAAAGACCCTGGCCACGGGTGAGACCTGGTTCTGGAGCCGCAGTCGCCAGGAATTTTGGCACAAAGGCGCCACCTCGGGCAACGTCCAGAGGGTTCAGGAAATCCTGTACGACTGCGACCGGGATACCTTACTGGTGAAGGTGGAGCAGCGGGGTGCGGCCTGTCACGAGGGCTATTTTTCCTGTTTTCACTACAAGGTTGAATCGGATGGTAACGTCACAGTGGTAGGGGAGAGACTGTTTGACCCGGAACAGGTTTACGGCAAGAAGTAAAAAGACATGATTAAAAGAAAAACGACCGTTTTAGAATATGGGCCGCCTGGATCCGGAACTGTGCCCGTTGACATAGAAATGCGACATACTCAGCCAGCAACCTTGACCGCCCTGACCGGGCGGTTTTACGTGGATCCAGTTAATTGCTACAAGATGATTCCTGCCTTTTCCAGGTTGAAGGATTTGCGGTTTTTTTTTAGAATCTTTATGATCAAGATAAGTAGCTGCATAACAGTACCAATATAAAAAATGCGAGGGACTATTCTTTCCTGCAGGTGCGGGTTAATAGTATAACAGGAGGACCGGATGGAATTACTATCCCAACTGAACCCCGACCAGATCAAGGCTGTAACCTACGGTGAAGGCCCGCTTCTGGTGCTGGCCGGGGCAGGCAGTGGCAAGACCCGGGTACTGACGACCCGTGTCGCCTACCTTTTAAAAAACCTGGGGATATCACCCCATCAGATTATGGCGATCACCTTTACCAATAAGGCCGCCCTGGAAATGCGGGAGCGGGTCGAGGAGCTGGTTCCGGAAGTGGCCCGCGACCTCTGGATCTGCACTTTCCACGCCGCCTGCCTGCGTATTTTGAGGCGACAGGAAGCGTTTTTCGGGCGGGACCGCAATTTTGTAATTTATGACGCCGACGACCAGTTGACCGTGGTCAAGGACTGCATTAAAGAACTTAATCTAGATGACCGTAAATACCCGCCCCGGGCTGTGGCGGCAGCGATTTCCCAGTCCAAGAACCAGCTTTGGGATGCCGCAGACTTCGAGCGCAACGCCTATGACAACTTCTCCCGGATTGTCTCCGAAGTGTACAAGATCTACCAGGATAAGTTGCGCAGGAATAACGCGGTGGATTTTGACGACCTGATTTTTTTAACCGTTAGACTGTTTCAGAACTACCCACAGGTTCTTGCCTATTACCAAAACCGCTTTCATCACATCCTGGTGGATGAATACCAGGACACCAACCACGCCCAGTATGTTCTGGTCAACATGCTGGCGGGCGTCCACCGCAATTTATGTGCGGTGGGGGATCCCGACCAGGGTATTTACAGCTGGCGTGGGGCGGACATTAAAAACATCTTGAATTTTGAAAGGGACTACCCCGAGGGCGGCGTCATCAAGCTGGAGCAAAACTATCGTTCTACAGGTTCTATCCTGGAGGCCGCCAACCACTTGATCCGGAACAACGCCAACCGGAAGGATAAACGCCTCTGGACCGCCGCAGGCCAGGGTCTCCCCCTGGTCCAATATTTCGGTGAAAACGAGCATGCCGAGGCGGATTTTGTGGCTGGCCGCATTCTACGCTTGAGAGAGCGGGAACAAAAGCAGTACCGGGATTTTGCCGTGCTTTACCGGACCCACGCCCAGTCGCGGGTTGTTGAGGAAAGTTTTACCCGGGCAGGTTTACCGTATAAGATTATCGGGGGGCAAAGGTTCTACGAGCGCAAGGAGATCAAGGATGTAATGGCCTATTTGAAGCTGATCCTGAACCCCCACGACGCGGTCAGCCTGGGCCGGATTGTGAATATTCCCAGGCGCGGCATCGGCCCGGCATCGTTCCAAAAGATCATGGCCTTTGCTCTGGAAAACGGGATTAACCCGGTTGAAGCGCTGGAGAGGACGGAAGAAATACCCGGGCTTTCGGCCAGGGTAAGGGCCGGGAGCGCTGCCCTGGGGGCGCTGATCCGAAAATTATCGGGGGAATCCGAAAGCCTGGGCGTTACAGACCTGACCCGCGCACTCCTGGAGCAGACCGGCTACCGTCAAGAACTATTGAATGAGAACACGGTGGAGTCGCGGACCAGGCTGGAAATCCTGGACGAATTCATTTCCGGCGCTGTGGAGTTCGACCGGAAGGCTGAGGAAAAGGGCCTGAGAAGTTTCCTGGAGAACATTGCCCTGGTTTCAGACCTGGATAAGTATGAAGAGGATGCGGACCAGGTGGTTCTGATGACGCTGCACAGCGCCAAAGGGCTTGAATTCCCGGTGGTGTTTTTGATTGGCCTGGAGGAAAGTGTGTTCCCCCACTCACGGTCCCTGCTGGACCCCGGCGAGTTAGAGGAGGAGCGCAGGCTCTGCTACGTAGGTGTAACCAGGGCCAAGGAGAGGCTCTACCTTGCTCACTGTTGGAAGCGGACCTTGTACGGGGTCGAGCGTTATAACAAGCCTTCCCGCTTTTTCGAAGAGATTCCGCCACATTTGCTGAGCTCCGACGACTTCTTAGCTGAAGCCGGACGCCCGGCGGGAAAGACGACCATAAGCAAAACTCCCGGGCACCAGGTGAAGGCAGTTGAACAATTCATCCTGGGTGAAAAAATCCAACACAGCAAGTGGGGCGTTGGTGTGATCGTAGGTGTTCAGGGCAAGGGCGAAGATGCTGAATACAAGGTGGCTTTCCCCGAGCAGGGCATCAAGGTTCTTTTAGCCCGATACGCACCGCTGGAGAGACCCACAGAGGTGAAAATCACCTGATTCAAATAACTTAGTAATTCGGTACCCGGTACCTAAATATTAAGTTATTTGAGATTGCGGGTTGTATTTCAATTGAACACGGCGCTTTAGCGCCGGATTGCACGGCTCAAAGGTATAAATGCATATTCAGGGCAGCATGTAAGGTTTGGGCATTGTTTAATGCTTGGTTTTTCCTTAATGGGAAATAATATAGATTAACCGGTATCTCGGAGGAATTATGGAGCGACTCCTGATTGTCGCCGCACTTACTGTAGTTATCCATATGATCAATACTTTGATCTATGCGGTCCGTATTTCCGGAGTGCGCACACAACGGCTGGCCACCGCTTTTTCCCTTTTCAACGTGATTTTTCTTCTGGCCAGCACCGCCAACAGCATTCAGGGCTTCCTTCTGGCTTCCATTGTAGAGAAAGCCATCAAGGCCAGCCAGGTTCAGGTGGGGATTCCCATGCCGCTGGAGCAGTTGGTTGATCATCCGGCTTACCTTGAACAACTGGCGCAGCTTGAC
>DHTR01000078.1:28997-32217 GCA_002408725.1 Pelotomaculum sp. UBA5255
TGGCGCAGCTTGACCACAGCATCCGGCTGATCATTGGCGCGGCAACTGTGGGAACGATTGTGGGAGCGTTTCTGATTCCGGCGTTCGTTAATATTTTTAATAAGGCAATCTTTGTTTTTGAAGAAACCGGCTCCGTTCCCCGGATGCTGAGCGTTATGTTTTTTTCTCCGCGGAAAGTATTTGGAGCGGCCAGGCAATTCCGGACACCTCGCAGGAATGCCTTGAAAATGGTCTCTTCCCGCAAGATGGTCATTCCCAAGACGTTCATCATCCTGAATTTTTTCGTAACGGGTATTTATACGACGGGCGTGCTTTCAGCGCTTTATGCCGGGGCCCTGTTCCCCGACTTTCGGGCTGCGGCAGCAACCCTGTCGGCGGTTGTGAACGGAATTGCAACGATTCTCTCGGCAACGGTTGTGGATCCCACAGCCGCTATGATCACCGACCAGACCCTGAGGGGAGAGCGGAGTGAGGACGATGTGAAGCAGATGGCCCTGTATTTAAGCATATCGAGGCTATTGGGCACGGGCTTTGCCCAGTTGATTTTCATTCCGTCCGCGTTGTTGATCAAGCATATGGCCTCGCTGCTTGCTTAATGGGAAGCGGGAGATTCGGAGGTGCCTTTAAAGTGAATTCAAACCTTGAAAACGCCCGGGAGCGGGCCGAAGTTCTGCGCAGGGAGATTGAATTCCACAATTATCGTTATTACGTGCTGGATGAACCGACCCTTCCAGATGCCCGGTACGACCAGATGATGCGGGAACTGGAGAAGTTGGAGGAGCAGTTCCCTGAACTGGTCACTCCCTATTCACCAACCCAGAGGGTCGGCGGGCGGCCCCGGGAGGGTTTTACGACCCTACGCCATCTCTCTCCGATGCTGAGCCTGGCCAATGCTTTTGACGAGGGGGAACTGCGTGACTTTGACCGTCGCGTCAGGCAGGCTCTGCCGGGCGAACCCGTTGAATACGTAGTGGAGCCCAAGATTGACGGGCTGGCGGTTTCCCTTTATTACGAAAACGGCTTTTTTATCCGGGGGGCCACCCGGGGTGACGGTGAGACGGGCGAGGATATTACGGAAAACCTGAAAACAATCCGGAGTGTTCCCCTTCGGCTGCGCCGGCCCGTCCCCGCCCTGGAGGTGAGGGGCGAAGCCTATATGTCCAAGGGCTCCTTCGCCCGCCTGAACGAAGCCCGGGAGGAAGCGGGCGAGAGCCTTTTTGCCAACCCGCGCAACGCCGCGGCGGGGACCCTGCGCCAGCTGGACCCGAGGGTGACGGCATCCCGCCGGCTGGCCCTTTTTGTATACGGAATTGGCTACAGCAGCGGGGTTTCTCCGTCCGGGCACGGGGAAGTCCTGGAGCTGTTGAAGGAACTGGGCTTTAAAGTCAACCCGGAGTACAGGATATTTGAGCAGATGGACGACCTAATTGAATACTGCAACCGGTGGCAGTCCGGTCGCTTCGATCTTCCCTACGCCGTGGACGGGCTGGTGCTCAAGGTTAATTCGCTTTCCCAGCAGGTCATTCTTGGTTCTACTATTAAGAGCCCCCGCTGGGCAATCGCCTTTAAGTTTCCTGCGGAGCAGGCGGTGACCCGGGTCAAGAATATTCTTGTCCGGGTGGGGCGGACCGGAGTGTTGACGCCCAGCGCGGACCTGGAGCCCGTGCGGCTTGCCGGTACCACCGTGAGCAGGGCAACTCTGCATAATGAGGACATTATCCGGGAGAAAGATATCCGGATCGGCGACAGGGTGATGGTGCAGAAGGCAGGGGATATCATCCCCGAGATCGTGACTGTCTTGACGGGGGAGAGAAACGGCGAGGAAGTGCCCTGGTCCATGCCTCGGGAATGTCCTTCCTGTCGGTCTGCTGTAATCAGGGCAGAGGGCGAGGCGGCTGTCCGCTGCACCAACCTGGCCTGCCCGGATCAGCTCTGGGAAGGTTTGATCCATTTTGCCTCCCGCAATGCCATGGACATTGCCGGGCTGGGGCCCGCGGTCATCGGTCAACTTCTCGCGGCCGGTCTGGTGAACGATCCGGCGGATCTCTACACCCTTCGCTATGAGGACCTTGTCGCCCTGGAGCGCCTGGGGCCCAAGTCCACCCAAAATCTGCTGGGGGCCATTGAAGCCAGCAAAAGCAATTCACTGGCCAGGCTGATTTTTGCCCTGGGCATCCGCCACGTGGGTGAGCGTTCGGCTAAGATCCTGGCCGGTTGCTACCAATCGATGGATGCCCTGATGGCTGCCCCGGGGGAGGATCTAATGGCAATCCCGGAAATCGGGCCTAAGATTGCTGCCGGCATAGTGGGTTTCTTTGCCGGCAGGGAGAACCGAAGGGTGCTGGAAAAGCTGGTTCAGGCAGGCGTCAATACCCGAGCCGCGAAAGATGGTGCGGGTGAGGCCGGTCCGCTGTCAGGAAAAGTTTTTGTGATCACCGGCACACTGGAGAGTTTCAGTCGTCAGGAGGCCCAGGAACAGGTGGAAAAACGGGGAGGAAAGGTTGCCTCCAGTGTCAGTCGCAATACCGATTACGTTGTTGTCGGGGAAAAACCCGGGTCGAAATATGAGAAGGCGGTAGCACTGGGGATCACGGTTCTGGATGAAAAGAAATTTAAGGAAACCATCGAAAGTATGTAAAATGACGTTCAAGGGTCATCTGTTTCAACATTCACTTGAAACAGCCAGTTTTAATAGATCTGAAATTCTACAAGGTGAGCCTGTGTTTAAGTTAAGGATTAAACACTGTTATAAATTTGGGCGAGGGTATCTGGTAAGCTTGCACTATTATTCTACGTATTGATATAATAATGTAAGTTTCTGTAGATAATGGTTTCATTAAAGACTTTTAAACCTTAGAAACGAGAGAAGGTGAAACCTTGATAACGAGAGAAGATGTCGAGCATGTTGCTTACCTGGGCCGTCTGGAATTGACCGAGGAAGAAAAGGATGTTTACACCAAGCAGCTTAACGACATTTTAGGGCACTTGCAGGCACTCGAACGATTGAATACCGAAAACGTCCAGCCTACGGCACATGTCCTCCCCCTGAAAAACGTCTACCGGGAGGACTGGGTGGGACAGCATATTGCCCAGGAGGATGTCCTGGCCAACAGCCCGGACCGGGATGATAATTATTTCAAAGTGCCCAAGATTGTTTAAATCAAGGTGTTTCTGATACTAAACCCGACATAGGGGAGGCGATTAAGCTGCAGCTTAATCG
>DHTR01000078.1:32388-33035 GCA_002408725.1 Pelotomaculum sp. UBA5255
GGGAGGCGATTAAGCTGCAGCTTTACCAACGAACAGCCCATGAACTGCACGACCTATTAATAAAGAAAGAAATCTCGGCGGAGGAGTTAAACTTGGCTGTATCTGAGAGAATTGATTCAGTTGAGGATAAAATCGCGGCCTACATCACGCGGACCCGGGAAAAAGCTCTTGAGCAGGCCCGGGCAGTGGACCTGCAAATCAAAAACGGTGAAAAGATTTCGCCCCTTGCCGGGATCCCTGTGGCCGTAAAAGACAATATGTGCACGGATGGAATTTTAACAACTGCGGCCTCCAGGATGCTTTCCAATTTTGTGCCGCCTTACAGCGCCACCGTGGTCAAGAAGCTCGAGGCGGCTGGGGCTACCCTGCCGGGCAAGACCAATCTGGATGAGTTTGCCATGGGTTCCTCCACGGAAAACTCTGCCTTCTTTGTCACCCGGAACCCATGGGATACCGAGCGGGTACCCGGGGGTTCCAGTGGGGGTTCCGCTGCGGCGGTTGCCTGCGGAGAGGCTATTTGCGCTCTTGGCTCAGATACCGGTGGCTCGATCCGGCTGCCCGCCTCTTTTTGCGGTGTGGTAGGGATCAAGCCCACTTATGGGGCCGTTTCCCGCTACGGGATAATTGCTTTTGCCTCTTCCCTGGAT
>DHTR01000078.1:33233-33924 GCA_002408725.1 Pelotomaculum sp. UBA5255
TTTTGCCTCTTCCCTGGATCAGGCCGGGTCCTTTTCCAGGGATGTTACCGACTGCGCCTTAATGCTGAATGCAATTTGCGGGCACGATCCCCTGGACTCCACCTCGGCCAGGTCTGAAGTCCCGGATTTCACCCGTTTTTTAATAAATGACGTAAAAGGAATGAAGATCGGGGTTCCTGAGGAATACATGGCCAAGGGGATTAGCCCCGGGGTGCGCGGATCTATCGAGAAGGCGTTGACCCTGCTGGAATCCCTCGGGGCCACTGTGGAATATACTAACCTTCCACACACCGAGTACGCCTTGTCCACGTTCTATCTGATTGCTCCTGCCGAGGCCAGTTCAAACCTGGCCCGTTATGACGGGGTGCGCTACGGCTTCCGGGCCGCTGAAATGGATGATGTCATCGACATGTTCATTAAGACACGCAGCCAGGGCTTCGGGGCCGAAGTAAAAAGACGCATTATGCTGGGGACATACGCCCTTTCGGCCGGCTATTACGACGCATACTACCTGAAGGCGTTAAAAGTCCGGACCTTGATTAAAGAAGACTTCGACCGCGCCTTTCAAAAATACGACCTGCTCATCTCACCGGTAACGCCCACAACGGCTTTCCGCTGTGGGGAAAGGATGGACGACCCGCTGGATATGTACCTTACCGACACCTGTACTATTCCCATCAATCTTGCCGGT
>DHTR01000006.1 GCA_002408725.1 Pelotomaculum sp. UBA5255
GGAAAACAGGAATAGTATTTTTTAATTATTTTCCGGCATTCTTCCAGGACATCATTAAATGGCCGGGTAGCAAAGTCAGATGCCAGCCTGTGATACAATTTTTTGATATCTTCCTTTGCCATCTGTGGCGCATAATCAATCAACCTGTCAACGCTGATGTTAAAATAGGCCGCAAGCTGCGGCAGGAAGGTGATGTCGGGATAACTCTGCCCGGTTTCCCATTTTGAAACAGATGCCTTAGAGACCCCGACATATGCCGCAAGTTCATCCTGGGTAATACCTTTTTCTTTGCGTTTTGCAACAAGTGTTTTGGCAATATTGATTTCTTTCATATGATCACCCCCTTTAAGTATAATTGTACGGGTTTTAGCCCATAAAACAATGGATTGGTGGTTGATTATGGTTGAATAAATCAACCACAGGGAAACTTGAGGTAGGGGATGCCATTAATGCTGGGTGTCGGAACTCATGCCGATAGGGCTAAACATACAAATCCGGCGGGTAAGTCCACGCCTGTTATTTTTGTAATTACCCAATTGCCTGTTGGTGGTATAATGGTTAAAACCAGCCTGCTGGTTTTAACTGGGATTTCCCGCCAGGTAACCCCAGTGCTACAGCCAGTGGCGTATCAAGATCACTGAAAGGGAGGTAATTGAATGGGTCTTAATATTGAGCTGAACGAGCAAGCCGCGCAGCCGGTTTTGTTCATCAGGGCCAGGACGACTTTAGAAGGGTTGCCGCTGCTCATTGGTGAATCCTACAGGAAGATTGCAGAATACCTGGCAGAGCTGGGCGAGCAGCTGGCCAATGCGCCCTACACTGCTTATTACAACCTGGACATGCAGGATTTGGACGTGGAAATGGGCTTTCCGGTGGCCGGGCCGCTGCCCGGGAAAGGCGAGGTCAAGGCCGGCGAAGTCCCTGCAGGAAGGTACGTGTCCTGCATGTTTAAAGGACCCTATTCCCAGATGGAGCCGGTGTACAATGAAATGAACAAATGGATGCAGGGAAATAACCTGGAGCCGACGGGCGCTGCCTACGAATATTACTATAACGGGCCCCAGGATGTGCCGGAAAGCGAGCTGTTGACCAGGATATCGCTGCCGGTAAAATAGTAAGAAAGCGATCATCTGATAGCTTTAAGTGAGGAAGTGAGTACAAATCGTAGAAGAAGTCCTGCCTGGTATTTACATTATAAAGGTGCCTCTCCCGAAAAATCCCCTCAAGGCTTTAAATGCCTACCTGATAAAAGGCCGGGAGCGCAACCTGCTCGTTGACACCGGGTTTAACCGTGAGGAATGCCGCAGGGCGCTTTTAGGCGGGCTGAGGCTGCTGGACGCCCCTCTGGATCAGACTGACATTTTTATCACCCACCTGCATGCCGACCATACCGGCCTGGTTTCGGCCGTAGCCACGGAAAAAAACGTGGTTTACTGCAGCGGGTGCGACGCGGAACGGATCAACTGGGCGATTTCACCGGCATACTGGCGGAAAAACCTGGCTTACATAGGCGCATACGGCTTCCCGGTGCGCGAGTGCGGCGAGGCCCTGCTGCAGCACCCCGGCCGCAAATACGGCCCCGACAGTGAGCATGATTTCAGCGCAGTGGGGGAAGGGGACGTGCTGGAGGTTGGCAATTACTGCTTTACTGTCGTGGAAACGCCCGGTCACACGCCGGGGCATCTCTGCCTGTATGAGCCGGATAAAAAGATACTGATTTCCGGCGATCACATCCTGGGCAACATCACACCCAATATCACCATGTTTTATAAAGGGCTGCCGGACCCCCTGGGCCAGTACCTGCAGAGCCTGGACAAGGTGGACCGGATGGAGATCGACCTGTTGCTGCCGGGGCACAGGGGGGTTATAAAAGATGTGCGGCAGCGGATCGCTGAACTGAAGCGGCACTACGATCACCGGCTGCATGAGGTTTTGACTATTCTGGCCGGCGGTGTGATGAACGCCTACCAGGTTGCCGGCGGGATCACCTGGGACCTGCCCTACACCTGGGACCAGTTCCCGCTGCAGCAGATGTGGTTTGCCACCGGGGAGGCCATCTCCCACCTGGAGCATTTAAGACGCCAAAACAGGGTGCTGAGGTTAGAATGTGAGGGAATCCTTTTGTTTGAGCGGGTGAAATAAGATCTGTGGTATACCGGTTATTATATGTGCTTATAGCCTCTCTTCCAGGGTATAACACCCCTCACACCACCAAGCGGGTTTTCTGTATCACCTTTCCTTCTCGGAATCAGATGGATATGGGCATGCATGACAGATTGTCCGGCTGTTTCTCCGCAGTTTATACCGATATTAAAGCCCAGTACAGTGGGATCTTCACTGGTGATTTTGTCTCTCAGGTATCTTATTAAATCTTCAGTATCTTGTATTTCTTGTGTGGTCATGGTGAAGTAGTCGGCAGTGTGGCGGTGGGGGATGATCAGCATGTGGCCCGGGGTTACAGGGAATCTATCTTCCAGGGCAAAGACAGCGCCGTTTTCTCCCACCTTTTCTTTTTTTCTTTCCGGATCGCAAAATGGGCAAATATTTTTCATAATATATTTTTTCACCCCAATAGTGTTCTATATTCGTACCTGCAGCTTTCATATATCGTTCCCAGTGGGCTGCCAGGTTATTGTGACCGCAGGAACGGTTCTGTGCCGCACATCTTAAAAATGCGACAGTCGAGAACCGTCCCTGCTCGTCTAAAAAGTTACAATGTCTTCTCCAGAATCTGGTTGATGCGCTCGACCATATCCCGCGGGTTGATCACCAGGCCGGCAGAGATCAGGGCATTGTCAAACACCTGCTCGGCTACAACCCGGGCAAATGCCGCATCTTCTTGCCGCAGGTCGTCCAGCTTTTTAATCAGCTTGTGCCTGGTGTTGATCTCCAGGGCGTTTCTCCCCATGTCGCCAAAGTCTCTGTTGGCGGCCTGCATCACCCGCTGAATGCTGCTGGTCATCATCGGATTTAAATTTAAAATGATCGCCGGGCTTTCCACCAGGCGGCTGGAAGCGTTGACCTCGCTTACTTTATCCCCCAGGATTTCTTTCAGCCAGGCGGGTTAAACCCCCAATTATGGAGAATATCCTTGTGAATGATCCGGCCTAAATAGATTCCCTGCCGAATTCGGCGTTTATTCCACGGTCCGCTTGACATGGGGTCCCCTACACCCTCTGGACTCCATTGTTATAGGCCGGAAATAACCCTAGTTGATGGAGGTGGCGGGTATTCCCGCCCGCGGGATTGTACCAGAGGGTATCCCCCCATATCAAGCGGCTTTCGCGGCATAAACGCTGTGTGACGTCCCTTTAGCGTGCTTCTGGTAATAGATAGCTGGTGCCTGGTAACCAATACTGCCATGACGTCTACGGTTGTTATAATAGTCCAGGTAATTATTCACCTCTTCGTAAGCTTCCTGGAAGGTTTCAAACTCATGTCTGCTGTAGCATTTATCTTCCAGAATGCTATGGAAAGATCAGGTTGAAAAATAATCTGCTAATCACGGCAGATTTATTTTTATTCTTAAGTTTGCCGGTTTTGGGGACCTGTCCCCCTGTCCCTTCCTCTGTCCCTTGTCAATGTCCATCCTTTTCCCTCCTCACTTTTAAATAAGCATGATAATTTTATCGTTATTATCCTGCGGTACTCTCCATATTCTGCCCAATTTCGATAAATTCCGGTAAAATCCTGTTGGTTAGTAGGAAATTATCTCAAAATGAAGAATATGGTGTAAGAGCTTCATTTATGATTAAAGCAGTTCTGTCTTGCAGAATGGAGAGGATTAAATGGCGCTATTTAATAAAATCAAGGGTCCGATATTTTATAAGGATGATAGCGAAGCGGAACGGCAGCTCGAAGTGTTAAAGGAGCTTAAGCAAACGGCTACCGGTGAAAATACTAATGCCATTGAACGGGAAATACGCTTGGTAAAAGCCGGGATTGCCGGTGAAAAGCAAGTTCGCTTTGAGTTGGAGAACAGCCATATCCCGATGTTTGTGCTTCATGACTTATACTTTGAATATCAGGGACTTACCTCACAAATTGATTATTTGATTATTACACGAAAACATCAGTTTGTGATTGAGTGCAAAAATCTGTACGGCAATATAGAGATTAACAGTAACGGCGATTTTATACGTACATTCTCCTATGGCCGCCACTCTAAAAAAGAAGGCATCTATTCTCCTATCACACAAAACAGACGTCATCTGGAATTGATAAAGCAGATACGCGGTGCGGAAAGAAATGCGTTGCTCCGGATCGTATTCGATAAGTATTTCTATGACAACTACCGTTCGATTGTTGTATTGGCCAACCCGAAAACTGTGCTCAATGCAAAGTATGCAAAGAAGGAAGTACGTAATCAGGTTATCCGTGCAGACCAACTGGCTGAGTATATCCGTAAGGCAGATGCAGAGCCGGGCGCTGAGTCGAGCAGCGAAAAGACGATGGAAAACCTGGCGCAGTTTTTTGTCAGCATTCATAAACAGCCT